>NZ_JBITFB010000015.1:0-251732 GCF_044455625.1 Kitasatospora sp. NPDC051164 | reverse complement strand
TCGACGTCCACATGGTCACCCACGAGTTCACCGGCCGCGGCCGGCTACCCGCGCTCGGCCGCCGCCACTCCCGGCGCCGCACCCTGGTCGGCTACGTGGCGGGCTTCGTACTGCCCTGGCTGCTCACCGCCGTGCTCTCCCAGGCCGACGGCCGGATCAACCTCACCACCGACGCGCTGATCTTCCAGCTCGGCGTGGTCACCGTCGCCCTGCTCGGCGGCGCCATGTCCGCCCTGGTGGCCGCGCTGATCGCCTCGGTCCTGCTGAACTACTACTTCATCCCGCCGATCCACAGCCTGACCATCGGCGAGACCAACAACATCGTCTCCCTGGTGGTCTTCGCCGCCATCGCGCTCACCGTCTCCACCGTGGTCGACCACGCCGGCCGGCTCACCTCCCGGGCCGCCCGCGCCACCGCCGAGGCCGAGACCCTCTCCACCCTGGCCGGCAGCGTGCTGCGCGGCGCCGACGCGCTGCCCGCCCTGCTGGAGAAGTCCCGGACGGCCTTCGGCATGCGGGCGGTCGCCCTGCTCTCCCGGGCCGACGGCGAGGTGCTCGCGCACTGCGCGGGAGAGCACCAGGACGACGACGGCCCGCAGGAGACCACCGAGGTCCCGGTCGGCGCGGACGCCGTCCTGGTACTCACCGGCCGCCGGCTGCCCGCCGCCGACCAGCGCGTCCTCACCGCCTTCGCCGCCCACGTCGCCGCCGCCCTCGAACGCGACCGGCTCGCCGTGGTCGCCGCCGAGGTCGAACCCATCAAGGCCGCCGACCGGATGCGCACCGCCCTGCTCGCCGCCGTCAGCCACGACCTGCGCACCCCGCTAGCCGCCGCCCTGGCCTCGGTCGGCTCGCTGCGCAGCCCCGACGTCGAGTTCTCGCCCGAGGACCAGGCCGAACTCCTCGCCACCGCGGACGAGTCCCTGGTCAAGCTCACCCGGCTGGTCGACAACCTGCTCGACATGAGCCGCCTCCAGGCCGGCGCGCTCACCCTGCACCTCACCGAGACCCACCTGGACGAGATCCTGCCCCGGGCGCTCGACAGTCTCCCCGACCCGTACGCGCCGATCCAGCCGCTGGACCTGGACACGGCCCCGGCGGTGCTCGCCGACCCGCCGCTGCTGGAACGCGTCCTGGCCAACGTGATCACCAACGCGCTGCGGTACAACGCCCCCGGCACGCCAGTCCTGGTCACCGCCAGCCACCACGCCGACCAGGTCGAGCTCCGGGTGATCGACCGCGGCCCCGGCATCGCCCCCGAGGACCGCGACCGGGTCTTCCTGCCCTTCCAGCGCCTCGGCGACACCGACAACACCACCGGCGTCGGCCTCGGGCTTGCTCTCTCCCGCGGCCTCGCCGAGGCCATGGGCGGCAGCCTGGAGGTCGAGGACACCCCCGGCGGCGGCACCACCATGCTGCTCACCCTGCCCGCCGCCACCGCGTATCCCGCCACCGCGCACGCCACCGAGTCCGTCGCCACTGCGCACGCCACCGAGCCCGTCGCCGCCGAGCCCGTTGCCCCTGGGGAGGAGCCACCGTATGAGTGAGATTCTGGTCGTCGACGACGAACCGGCCCTGCTGCGCACCTTACGGATCAACCTGAGCGCCCGGCAGTACGCCGTCCGCACCGCCGCCAGCGGCGGCGAGGCGCTCGACCGCGCCGCCCACTCGCTCCCGGACGCCGTCCTGCTCGACCTCGGCCTGCCCGACCTCGACGGGATGGACGTGCTGCGCGGCCTGCGCACCCACAGCGCGATGCCGATCATCGTGCTCTCCGGCCGCAGCGACGCCGCCGACAAGGTCGGGGCCCTCGACGCGGGCGCCGACGACTACCTCACCAAGCCGTTCCTGATGGACGAACTGCTGGCCCGGCTGCGCGCGGTGCTGCGCCGTCCGCTGGGCGGTGTCCCGCCGGCCCGGCCGGTGATCGGCGACCACACCGTGGACCTCGCGGCCACCGCGGTGAACGGCCCGAACGGCCCGGTGCGGCTCACCCCGACCGAGTGGCGGATCCTCACCCTGCTGCTCGCCAACCCCGGCCGGCTGGTGCCCGGACGGCAGATCCTGCGCGAGGTGTGGGGCCCGGCCCAGGAGGGGCGCGGCAACTACCTGCGGGTCTACCTGGCCGGGCTGCGCCGCAAGCTGGAGCGCGACCCGGCCCGGCCGCGGCACCTGCTCACCGAGCCGGGGATCGGGTACCGGTACGTGCCGTAGCGCGCCCGTTCCGCCGTCCGGGTGTCAACGGGGCGTCAAGAGCGGGCCGCGGGGCGACAGAGGGGCGTCAAGGCCGGTCGGCGGTGGTGCTCCGTGGGCGTAGCGTCGGTGCCGAGGCGAGCGGGACCTGCTCCGTGTGGGGGAGGCCAGGGGCCGCTCACGCCGCCGTCGAAGGACGGCCGGTAGGTGGGGGAGGGGCGCGCGACAAACCGTCGCGCGCCCCTTTTGTGGGTCAGGCCGCCCTCGGAGCCGGTCGCCCCCCGAGTCGCTCGCCCCCGAGCCCCCGGCCCCGACCACCCCTCAGTCCTCCGTGCTCCCGGACTGCCGGGGCAGCGCCAGCGCCACGGTGTCCGCGAACTCCCGTACCGCGCTGGTCCGGCTGACCACCCGGCCGCTGTGCACCACCAGTCGGCTGTGCCCGCCCGCGAGCGCCCCGGCCAGGCTGTCCCCGCGCACCGCCAGCAGCTCCGCGGGGAACCCGGCGTCCACCCGGACCGGCGGCAGCCCGAGCGCCGCCCGGGCCTGGTTCGCCACCGCGTCGTACGCCGCCTCCGGCTCCAACTCCCCGCCCGCCGCCAGCAGATACGCCGCCTCCAGCGGATCCGCCCGGCCGACCGGGTTGGACGGGTCGCGCAGTGCCCCGCTGCCCGCCGCCAGCGGCACCCGGGCCGCCGCCAACTCCCGCAGCAGGCCAGGCCGCAGGCCCGCCGCCCGGCCCTCCAGGCCGGTGCAGCCGCCGTTCTGCGGCAGGCAGACCACCCGCACCCCGCTGGTCGCCAGCACCGTCGACGCGCCGTGGGGCAGCGCGCCGCACGGCCCGAGCGTCACCCGCGGCCGCAGCGGTGCCAGGGCGCCCGCCAGCCGGGCGAGTTGGGCCGCGTCGGCGGCGGTGGTGTGCAGGTCCACCGGGCAGTCCGCCTCCCGGGCGGCCTCCAGCAGCAACTGCACGTACCCGGCCGGGTCCGGGTCCAGCTCCGGGCAGCCGCCGGCCGCCGTGGCGCCCAGTTTGAGCGCCTCGCGCAGCTGTGTCCGGCCGTCCGCGCCGGCCCGGCCGGTGAGCAGCCGGGGCATCGCGACCGCCTGGAGGTCGGCGAGCCCGCGCAGGGCCTGCCGGGCGGTGAGCACTGCCTCCAGCGGGCGCAGCCCGTGCACGTCGCCGATCCGGACGTGGGTGCGCTGGGCGGTGGCGCCGTAGCCGAGCGAGGTGAGCGCGGCCTCGGTGACCCGGCGGGTGAGGTCGGCCGGGGTGTCCGGCGGCGGGGTGGCCAGGGCGGCGGAGAAGGCCGTGTCGTAGTGGGCGTGCGCCTCGGCGGGGGCCGGGAGCAGCAGGTAGCCCTTGAGGTCGATCCGGGCGCCGGTGGTCACGGTGGGCGCGCCGGGCAGAGCGGGCAGCGGGCCGAGGCTGCCGACGGTGCCGACGGCCTGGATCCGGTCGCCGCTGATCCGGACGTCCACCACTCGCCCGTCGGCCAGTCGGGCGCCGGTGAGCAGCAGGACCGGGCCGTGCCCGAGCGGGTTGGCCGCCGGGCCGGGCCCGTGGTGTGGCCCGTCGGCGGCTGCGCTGTCCATCGCCGGCTCCTTCTCGCGCCGGCCCGTACGGTCGGCCAGTCGATTCCGATCAATGAGCGTCGAGCCTATGGCGCGCAGGGGCGGGGAGCCGGGAGGCGGGCAATAGTCGTATCGGGTCGGGCCGCACTCCTCACCGGCCGATCGAACGCCCGACCTTGGATCGCTCGTCCGTGCACCTCGCCCACCTGCGGTCTTCGCCGCGGGATACGGATTTCACCTCCGGGCGCGAAACGTGTAATCTCTTCCTCGTTCGCCCCTATAGCTCAGTCGGTAGAGCGTCTCCATGGTAAGGAGAAGGTCTGCGGTTCGATTCCGCATGGGGGCTCTGGTGAGAAGCGGTCAGTTTCGACTGTGCTGCGGATCACTGTGGCGGTGTAGCTCAGTTGGTAGAGCAAGCGGCTCATAATCGCTGTGTCACCGGTTCAAGTCCGGTCACCGCTACCCCGCGTAGTCGGTCGGGAGATCGCACTCCCGGTCGGCTACTCTTGTCGTGTTCTTATTCGTTGTCCAAGGAAGGCACTCCCGTGGCTGCCACCGATGTCCGCCCGAAGATCACGCTGGCCTGCGTGGAGTGCAAGGAGCGGAACTACATCACCAAGAAGAACCGGCGTAACGACCCGGACCGTCTTGAGATGAAGAAGCACTGCCCCCGCTGCAACTCGCACACCGCGCACCGCGAGACCCGCTGACCTCGTTGTAGGGCATCGGGCCTGTGTGAATCAGGTCTCGACTCCGGGCCGCATCCCTCATGGGGGGTGTGGCCCGGAGTCATTTTCGTATCCGACCGCTTCGTATCCATCCGCGTTCCGAGGAGCTGCCATGGCGCTCGACCCCTCCTTCATCGGGCGTAGTTACCCGCCCACCGAGCCGTACGAGGTCGGCCGGGAGAAGATCCGCGAGTTCGCGATCGCGATCGGCGACGCCAACCCGGCGTACACCGATGCGGAGGCGGCGAAGGCACTGGGCCACCCGGACGTGATCGCCCCGCCGACCTTCCCTTTCGTGGTCACCTACGGCGCGGCCGGCCAGGTGGTCGGGGATCCGGAGCTGGGCCTGGACTTCAACCGGGTCGTGCACGGCGACCAGAAGTTCACCTACACCCGCCCGGTGCGGGCCGGCGACCGGCTCTCGGTCGTGGTGACCATCGACAACATCAAGTCGCTGGCGGGCAACGACGTGCTCACCGTGCGTGGCGAGGTGCTGGACGGGACCGGCGAGCACGTGCTGACGGCGGTCATGACCCTGGTGGCCCGGGCCGCCGACGAGGCGGGGGAGTGAACACGATGGCGATCAGCTACGACGAGGTCGAGGTCGGCACCGAGTTGCCGGCCCAGTCCTTCCCGGTGACCCGCGCCACACTGGTGCGCTACGCGGGCGCCTCGGGTGACTTCAACCCGATCCACTGGAACGAGAAGTTCGCCCTGGAGGTCGGCCTGCCCGACGTCATCGCGCACGGCATGTTCACCATGGCCGAGGCGATCCGGGTGGTCACCGACTGGGTCGGCGACCCGGCCGCGGTGGTCGAGTGCGGCGTGCGGTTCACCCGTCCGGTGCCGGTGCCGAACGACGGGGCCGGGGCGGTGATCGAGGTCTCGGCCAAGGTCGCCAAGAAGCTGGACGACCGCAGGGTGCAGGTCGACCTGCTGGCGACCACGGGCGGGCAGAAGGTCCTCGGGATGTCCCGGGCGATCGTCCGGCTCGGCTGAGACCGGCTGAGACCGGCTGAGACCGGCGGGGTCGACGGGCCGGCCGACCGGGCCGGCCCGAATGATCGGCCCGACTGGTCGGCCGATCAACCGACCTGGCCGTGACCGGGGCCGTACGGCGGAATCCCGGCCGCGGTCGCAGGCCTTGCGTAGATAGTGATTGGCCACTAACTTGAGGGTCATGGCGAGGTCGAGCATGCGGATGAGCGCGGAGGAGCGGCGCGAGAGCGTCGTCCGTGCCGCGATGATCGAGTTCGCCCGGGGTGGCTACCGGGGCACCTCCACCGAGGCGATCGCCCGCCGGGTGGGCGTCTCCCAGCCGTACCTGTTCCGGCTGTTCCCCGGTAAGCAGGCCATCTTCGAGGCGGCCGCCGAGCGCTGCGTCGAGGAGACCTGGCGGGTCTTCGACGAGGCCTCGGCCGGCCTGACCGGCGAGGCGGCCGCCGAGGCGATGTCCGGGGCGTACATGGGCCTGGTCGAGGACCGTGACCAGCTCATGATGCAGATGCAGCTCTACGTCTCGGTGTCCGCGGCCCGGGCGGCCGGCGAGGAGGAGATCGGGGAGAGCGCCCGGCGGCTGTGGGAGGGCCTGTTCGATCGCGTCAGGATCCGGATCGGCGGCGACATGAAGGACGCCACGCGGTTCTTCGCCTACGGGATGCTGATCAACACGCTGGTGGCGCTGGGCTACCCGCAGGACCACCGGATGTGGACCGGCTTCGACGGGTGCGAAGGGGCCGAGTAGGCGGGTCGCGCGGCGGTGTCCGTGCGGCCCCTTTTCGGCCCATGAAAGTTATTGATCAATAACTACCTAGGGAAACCTAGAGAAACCTGGGGGAAGTCATGACGGAGAAACCGGCCCTCGGCAGGACCGCGATCTGGACCCTGGTGATCGTCAGCGCGGCCAGCTTCATGGCCGCCCTGGACAACCTGGTGGTCACCACCGCACTGCCGTCGATCCGCGAGGAACTCGGCGGCGGGCTGTCCGACCTCGAATGGACGGTCAGCGCCTACACCCTGAGCTTCGCCGTGCTGCTGATGTTCGGCGCCGCCCTCGGCGACCGCTTCGGCCGCCGCAGGATGTTCCTGATCGGCCTGGCGATCTTCACCGCCGGCTCCGCCGGGGCCGCGCTCTCCCCGGAGATCGGCGAGCTGATCGCCGCCCGGGCGATCCAGGGCGTCGGCGCCGCGGTGATGATGCCGCTCACCCTCACCCTGCTCACCGCCGCCGTGCCCGAGGCCAAGCGGGGGCTGGCCTTCGGCATCTGGTCGGGCGTCAGCGGCCTCGCCGTCGCCGCCGGACCGCTGATCGGCGGCTCGCTGACCGAGCACTTCTCCTGGCAGTGGATCTTCTGGGTGAACGTCCCGGTCGGACTCGTCCTGCTGCCGCTGGCCTTCCTCCGGCTCGGCGAGAGCCGGGGCGCGGACCGGGCCCTGGACGT
Organism: Kitasatospora sp. NPDC051164; assembly: GCF_044455625.1. NCBI lineage: Bacteria > Bacillati > Actinomycetota > Actinomycetes > Kitasatosporales > Streptomycetaceae > Kitasatospora > Kitasatospora sp. NPDC051164. Next base: position 244,801 of record NZ_JBITFB010000015.1, on the reverse strand, counting down.
GCCCGGCACCGTGCTGGTCAGCCTCGGGATGTTCGGAGTGGTGCTCGGCCTGATCCGCGGCAACCCGGACGGCTGGACCAGCCCGCTGGTCCTCGGCTCCCTGATCGGCGGCGCCGTGCTGCTCGCCGCCTTCGTCTGGTACGAGCAGCGCGTGGCCGCCCACCCGATGCTGCCGATGCGGCTCTTCCGCAGCCGCGCCTTCTCCGCCGTCAACGCCGCCAGCCTGCTGATGTACCTCGGGATGTTCGGCTCGATCTTCCTGATCAGCCAGTACCTCCAGGGGGTCGGCCACTACAGCCCGCAGGAGGCCGGCATCCGGATGCTGCCGTGGACCGCGATGCCGTTGCTGATCTCGCCGATCGCGGGCATCGTCTCCGACCGGATCGGCGGCCGGCCGATCGTGGCCGCCGGGCTGGCGCTCCAGGCCGCCGGCCTGGGGCTGTTCGCCCTGGTCGTCGACGGGAGCACCGGGTACGACTACCTCACGCAGGTCCCCGGCATCGTGATCTGCGGGATCGGCATGTCCCTCTACTTCGGCCCGACCGCCCAACTGGTGATGGCCGGCGTCCGGCCGCAGGAGCAGGGGATCGCCTCCGGCGCCAACAACGCGCTGCGCGAGGTCGGCGGGGCGCTCGGGGTCGCCGTGCTCTCGGCCGTGTTCTCGGCACAGGGCGGCTACCAGTCGGCGCAGGCCTTCGCGGACGGGCTGGTGCCCGCCCTCTACGTCGGCGCGGCGGCCGTCGCGGCCGGAGCACTCGCCGCGGTGCTCATCCCGCGCCGGCGCAAGTCCGCGGCCCCGGCTGCCCCCGGGCAGCCGGTGGCGGACCGGGCCGAGGCCGCCCGCGCCTGAGCCGCTGCCGCCCGAGCGCGGGCCGGTGCGGGGGAAGGGCGGCCGGAGGCGAGCGGGCGATTAGCAGCCCGCCCCGAGCCGAAGGGCGCGCCGGTGTCGAAAGCGAGGAGTGACCAGCGACGAAGGAGCGCCGGAGCGAGGAACGTCGGCACCGGATCCGGAGCGGCCGGAGGCGAGCGGGCGATTGGCAGCCCGCTTTCCCCCCGTACGCTGGTGGGCGTGCTGGTAGAAAACGACGCCCCCCTCGCCCCGCTGACCACGCTCCGGCTCGGCGGGCCGGCCCGCCGCCTGGTGACGGCCCACACCGACGACGAGGTGATCGCCGCCGTCCGCGAGGCCGACGCGGCGGGCGAGCCGCTGCTGGTCCTCGGTGGCGGCTCCAACCTGGTGATCGGCGACGCCGGCTTCTCCGGCACCGTGCTGCGGATCGCCACCACCGGCTTCGTCCTGGACGGCGCCGTGCTGGAGCTGGCCGCCGGCGAGGTGTGGTCGGAGGCGGTCGCCCGGGCGGTGTGCGAGCACGGCCTGGCCGGCATCGAGTTCCTGGCCGGCATCCCCGGCTCGGCCGGCGCCACCCCGGTGCAGAACGTCGGCGCGTACGGCCAGGAGGTCGCCCAGACGATCACCGAGGTGGTCGCGTACGACCGCGCCATCGGCGAGGCGGTCACGCTTTCGAACGCCGAGTGCGCGTTCTCCTACCGGCACAGCCGGTTCAAGGCCGAGCCGGACCGCTACGTGGTGCTGCGGGTCCGGTTCGCCCTGGCGGACCACGCCGGGCTCTCCAGCCCGGTCAAGTACGCCGAGGTGGCCAAGCACTTCGGCGTCGGGCAGGACGAGCGGGTGCCGCTGGCCGAGGCGTTCGAGGCGGTGCTGAAGCTGCGGGCCGGCAAGGGCATGGTGCTGGACCCGGCGGACCACGACACCTGGTCGGCGGGCTCCTTCTTCACCAACCCGGTGCTCACGGCCGCGCAGTACGAGTCCTTCCGCACCCGCCCGGGCGCCGAGAACGCCCCCGCCTACCCGGCCCCGGAGGGCTGCACCAAGACCTCGGCGGCCTGGCTGATCGACAAGGCGGGCTTCGGCAAGGGCTACGGCAGCGGCCCGGCGACCCTCTCCACCAAGCACACCCTGGCGCTCACCAACCGCGGCTCGGCCACCGCCGAGGACCTGCTGGCCCTGGCCCGGGAGATCCGGGACGGGGTCCGCGAGGCCTTCGGGGTGGAGCTGGTGAACGAGCCGGTGATGGTGGGCGTCGCGCTCTAGGCGGTCGAGGTCGAGGCCGAGGTCGCGGCGGCGGTGGCGGGCGCGTCCGCGGGGGCGTGCCCGTTCGCCAGCCAGGCGTCGATGTCCGCCAGCAGCTCCTTGCGGACGGCCTCCGGGGCGACCGAGCCGCGCACCGACTGCCGTGCCAGCTCGGCGAGTTCGGCGTCGCCGAAGCCCAGGACGTCCCGGGCCAGGTCGTACTGGTCGGCCAGCCGGCTGCCGAACAGCAGCGGGTCGTCCGCGCCCAGCGCCAGCGGCACCCCGGCGTCGAAGAGCTTGCGCAGCGGGACCTCCTCGGGGCTCTCGTAGACGCCGAGCGAGACGTTGGAGGACGGGCACACCTCGCAGGTGATCTGCCGGGCCGCCAGCCGCTCCATCAGCCGGGGGTCCTCGGCGGCCCGCACGCCGTGGCCGATCCGGCCGGCGTCCAGGTCGTCCAGGCAGTCCCGGACGGACTCCGGGCCGGCCAGCTCGCCGCCGTGCGGGGCGGCCAGCAGGCCGCCGTTGCGGGCGATCGCGAAGGCCCGGTCGAAGTCCCGGGCGAAGCCGCGGCGCTCGTCGTTGGAGAGGCCGAAGCCGACCACCCCGTGGTCGGCGTAGCGGACGGCCAGCCGGGCCAGCGTCCGGGCGTCCATCGGGGACTTCATCCGGTTGGCCGCGACCAGCACCCGGATGCCCACCCCGGTGGCCCGGGCGGCGTTCTCCACCGCGTCCAGGATCAGCTCCAGCGCGGGGATCAGTCCGCCCAGCCGGGGCGCGTACGAGGTCGGGTCGACCTGGATCTCCAGCCAGCGGGAGCCATCCCGCCGCTCGTCCTGCGCGGTCTCCAGGACCAGCCGGCGGATGTCCGCCTCGTCCCGCAGTACCGAGCGGGCGGTGTCGTAGAGGCGCTGGAAGCGGAACCAGCCGCGCTCGTCGGTGGCCCGCAGTTTCGGCGGCTCACCGGAGCTGAGCGCCTCCGGCAGCCGGACGCCGTGCTTGTCGGCCAGCTCCAGCAGCGTGGCGGGGCGCATCGAGCCGGTGAAGTGCAGGTGCAGGTGGGCCTTCGGGAGGCCCCTGACGTCTCGCGGGTTCAACAGGCGTTCCATTCACCGATACTGCCGTATGGGACCCCCAAACGGGAACCGCCCTCTTTCCCTCCCCCGAAGGGGTGAAAGAGGGCGGTGTGCCGGGTGAATCCCGAATGTCGGGCCGACGTCAGTCGCGGGCCTCGCCGAGCAGCTTCTGGATCCGCCTGACACCCTCGGCCAGGTCGGCGTCGCCGAGCGCGTAGGAGAGCCGCAGGTAGCCGGGGGTGCCGAAGGCCTCGCCAGGGACGACCGCGACCTCGGCCTCGTCCAGGATCAGGGTCGCCAGCTCGCCGGAGGTCTGCGGGCGCATGCCGCGGATCTCCTTGCCCAGCAGGCCCTTCACCGACGGGTAGACGTAGAAGGCGCCCTCGGGCTCGGGGCAGTAGACGCCCTCGATCTCGTTGAGCATCCGCACGATCGTCTTGCGGCGGCGGTCGAAGGCGGTGCGCATCTCGGCGACGGCGTCCAGGTCGCCGGCGACGGCGGCCAGGGCGGCGCGCTGCGCGACGTTGGAGACGTTCGAGGTGGCGTGCGACTGCAGGTTGGTCGCGGCCTTGATGACGTCCGTGGGGCCGATCACCCAGCCCACCCGCCAGCCGGTCATCGCGTAGGTCTTGGCGACACCGTTGACGACGACGCACTTGTCGGCCAGCTCGGGCAGCAGGGTCGGCAGCGAGGTGAAGGTGGCGTCGCCGTACACCAGGTGCTCGTAGATCTCGTCGGTGAGCACCCACAGGCCGTGCTCCAGCGCCCAGCGGCCGATCGCCTCGGCCTCGGCCTCGGTGTACACCGCGCCGGTCGGGTTGGACGGCGAGACGAACAGCACCACCTTGGTGTTCTCGGTGCGGGCGGCCTCCAGCTGCTCGACCGAGACCTTGTAGCCGGTGGTCTCGTCGGACACGACCTCCACCGGGACACCGCCGGCCAGCTGGACCGACTCGGGGTAGGTGGTCCAGTACGGGGCCGGGATGATGACCTCGTCGCCCGGGTCCAGGATCGCCGCGAAGGCCTCGTAGATCGCCTGCTTGCCGCCGTTGGTGACCAGTACCTGGGAGGCGTCCACCTCGTAGCCGGAGTCGCGCAGCGTCTTGGCGGCGATCGCGGCCTTCAGCTCGGGCAGGCCACCCGCCGGCGTGTACCGGTGGTTCTTCGGGTCGCGGCAGGCTTCGACGGCCGCCTCGACGATGTAGTCCGGCGTCGGGAAGTCGGGCTCGCCGGCACCGAAGCCGATGACCGGGCGGCCGGCGGCCTTGAGGGCCTTGGCCTTGGCGTCCACGGCGAGGGTCGCGGACTCGGCGATCGCGCCGATCCGGGCGGAGACCCGGCGGTCGGCGGGGCGAATGGACTGGTCGGGCTGCGGGGTGGAAGCGCTCATGCCTGCATCGTCGCAGAACCGGGACGGACCGGGCATCGAGGTTCCAGTATCCGTACGGCTCCGTCCGCATCGCGGCGCCCGACGATCCGTCGGCGGGCGCCCCGTCGGACCGGACATCCGCCGGGCGATCGGTCCTCCCGGAAGAAGAGGTTCGACCAAACACCCCTCGACCACGTACACTCGCTCCTCGACGGCCCGCCGAAAAAGACCGGAGCTTTCACCGTCTGTGCAGACAGCGGGGAGAGATGCGGTAGGTTGGTCGCCACCGGAGCCGCGAGGCACCGTAGGGCAATAGCTCAATTGGTAGAGCACCGGTCTCCAAAACCGGCGGTTGGGGGTTCGAGTCCCTCTTGCCCTGCTGCTTGATCCGTTGTCAGCCCGTTCGCTCCACAGAGCGAGCGGGCTTGATGCGGAGATGGCACCGATCAGCACCGCTAAGCCGGCCGGTCGCGCTCCATCGGGTGCGCGGCGACGGATTCGGCAGGACCCGGATTCAGGTGAGGACGAGTGACGGAGACCACGGGCTCCACCGCAACGCCTGAGAGCGGCAACCCCGAGGGTGCCGACGGCGCTGCCGAGACCACGCCTGCCGAGGGCGAGGAGAAGGCGCTCTCGCGCCGCGACCGCAAGCGGGCCAACCGCTCCGGCGACAAGAAGTCCGGTAAGCGGGCCAAGAAGGGCCTGTTCGCCCGTATGGGGCTGTTCTACCGCCAGATCATCGCCGAACTGCGCAAGGTCGTCTGGCCCACCCGGAGCGAGCTCACCAACTACACCACCGTCGTGGTCGTGTTCGTCGTGGTCGTGATGGCCTTCGTGGCCGGCCTGGACTACGGCTTCTCCAAGATGAGCCTCTGGATCTTCGGCTGACGCGGCCGACCACCTTCGAAACAGCTTTCCGACCCGGGCCGACCTTCGGCCCGGGTCGAGCTGTCTGCGGCGGACGTACGCGCCATTACCGTTGACTCGGTACTGTTGAAGTCTCCGAGACCTCTCCAGGCGCCCGCGCGAGCGGCAGCGTGCCGGGTCGGGTTTCGGAGCGCGCCACCTTCACCATCTCCAGGAAAGAAGCAGCCACCGTGTCTGAGTCCCCCCTGTACGACGCCGACGAGACCGTCCGCGAGGCGGATGTCGCCGCCGAGCTGGACGCGGCCGAGCTGGCTGACGACGCAGAGTCCGCCGAGCAGATCGTGGACGCCGCGGACAGCGACGAGGACGAGGTCGAGGCGTACGACGAGGCCGAGGCCGGTGAGCCCGCCGAGGAGGCCGCGCTGCACGTGGAGGGCGACGTCGAGGCCGCCGCCGACGAGGTCGAGGCCGGCGAGGCCGAGGCTGAGGCTGACGAGGTCGAGGCTGACGAGGCCGCCGCCGAGGAGGCTGAGGAGGCCGAGGAGGTCGACCCGGTCGCCAAGTTCCGCGAGGACCTGCGCTTCATGCCGGGCGAGTGGTACGTGATCCACACCTACGCGGGCTACGAGAACCGGGTGAAGCAGAACCTGGAGCAGCGCGCCGTCTCGCTGAACGTCGAGGAGTACATCTTCCAGGCCGAGGTGCCGCAGGAAGAGGTCGTCCAGATCAAGAACGGCGACCGCAAGACCATCCGCCAGAACAAGCTCCCCGGCTACGTCCTGGTGCGCATGGACCTCACCCCGGAGTCCTGGGGCGTCGTGCGCAACACCCCGGGTGTCACCGGCTTCGTCGGCAACGCCTACGACCCGTACCCGCTGACCCTGGACGAGGTCGTCAAGATGCTCGCCCCGGACGTCGAGCGCCAGGCGGCCAAGGAGGCCGGCAAGCCCTCGCCGATCAAGCCGAGCGAGATCCAGGTGCTGGACTTCGAGGTCGGCGACTCGGTCACCGTCACCGACGGTCCGTTCGCGACCCTGCAGGCGACCATCAACGAGATCAACCCCGACTCGAAGAAGGTCAAGGGCCTGGTCGAGATCTTCGGCCGGGAGACCCCGGTCGAGCTCTCCTTCGACCAGATCCAGAAGAACTAGTCATACGGTCTTCGGATCCGGGGTGGGGCCGAGCGCCCTGCCCCGGATCCGTTTTGGTCCAGCGGCGCGAACGCGTTAGCCTGGTTCGATGTGTGTGCTCCCGGCCGGGTGTCGCCCCGGTTCCGCACGCACCAGCAATCACCTCTCGGAAGGACCCGGAGAGACATGCCTCCCAAGAAGAAGAAGGTCACGGGGCTTATCAAGCTCCAGATCAACGCCGGTGCGGCCAACCCGGCGCCGCCGGTCGGCCCCGCGCTGGGCCAGCACGGCGTCAACATCATGGAGTTCTGCAAGGCCTACAACGCTGCGACCGAGTCGCAGCGCGGCATGATCGTGCCGGTGGAGATCACGGTCTACGAGGACCGTTCCTTCACCTTCATCACGAAGACGCCGCCGGCCGCGCGCCTCATCCTGAAGGCCGCGGGTGTCGAGAAGGGCTCCAGCGAGCCGCACAAGACCAAGGTCGCGAAGCTCACCAGCGCCCAGGTCCGCGACATCGCCACCACCAAGATGCCCGACCTGAACGCCAACGACCTGGACGCCGCGGAGAAGATCATCGCCGGCACCGCCCGGTCGATGGGCATCACCGTCGAGGGCTGAAACCCTTCTCGTCCCTTGTGGTAGGGCCCGCGCAGGCCCGTGACACCACAACTCCCATCACCATTCAGGAGCAGCTATGAAGCGCAGCAAGGCCCTGAAGGCCGCGGACGCCCAGGTCGACCGCGAGCGCCTTTACGCCCCCCTCGAGGCCGTCCGCCTCGCCAAGGCGACCAGCACCACCAAGTTCGACGGCACCGTCGAGGTCGCCATGCGTCTGGGCGTCGACCCGCGCAAGGCCGACCAGATGGTCCGCAGCACCGTGATCCTCCCGCACGGCACCGGTAAGACCGCTCGGGTCCTGGTCTTCGCGACCGGCGAGCGTGCCGAGGCCGCGCGTGCTGCGGGTGCCGACATCGTCGGTTCCGACGAGCTCATCGACGAGGTTGCCAAGGGCCGCCTCGACTTCGACGCCGTCGTCGCCACCCCGGACCTCATGGGCAAGGTCGGCCGCCTCGGCCGCGTGCTCGGTCCCCGTGGTCTGATGCCGAACCCGAAGACCGGCACCGTGACCCCGGACGTGGCCAAGGCCGTGAACGAGATCAAGGGCGGCAAGATCGAGTTCCGCGTCGACAAGCACTCGAACCTGCACTTCATCATCGGTAAGGCCTCCTTCACCGACGAGCAGCTGGTCGAGAACTACGCCGCCGCGCTGGACGAGGTGCTCCGCGCCAAGCCGTCCGCCGCCAAGGGCCGCTACATCAAGAAGACCGCGTTCTCGACCACCATGGGCCCCGGCATCCAGGTGGACCCGAACCGCACCCGCAACCTCCTCACCGAGGAGGACCCGGCCGCGGTCTGAGCCCCAGTGCTCTAGAGCAGTCCGTACGGCGGGCCCGTACCCCCTTCACCGGGGGTGCGGGCCCGTCGTCGTTTCCGGGGCCGCCGTCGGTTCCGGGGCTGTGGTCTTAGGGGAGCCGGGGCCGCGATCGGAACGGTTGCGGGATCGGGACCGGCTCGGATGGGAACGAATGCCCGAGACGTCGTACGCTCTGCCGGTCAGATCATGTGGAGAGCCTGTGACCGACGGAGTGTCCCGTGCCGACAGCCCCCCGCTCCGCCGCCCTGGTGGCGGCCCTCCTGCTGCTCGGCGCCTGCACCGGCTGCAGCCTGCTGGCCGCCCCGGACACCCGGAGGCCCGGCACCCCCGCGGCCGTGCCGCCCAAGCAGGTGGTACTCTCGGCCGCGCAGGCACTGGACGACGCCGGCGGCGCCCGGATCGAGGTGGTACGGGAGGGCCCGGCCGGCCGGCGCACCGCGAGCGGCACCCTGGTCTGGGGCCCCCGGGACGAGGCCGAGCTGACTGTCACCGACGAGGCGGGCACCGGGCAGCTGGCGCTGCGCAACGGTGCGGTCGACCTCGCGTACCAGGGCGGTGCGGCCAAGCACGCCGACCGGGCCGGCGCCGAGTCGCTGGACCCGACGGCCGGCCCTGATCCGGACGGCTACGCGGGAGGCTGGACGACCGCGCTGATCACCGGACCGGGCAGCCGCGCGTACGCGATCGCCCAGCACGTCGCACTCGGCTCGCTCGGTGGCGAGCAACTGGACGGAATGACCGCCGCGCACTACCAGGGCTCCGTGTCGGTGGACGAATTCTTCGGCAAGGACGAGGAGTTGAGCCCGCAGCGGCGGACCGCGACGGTCGACTGGTACCGGCAGCAGGGGGTGACGGCGATCGGTTTCGACGTCTGGGTCGGACCAGGCGAGCGGCTGCTGAGGCTGCGTGAGACGGTGCGGGGCAGTGCCGGAACCACCGTGACCACCACGGATGTCCCCTCCTCCGGAACGGAAGACGCGACGCCTACCGCGGGCGGCTGACGGGAGGGGACATCCGGTGCGTGGCGGCTCGGGCCATCCGTTAGAGTCCGCCTGGGAAAAGTCCTGAGAAGACCTGAATATCAGCTCTTCCATGGATCGAATCGGACCTCACGGGGGTACTCCATGCGCGCTGTGCGCCTCGCCTCGGCCGTCGCGACGACGGCCGTCCTGCTCGGTGCGGTCACCGCCTGCAGCAGTGGCAGCAAGGGCGGCAACGACGCCAAGAGCGGTGACGCCAAGGGCGGCGACCCGATCGCGGCGGCGCTGACCGGAGACCCGAAGGCGGCGCTGGCCGCCTCCGCACTGGTCATGCAGAAGGCCGGCAACGGCAAGGTCACCATGATCGCCCCGGACGACGCCAAGGGCGGCGGCTCCGGTGACGCCGACTGGAAGGACCCGGCCAAGGCCGCCGCGGACCTGACCGGCGACATGGGGGGCAAGAAGCTCAGTTTCCGGGTGATCGGGGCGGACGCCTACCTCGGCGGCGGCGACGCGGCCGCGGCCCTGGGCGGCAAGCACTGGGTCAAGCTGCCCGCCGGCAACGAGGCCGGTGACGGCTTCGTGGCAGCGGGCCAGATGCTGAACCCGGTCGTCGTGCTCACCGTCGCGGCCCAGGGCGGCAAGCTGTCCAAGGTCGGCCAGGAGAGCCTGGGCGGCGTCCAGACCACCCACCTGCGGGCGGTCGAGGACACCTCCGTCCTGGTGGCCGGGATGTCGGCGCTCCCCGAGGACCAGCGCAAGGCCGTCCAGAAGACGCTGGAGGAGGACGGCAAGACCCTCACCTTCGACTTCTGGCTCAACGGCAAGCAGGAGCTCGTCCAGTACCAGGAGTACGGCGACACGAACGGCCAGAAGCAGGCCGTCACCGTCAAGTACTCGGACCTCGGCAAGGCCTCCGCGATCACGGCGCCCGCCGCCGCCGACCTCGGCGACGCGACCGACCTGCTCAAGCTGCTCGGCTGATCCGGCCGGGCCGGTGAACCGGAGCCCGTGGGGCTCCACCCGCACGACCGGCTACCGCCCCGGGCGCACCTCGCGCCCGGGGGTTCTCAAGGGGGGAACCATGGCTGGAACCCGCAAGACCGCCGTCGCCGTCGTCCTTGCCGCTGTGGCACTGACCGCGACCGCCTGCAACGACAGCAACGGCGACGGCAGGAACGCCGCCCCGGCCGCGCCGACCACGGCCGGCGCGCAGGCTGCCGCGCCGTCGTCCGCAGCCTCGTCGGAGGCCGCCTCGAAGCCGACCAAGGTGACGCCGGCGGTCTACCTGGAGCAGGTCACCCAGAAGACCGGCGCGGCCAAGTCGGCGAAGATCGACGAGGTGATCACGGTGGGCGCGGTCACCATCAAGGGCAAGGGTGCGGTCGGCTGGTCCGACGGCCTCGAAGCCGACCTGACGATGGACCTGTCGGGCTCGCCGATGGCCAAGGTCCTGGAGCCGGTGACCGGCGGGCCCAGCGTGCGGTACCTGTACACCAAGGACGCGATGTACATGCGCCTGGGCGGACAGATGGTCCAGAGCGGTGGGGGCCCGCACTGGGTGCGCTTCGACAAGGCCGACATGGCCAAGGCGACCGGCGGCTCGACCGACCAGCTCCAGAACGCGGACCCGGTGCAGGGCGTCCGGACGCTGATCGCCAGTGGCAAGGTCGCGGAGGTCGGTCCGGAAACGGTGAACGGCAAGGCCACCACCCACTACTCGGGCACGCTCAGCGTCGCCGACATGGCCAAGGCGAGTGGTCAGGGAGTGACCGCGGACCAGCTCGACCAGATCAAGCAGAAGCTGACCGGGGCCGGCATCACCAGCGACCAGGTCGACGTCTGGGTCGACGCCGACCAGCTCGTGGTCAAGCGGACCGAGCGGTCCGAGACCAAGGCCGGCCCGCTGAACGTCTCCGTGACGTACTCGGACTACGGGACCCCGGTCATCGCGTCCGAGCCGGCCGACTTCATCGACTTCGGCGACCTGGACCAGTACATGAAGGACGACGCCACCAGCTGACCCGGGCGGACGGGGAGCCGACGCCGTCGGCTCCCCGTTCCGCGTCCCGACTCGGCCGACCCGGTGGATCCGCCCGGGCCGCGCGGCCCGACGAGGGGGCCGCCACCGGCCGGGCCTGCGGCGGGTGGCATGGTGGCCGGAGGAGGGCCGCCGTCGGACGGGGGCCGGGCGAGGAAGGAACGGACGTGGCGGGACGGCAGCGGTTGGCGGCGGTGGCCGTCGTCGCCCTGCTGGCGAGCGGGCTGAGCGGATGCGGCGGGGGAGACGACGCGCGCGCGACGCCGTCCGGCAGCCCGAGCACGACCAGCGCCTCGCCGGCCGGCGCCTCCTCGACCGGGCCGGCCAAGCCGACCGACCGCTCGCCGCACGGGGTGCTGCTCTCCGCCCAGCTGGCCATGCAGACCGCCCGCCGGGCCAAGGTCAGCTACCGGCTCGGCGCGGATGCCGGATCCGGCCCGCTGTTCTGGCAGCCCAAGACGGCACTGCAGGTCAAACGCTCCACCCCGGGCGACGCCGAGCAGCTGATCGTCGTGGACACCGTCGCCTACCAGGGCGGCGACGCCGCCACCGCGGCCCGGCACGGCGGCAGGCACTGGGAGCGCTTCACCGTCCCGCCGGACCCGGACGGCCACAAGGAGATCCCCTACGCCGGGCTGATCGACCTGCTGAACCCGGTCGAGGCGCTGGCCGCGGCCACCGCCGACGGGACGGACGCCGCCTTCGTCGGCGAGGAGAAGTACGAGGACTCGACCGTCGAGCACTACCGGGTCACCACCACCGCCGAGAAGTACGCGGCCGCCCAGACCCAGCTGACCCAGGCCCGCCGGGACGGCCTGCGGGCCGCGCTCGCGCCCGGCGGCTCACTCTCGCTCACCCTGGACCTCTGGCTCAACGACAAGGACCAGCTGGTCCGGATCCAGCGCACCGGAAACGGGGACAGCGGCCGGGCGGACGACTCGGTGCTCTACACCGACCTCGCCGGGGCCCTGCTCTCGGCGCAGGCGCCTGCCGAGACGGACACCGTGGACACCGGCGTCCGGATGGTCTCCCCACTGGCCCGCTGAGCCCCGGGACGGGCGGGGTCCGGGCGATTTGCCCCGGACGGCGCGGTGCCGTTACTGTTACCGAAGCCAAAGACCGCTGGTTGTCGCCGCGCCCCGTCAGGGAGCCGGCGGCCGAAGGATCTGCGATTCGTCGCAGGCAGCCCGCGCAGGTGTGTCTGGAGCTTCGACTTCCGGGTACCGCGCTCGCGTGGACGCCCGTCGAGGTCGTCACGAGCCCCGTGCGCCTGCGCACCGGGGCTCCTTGCATTTCGCAGGAGCTTTCCTTCCGTCCGGTCGGTCCGCGGCGACCTAGGTCGACTTTCGCGGTCGGCCCGACTTCGACATCACGGAAGGAGGCGTAAGCCTATGGCCAGGCCCGACAAGGCTGCTGCCGTTGCCGAGATCACGGACAAGTTCCGTGGCTCCTCCGCGGCGCTGCTGACCGAGTACCGCGGTCTCTCGGTGAAGCAGGTCAAGACCCTGCGTCGCTCGCTCGGCGACAACGCCGAGTACGCCGTGGTGAAGAACACGCTGACCAAGATCGCGGCCAATGAGGTCGGGATCACGGAGCTCGACGACCTGTTCAACGGTCCGACGGCTGTTGCCTTCGTCACCGGTGACCCGGTGGAGTCGGCGAAGGCTCTGCGTGACTTCGCCAAGGAGAACCCCGCTCTCATCATCAAGGGCGGTGTCCTTGACGGTAAGGCGCTGTCCGCCGATGAGATCAAGAAGCTCGCGGACCTCGAGTCCCGCGAGGTGCTGCTCGCCAAGCTGGCGGGTGCCCTGAAGGCCAAGCAGTCCCAGGCTGCCGCGCTCTTCCAGGCCCTGCCGTCGAAGCTCGTCCGCACCGTGGACGCGCTGCGCGACAAGGTCGAGCAGGGCGGTGCCGGTACGCCGGCTCCCGCCGCCGAGGACGCTGCCGCCGAGTAGTTCGGCAGGCTCACGCCTCGCTGCGGGCCCGTGCCCGCCAAACCCGTACATACGGCACCACCTGCCGATTTAGTGGAAGGACGCCATCATGGCGAAGCTGACCCAGGACGAGCTGCTCGCGCAGTTCGAGGAGCTCACCCTCATCGAGCTCGCTGCCTTCGTGAAGGCCTTCGAGGAGAAGTTCGACGTCACCGCTGCCGCTCCGGTCGCCGTTGCCGCCGCCGGCGTTGCCGGCCCGGCCGCCGAGGCCGCTGAGGAGCAGGACGAGTTCGACGTCATCCTCGACGGTGCCGGCGACAAGAAGATCCAGGTCATCAAGGAGGTGCGCACCCTGACCTCCCTCGGCCTGAAGGAGGCCAAGGACCTCGTTGACACCGCTGGTGCCAAGGTCCTGGAGAAGGTTGCCAAGGACGTTGCCGAGAAGGCCAAGGCCGCCCTCGAGGGTGCCGGCGCCAAGGTCACCGTCAAGTGATCATGCGCCCCCTCTGAGGGGGCGTACGGCCGGGCCGATCACCCTTGCGGGTGGTCGGCCCGGCTTTTTGCGTTCCCGGGGTACCGGGCGGTGCCCGGCCCCGCTTTCCCGTCCGGGCCGGCGCGGCCCACCGGTGTGGCCCACCGCTCACTCGGCACCGTCGGTGGCGAGCGGTAAGGTGATCACCATCGTCAGGGCGGCCCCCACCACGGCGTCTGTAACGCGGGAGGGGGCCGGACCGATGGACGGGGCGAGGTCCGCCCCGTCGGCGGGCCCTTGACGAACCCTGGCGCGGCGCGCGATTCTCAAGGCGCGAGTCCGCCCGGTTGGTTCGCTGCTGGATGCATAACCAGTGGCTCCGGCGGGAAATGACTCCACGTGAGTTAGAGCAGTACCCGGCAGGCGTTCGCGTCCGCCGGCTACCGGGAGGAGTCTCCGATTCGGTCTCCGAATCAGAGCTGGACAGCAGTGTGGCCTTTGGCTACACTGTCCCTTTGCGCTGCCTGTTAGCTGCTCCGTGACTCGTCGCCCGGAGTTTGCGTTGCCCTGAAGGGGTCTGGCATCGCCTCCGCAAAGCGGCTCTGACCTGGGGTTTCGACCCCGGCGGAGGCCAGTGGCGAGGAGGCGGGTCCAAGCCCAATTAGGCCCGGCTGGTACGCGCGTAGTGAGCTCCGAGCCCTCGGAAGGACCCCCCTCTTGGCCGCGCCGCGCAACGCCTCGAACAATTCCGCCGCATCCACCGCTCCTCTCCGCGTCTCGTTCGCGAAGATCAAGGAGCCCCTCGAGGTCCCGAACCTCCTGGCCCTGCAGACCGAGAGCTTTGACTGGCTGCTCGGCAACGCGGCCTGGAAGTCCAGGGTCGAGAAGGCGCTGGAGAACGGTCTGGACGTCCCCACCAAGTCCGGTCTGGAGGAGATCTTCGAGGAGATCTCCCCGATCGAGGACTTCAGTGGGTCGATGTCGCTGACCTTCCGCGACCACCGTTTCGAGCCGCCGAAGAACTCCATTGACGAGTGCAAGGACCGCGACTTCACGTTCGCGGCTCCGCTCTTCGTCACGGCCGAGTTCACCAACAACGAGACCGGTGAGATCAAGTCTCAGACGGTCTTCATGGGCGACTTCCCGCTCATGACCCACAAGGGCACGTTCGTGATCAACGGCACCGAGCGTGTCGTCGTGTCGCAGCTGGTCCGTTCCCCGGGTGTGTACTTCGACTCCACCCTGGACAAGGTCTCCGACAAGGACATCTACTCCTGCAAGGTCATCCCCTCGCGTGGTGCCTGGCTGGAGATGGAGATCGACAAGCGCGACATGGTCGGCGTCCGCATCGACCGCAAGCGCAAGCAGTCCGTCACCGTGCTGCTGAAGGCCCTCGGCTGGACCAACGAGATGATTCTCGAGGAGTTCGGCGAGTACGAGTCGATGCGCAACACCCTGGAGAAGGACCACACCCAGGGCCAGGACGACGCGCTCCTGGACATCTACCGCAAGCTGCGTCCGGGCGAGCCGCCGACGCGCGAGGCCGCGCAGACGCTTCTGGAGAACCTGTACTTCAACCCGAAGCGCTACGACCTCGCGAAGGTCGGCCGTTACAAGGTCAACCGCAAGCTGGGCAACGCCGAGTCGCTGGACTCCGGCGTGCTCACCGAGCCCGACATCATCGGTGCGATCAAGTACCTGGTGAAGCTGCACGCGGGCGAGACCGAGTGGCGTGACGGCGAGGGCCGCGACATCGTGGTCGAGGTCGACGACATCGACCACTTCGGCAACCGCCGCCTGCGCAACGTCGGCGAGCTCATCCAGAACCAGGTCCGTACGGGTCTCGCCCGTATGGAGCGTGTCGTGCGCGAGCGCATGACCACCCAGGACGTCGAGGCGATCACGCCGCAGACCCTGATCAACATCCGGCCGGTCGTCGCCTCCATCAAGGAGTTCTTCGGCACCAGCCAGCTGTCGCAGTTCATGGACCAGACGAACCCGCTGTCGGGCCTGACCCACAAGCGTCGTCTGTCCGCGCTCGGCCCCGGCGGTCTCTCCCGTGAGCGCGCCGGCTTCGAGGTCCGTGACGTGCACCCCTCGCACTACGGCCGCATGTGTCCGATCGAGACCCCCGAAGGCCCGAACATCGGTCTGATCGGGTCGCTGGCCTCGTACGGCCGGGTCAACGCCTTCGGCTTCATCGAGACCCCGTACCGCAAGGTCATCGAGGGTGTCGTCACCGAGCAGGTCGACTACCTCACGGCCGACGAGGAGGACCGCTACGTCATCGCGCAGGCCAACGCCCCGCTGACGGCGGAGCTGACCTTCGCCGAGCCGCGTGTCCTGGTCCGCCGCCGTGGCGGCGAGATCGACTACATCCCCGGCACCGAGATCGACTACATGGACGTCTCGCCGCGCCAGATGGTGTCGGTTGCGACCGCCATGATCCCGTTCCTCGAGCACGACGACGCCAACCGCGCGCTCATGGGCTCGAACATGATGCGCCAGGCGGTGCCGCTGCTGAAGAGCGAGGCTCCGCTGGTCGGTACCGGCATGGAGTACCGCTGCGCCGTCGACGCCGCGGACGTCATCACCGCCGAGAAGGCCGGTGTCGTCCAGGAGGTCTCGGCCGACTACGTCACCGTGGCCAACGACGACGGCACGTACACCACGTACCGCGCCGCCAAGTTCACCCGCTCCAACCAGGGCACCGCCTTCAACCAGAAGGTGCTCGTGGACGAGGGCGCCCGCGTCGAGGTCAACCAGGTGCTGGCCGACGGCCCCTGCACCGACGAGGGCGAGATGGCCCTCGGCAAGAACCTCCTCGTGGCGTTCATGTCCTGGGAGGGTCACAACTACGAGGACGCGATCATCCTGTCGCAGCGCCTCGTGCAGGACGACGTCCTCTCCTCGATCCACATCGAGGAGCACGAGGTCGACGCCCGTGACACCAAGCTGGGCCCCGAGGAGATCACCCGGGACATCCCGAACGTCTCCGAGGAGGTCCTCGCCGACCTCGACGAGCGCGGCATCATCCGCATCGGCGCCGACGTCGTCACCGGCGACATCCTCGTCGGCAAGGTCACCCCGAAGGGCGAGACCGAGCTGACCCCGGAGGAGCGCCTGCTCCGCGCGATCTTCGGTGAGAAGGCCCGTGAGGTCCGCGACACCTCGCTGAAGGTGCCGCACGGTGAGTCCGGCAAGGTCATCGGCGTCCGCGTCTTCGACCGTGAAGAGGGCGACGAGCTGCCCCCGGGCGTGAACCAGCTGGTCCGCGTCTACGTGGCCCAGAAGCGCAAGATCACCAACGGTGACAAGCTCGCCGGCCGTCACGGCAACAAGGGTGTCATCTCCAAGATCCTGCCGGTCGAGGACATGCCGTTCCTGGAGGACGGCACCCCGGTCGACATCATCCTCAACCCGCTGGGTGTCCCGTCCCGAATGAACCCCGGGCAGGTCCTGGAGATTCACCTCGGGTGGCTCGCCAAGCAGGGCTGGGACGTCTCCGGCCTCGCCGACGAGTGGGCCCAGCGCCTGCAGGCGATCGGCGCCGACACCGTCCAGGGCGGCACCAACCTCGCCACCCCGGTCTTCGACGGCGCCCGCGAGGACGAGATCACCGGCCTGCTGGACAACACCACCCTCACCCGTGACGGTGAGCGCCTGGTGAACTCCACCGGCAAGGCCCGGCTGTTCGACGGCCGCTCCGGCGAGCCGTTCCCGATGCCGGTCTCGGTCGGCTACATGTACATCCTCAAGCTGCACCACCTGGTCGACGACAAGCTGCACGCCCGCTCGACCGGCCCGTACTCGATGATCACCCAGCAGCCGCTCGGTGGTAAGGCGCAGTTCGGTGGTCAGCGCTTCGGTGAGATGGAGGTGTGGGCCCTCGAGGCGTACGGCGCGGCCTACGCGCTGCAGGAGCTCCTCACCATCAAGTCCGACGACGTCCTCGGCCGCGTGAAGGTCTACGAGGCCATCGTCAAGGGCGAGAACATCCCCGAGCCCGGCATTCCCGAGTCCTTCAAGGTCCTCATCAAGGAAATGCAGTCGCTCTGCCTCAACGTGGAGGTGCTGTCCTCGGACGGCCAGTCCATCGAGATGCGGGACTCCGACGAGGACGTGTTCCGCGCCGCCGAAGAGCTCGGCATTGACCTGTCCCGGCGCGAGCCGAGCAGCGTCGAAGAGGTCTGACGGAGGTTGGGCCGGCTGCCCGCGCAGCCGGCCCGCCCCCAGGCCCCCCTCAGACCACATGAACGACTCTCGACTTACGAAAGAGGGCTTGACGACCAGTGCTTGACGTCAACTTCTTCGACGAGCTCCGCATCGGCCTGGCCACCGCCGACGACATCCGCCAGTGGTCGCACGGCGAGGTCAAGAAGCCGGAGACCATCAACTACCGCACCCTGAAGCCGGAAAAGGACGGGCTCTTCTGCGAGAAGATCTTCGGCCCCACCCGGGACTGGGAGTGCTACTGCGGTAAGTACAAGCGCGTCCGCTTCAAGGGCATCATCTGCGAGCGCTGCGGCGTCGAGGTGACCCGCGCCAAGGTGCGTCGCGAGCGGATGGGCCACATCGAGCTGGCCGCCCCGGTCACCCACATCTGGTACTTCAAGGGTGTCCCGTCCCGCCTGGGCTACCTGCTGGACCTGGCGCCGAAGGACCTCGAGAAGGTCATCTACTTCGCCGCCTACATGATCACCTGGGTCGACGACGAGCGCCGCCAGCGCGACCTGCCGTCCCTGGAGGCGCACGTCTCGGTCGAGCGTCAGCAGATCGAGAACCGCCGCGACTCCGACCTCGAGGCCCGCGCCAAGAAGGCCGAGACCGACCTGGCCGAGCTGGAGGCCGAGGGCGCCAAGGCCGACGTGCGCCGCAAGGTGCGCGAGAGCGCCGAGCGCGAGATGAAGCAGCTGCGCGACCGCGCGCAGCGCGAGCTCGACCGCCTCGACGAGGTGTGGGCCCGCTTCAAGAACCTCAAGGTCCAGGACCTCGAGGGCGACGAGCTGCTCTACCGCGAGCTGCGCGACCGCTTCGGCACCTACTTCTCCGGCTCGATGGGCGCGGCGGCCCTCAAGGACCGCCTCGAGACCTTCGACCTGGCGGAGGAGTCCGAGCGCCTGCGCGAGATCATCCGCACCGGCAAGGGCCAGAAGAAGACCCGTGCGCTGAAGCGCCTCAAGGTCGTCTCCGCGTTCCTGCAGACCACCAACAAGCCCAACGGCATGGTGCTGGACTGCGTCCCGGTCATCCCGCCGGACCTGCGTCCGATGGTGCAGCTGGACGGTGGCCGCTTCGCGACCTCCGACCTGAACGACCTGTACCGCCGCGTCATCAACCGCAACAACCGCCTGAAGCGGCTTCTCGACCTCGGTGCCCCCGAGATCATCGTGAACAACGAGAAGCGCATGCTCCAGGAGGCCGTCGACGCGCTGTTCGACAACGGCCGTCGCGGCCGTCCGGTCACCGGCCCGGGCAACCGCCCGCTGAAGTCCCTCAGCGACATGCTGAAGGGCAAGCAGGGTCGTTTCCGTCAGAACCTGCTCGGCAAGCGAGTCGACTACTCGGCCCGTTCGGTCATCGTCGTCGGCCCGCAGCTCAAGCTGCACCAGTGCGGTCTGCCGAAGGCCATGGCGCTGGAGCTCTTCAAGCCGTTCGTGATGAAGCGCCTGGTCGACCTGAACCACGCGCAGAACATCAAGTCGGCCAAGCGCATGGTCGAGCGCGCCCGTCCGGTCGTGTGGGACGTCCTCGAAGAGGTCATCGCCGAGCACCCGGTCCTGCTGAACCGTGCGCCCACCCTGCACCGCCTCGGCATCCAGGCCTTCGAGCCGCAGCTGGTCGAGGGCAAGGCCATCCAGATCCACCCGCTCGTCTGCACCGCGTTCAACGCGGACTTCGACGGTGACCAGATGGCCGTCCACCTGCCGCTCTCCGCGGAGGCGCAGGCCGAGGCCCGCATCCTGATGCTGTCCTCGAACAACATCCTGAAGCCGGCCGACGGTCGCCCCGTCACCATGCCGACCCAGGACATGGTGCTCGGTCTGTTCTTCCTCACCTCGGACCGCGAGGAGGTGAAGGGCGGTGGCCGTTCCTTCTCCTCCACCGCCGAGGCCGTCATGGCGTTCGACGCCAAGGAGCTGGACGTCCAGGCCGTCATCGACGTCCGTCTGCCGATGGGCACCGTCCCGCCCCGTGGCTGGACCCCGCCGATCGACGAGGACGGTCAGCCGGGCTGGTTCGAGGGCGAGTCCTTCCGCCTGCAGACCACCCTGGGCCGCGCGCTCTTCAACGAGCTGCTGCCCGAGGACTACCCGTTCGTCGACTACGAGGTGGGCAAGAAGCAGCTCTCCGCGATCGTCAACGACCTGGCGGAGCGCTACCCCAAGGTCGTCGTCGCGGCGACCCTGGACAACCTGAAGGCGGCCGGCTTCCACTGGGCCACCCGCTCGGGTGTCACCGTCTCGATCTCCGACGTCGTCGTCCCGCCGAGCAAGCCCCAGATCCTCGAGGGCTACGAGGCCAAGGCCGAGAAGGTCCAGCGTCAGTACGAGCGCGGCCTGATCACCAACGACGAGCGCAAGCAGGAGCTCATCGGCATCTGGACCCAGGCGACCAACGAGGTTGCCGAGGCCATGAACGCGAACTTCCCGAAGACCAACCCCATCTTCATGATGGTCGACTCGGGTGCTCGTGGAAACATGATGCAGATGCGCCAGATCGCCGGTATGCGTGGTCTGGTGTCCAACGCCAAGAACGAGACGATCCCCCGTCCCATCAAGGCGTCGTTCCGTGAGGGCCTCACCGTTCTCGAGTACTTCATCTCGACCCACGGTGCCCGTAAGGGTCTGGCCGACACCGCTCTGCGTACCGCCGACTCCGGCTACCTCACCCGTCGTCTGGTCGACGTCTCCCAGGACGTCATCATTCGCGAGGAGGACTGCGGCACCGAGCGCGGCCTCAAGCTGTCGATCGGTTCCGTGGGCGCCGACGGCGTGCTGCGCAAGGCCGACGACGTCGAGACCAGCGTCTACGCCCGCATGCTCGCCGAGGACATCACGGTGGACGGCAAGCTCCTTGCCACCGCCAACACCGACCTCGGTGACGTGCTGATCGACGAGCTGATCCGCCACGGCATCGGCGAGGTCAAGACCCGCTCGATCCTGACCTGTGAGTCGGCCGTCGGCACCTGCGCCATGTGCTATGGGCGCTCGCTGGCCACCGGCAAGCTGGTCGACATCGGTGAGGCGGTCGGCATCATCGCCGCCCAGTCCATCGGTGAGCCCGGTACCCAGCTGACGATGCGTACCTTCCACACCGGTGGTGTGGCCGGTGACGACATCACCCAGGGTCTGCCGCGTGTCGTCGAGCTCTTCGAGGCCCGTACCCCCAAGGGTGTGGCCCCGATCTCGGAGGCGCAGGGCCGGGTCCGCATCGAGGACACCGAGAAGACCCGCAAGCTGGTCATCACGCCGGACGACGGCAGCGAGGAGATCGCCTACCCGGTCTCCAAGCGTGTGAAGCTGCTCGTCAGCGAGGGCGAGGCGGTCGAGGTCGGCCAGAAGCTGACCATGGGTGCCACCAACCCGCACGACGTGCTGCGCATCATGGGCCAGCGGGCCGTCCAGATCCACCTGGTCGCCGAGGTCCAGAAGGTCTACAACTCGCAGGGTGTGTCGATCCACGACAAGCACATCGAGATCATCATCCGGCAGATGCTCCGCCGCGTGACGATCATCGAGTCGGGCGACGCCGAGCTGCTCCCGGGCGAGCTCGTCGAGCGCGGCCGCTTCGAGACCGAGAACCGTCGCGTGGTCGCCGAGGGCGGTCACCCCGCCTCCGGCCGTCCGCAGCTGATGGGTATCACCAAGGCCTCGCTGGCCACCGAGTCCTGGCTGTCGGCCGCCTCCTTCCAG
This sequence comes from Kitasatospora sp. NPDC051164, assembly GCF_044455625.1. Classification (NCBI taxonomy): domain Bacteria; kingdom Bacillati; phylum Actinomycetota; class Actinomycetes; order Kitasatosporales; family Streptomycetaceae; genus Kitasatospora; species Kitasatospora sp. NPDC051164. The sequence continues at coordinate 223,486 of NZ_JBITFB010000015.1, read as the reverse complement.
GAGACGACCCGGGTGCTCACCGACGCGGCGATCCACGCCAAGTCGGACCCGCTGCTGGGCCTCAAGGAGAACGTCATCCTCGGTAAGCTCATCCCGGCCGGTACGGGTCTGCCCCGCTACCGCAACATCCGGGTCGAGCCGACCGAGGAGGCCAAGGCCGCGATGTACTCGGCCGTCGGCTACGACGACTACGACCTGTCGCCCTTCGGCGCCGGCTCCGGCCAGGCGGTTCCGCTGGACGACTACGACTACGGCCCGTACACCGGCTGAGTCGCGCGTCACTGATCGCAGGGCGGTCACCCCTCACGGGGTGGCCGCCCTGCGGCGTTTCCGGGCCTCTGCGGCGTTTCCCCGGGCCCCTGCGGGGTTTCCGGGGCCCTGGCCGAGGCCGGCGGGGGCGGCCAGGGCCCCGGAGGGAAAGCGATTAGGTCTTTTGGTCGAAGTCGCGTAAGGTCGTGTTTACCGACGCGGGGTGGAGCAGCTCGGTAGCTCGCTGGGCTCATAACCCAGAGGTCGCAGGTTCAAATCCTGTCCCCGCTACTCGTTCGAAGGGCCCGGAGGCATTTGCCTCCGGGCCCTTCGGCATTCCCGGAGGAGCTCCTCGCCCGTGCGGGGGAGACGGGGGAACCGCTCCGGGGAGGGAGGCGTGGGAACGGTCGGGTGCGGAAGGCTTCTCGGTGTCGGATGACGGGGCTTTCGAAGGGGGCCGGGGATGAAGCGGGTACTGGGCGCGGTGGCGATCACGGCGGGGGTGCTGGTCGGGATGTCGGGCTGCCTGCCGATCGGGGACGACCAGGAGCACCGGACGGTCGAGTACGGGGTGGCCGAGCCGGTCAGGGAGCTGGTGGTCGAGGGGGAGAACGGCGGCGTGGTGGTGACCGGCGCCGGTGACACCGTGCACGTGGTCGAGAACCAGAACTACAGGGGGGACGCGCCGAAGAGCACGCACGAGGTGAAGGACGGCGTGCTCCGGCTGACGTACGACTGCGACCACTGCGGCATCGGGTACACCGTGCACGTGCCGGCCGGGACCAAGGTGCGGGTGAAGGAGACCAACGGCGGCATCAAGCTGAACGGGCTGGCCGGCGAGGCGGAGGCCGACGTGAAGAACGGCGGGGTCGAGGCCAGCGGGCTGACCTCCCCGCAGGTGAAGCTGACCGCGGTGAACGGCGGGGTGCGGGCCGACTTCGCCGCCGCGCCGTCGAAGGTGGAGGCGAAGACCTCGAACGGCGGGGTGCGGGTGCAGGTGCCGGGCGGGGAGGCGTACGCGGTGGACGCGAAGGCGTCGGTCGGCGGGGTGGACGTGAGCATCCCCTCGCAGCCGGGAGCGGCGCGCACCATCACCGCGCGGGCGGAGACCGGCGGTGTGACGGTCAGCGGTGCCTGACCGGGCCGTTCCGGAGGTACTGCCGGTAGGGCATGATCTTCTCCGCGGGGGCGGTGTCCCCGGTTACGGGGGAGGTGCCGGGGTGGAGCGTGCTTCGGGCCGGCTGAACCGGCCGGCCGGGCTGAGTCCGTACGTGCAGGACTCGCTGCTGGCGGTGGTGTCGGCCGGGATCTCGATCTGGGCGGTCTACAACGACGACACGGCCTGGCCGTGGTGGGTCTACCTGGTGGCCGTGTCCACCGCGCTGCCGCTGCCCTGGCGGCGCCGGGCGCCGCTGACCGCGCTGGCGGCGAGCAGTGTGGCCTTCGTCGCGCTGTCGCTGCTGGCGCACTCGGCGAACCCGCAGGTCCCGCTGGCCGGGGTGATCGGCCTCTACACGGTCGCCGAGCGGTGCTCGGACCGGGCGCGCTGGACGGTGCTGGCGGCGACGGTGGTCGGCAACGTGATCGGCACCCACTCGCCCAACGGCGCGCTGTTCAGCCTGATCACCTCCGTCGGCTCGTTCGTGTTCGGCTCGCTGGTGCGCGCCCAGCGGGAGCTGGCCCGGGTGCAGGCGGAACGTGCCCGGGAGGCCGGTGAGCGGGCGGCCAGCGAGGCCGGCCGGGCGGTGGCGCAGGAACGGGCCAGGATCGCCCGGGAGATGCACGACATCCTGGCGCACGCGGTCTCGCTGATGGTGATCCAGGCCGAGGCCGGGCCGGTGGTGGTGCGCAGCAACCCGGACCGGGCGATCCGCGCGTTCGACACCATCGCCGACGCGGGGCGCGACGCGATGGTCCAACTGCGTCGCGTGCTCGGGGTGTTGAAGGAGGAAGGGGTCGGCCCGGAGCTGGCGCCGCAGCCCCGGCTGGCCGAACTCGCCGACGTGGCCGAGCGGGTGCGCCAGGCCGGGCTGGCGGTGGAGCTCGAACTGGCCGACGGGCTGCGCACGGCGCCCGCCGACGTGCAGGCCGCGGCCTACCGGATCGTGCAGGAGGCGCTGACCAACACGGTCAAGCACGCCGGGGCCGACCGGGCCGCGATCCGGGTGCGGCGGGCCGGGGACGTGCTGGAGGTCGTGGTCTCCGACAACGGCCGCGGGGTGCCGCCGACGGCCGGCCGTACGGTGGTCGGCTGGTCCGGCGGGCGCGGGCTGGTCGGCATCCGGGAGCGGGCGGCGGCCTGCGGCGGGCGGGCCGAGGCCGGTCCGGGGCCGGAGGGCAGGGGTTTCCTGGTGAGCGCCCGGCTGCCGCTGGGGGCGGGCGGAACGGTGGAGGGGGTGGGCGGATGACGCCGATTCGGGTGGTCGTCGCGGACGACCAGGAGCTGGTGCGGGCCGGGTTCGGGATGATCCTGGACGCGCAGCCGGACATCGAGGTGGTGGCCGAGGCGGCCGACGGCGCCGAGGCCGTCGAGGCGGTGCGTGAGCACGGCCCGGACGTGCTGCTGCTGGACGTCCGGATGCCGGTGATGGACGGGCTGGAGGCTGCCCGCCGGGTGTGCGCCGAGTTCCCGTCCACCAAGGTGATCATGCTGACCACCTTCGACATCGACGACTACGTCTTCGACGCGCTGTACGCGGGCGCCAGCGGCTTCCTGCTCAAGGACGTCCGGCGGGACGACCTGGCGCACGGGGTGCGGATGGTCGCCTCGGGGGAGGCGCTGCTCGCGCCCTCGGTGACCAGGCGGCTGATCGGCGAGTTCGCCGCCCGCCGGCCGGGGGCGCCGGAACGGGCGGTGCGGCCGCCCTCCAAGCTGCTGGAGCAGCTGACCCTGCGCGAGCAGGAGACGCTGCGGCTGATCGCGCGCGGGCTGTCCAACGCCGAGATCGCGGCCGAGCTGGTGGTCAGCGAGCACACGGTGAAGACGCATGTCAGCAATGTGCTGAGCAAGCTCGGGCTGCGGGACCGGGTGCACGCGGTGGTGTTCGCCTACGAGGCAGGGGCGGTGGTGGTGGGGGAGTCCTGACGGGCTCCGCCGCGGCGGGCTCGGCCGGGGTGCCTCCCTCGTGCGGGGGAGGCGGGGAGTTCGCCGGTGCGGGCGATCCGGGACGAGGGCCTGGGCCGGGAGGCTCTGGGGTGTCGGAAACGGACCACACCGCTGGAGAGATCGTCAGATGAACGCCACTCACGCCACCCGCCTCACCCGCCTCACCCCGTACGCCGTCGTCGGCGCCCCCGCCCTGATGGCGCTCTACGGCGGCATCCGCCTGGTCCCGGGCTCCCGCGAGCCGGGCCTCGGCTGGACGGCCGGTCACACCGCGATGCTGGCCGGGCTGCTGCTGTTCGCCCCGGTCTTCCTCGCCCTGCGCCGACAGCTCGCCCCACGCGGCACGGCCGGGCGGATCGCGGCCGGGACAGCGCTGGGGGCGGCCTTCGCGGGGCTGCTCTGCTCGCTGGTGCAGATCGGGATCGACCTGGTCGTCGGCCTCGCGGCGGCGGACAAGGGCGAGCAGTCGCGGCTCTTCGGCCGGGTGCAGGACGTCCCGGGTGTGCTGCCGGCCGTCTACCAGGTCGGCCCGCTGCTCTTCTACGTCGGCCTGCTGGCGCTGCTGACCGCCGCCGCGGCCGGCCGCTCCCGGGCGCTGCGCTGGTGGAGCCCGGTGCTGGTGCTGCTCGGCACGCTCGCTTCGGGGGCCGACCTGGCCTTCATCCCGCTCGCCGCCGCCTGCTACCTGGTGGCGCTGGCCCCGCTCGTCCGTCCGGCCGTCGCGCCGCGGCCGGTGCTGGTCTGACCCCCGCGCGCCGCCCGTCGGCTCACGGCGCGGAGCACCCGGAATTTCGGTGGCCGTGCCCGGGCCGGTGGCCGTACCGTCCGGTCCATGAACGCGAAGCGCCCCCTGATCGCCGTGCTCACCGGCGCGGGCATCTCGACCGACTCCGGCATCCCCGACTACCGCGGCCCGCAGGGCCTGTGGCAGAAGGACCCGGCGGCGCAGGAGCTGGTCACCATCGGGCCGTACCGGGACGACCCGGAGGTCCGGCGGCGGTCCTGGCTGCTGCGGCTGGAGACGGGCGCGCTGGCCGCCGAGCCGAACGCCGGGCACCGGGCGCTGGTCGACCTGGAGCGCTCCGGGCTGCCGCTGCGGGTGCTCACCCAGAACGTGGACGGGCTGCACCAGGCGGCCGGGCTGCCCGCCCGCAAGGTGCTCGAACTGCACGGCACCGCACGGGAGACGCAGTGCCTGCGCTGCCGGGTGGTCGCGCCGATGGCCGACGCACTGGCGCGGGTCGAGGCAGGCGAGCCGGACCCGGCCTGCCGGGAGTGCGGGGGGATCCTCAAGCCACGCACGGTGATGTTCGGCGAGAACCTGGACCCGGAGGTGCTCGGCCAGGCCGAGTCGATCGCCCGCGGCTGCGACGTCTTCATCGCGGTCGGCACCAGCCTGCAGGTGTTCCCGGTGGCGGCGCTGCCGTACAGCGCGGTGGAGGCCGGGGCGAAGCTGATCATCGTGAACGGCGAGCCCACGCCGTACGACGAGGCGGCGGACGAGGTGATCCGGGAGCCGATCTCGGAGGCGCTGCCCGAGCTGGTGCGGCGGCTGGTGAGTGAGCGGGCGTGAGGGGTGGCGGGCAATCGGAAGGGCCTCAAGGCGGAAGGGTCTGAAGCCGGAAGGGTCTTAAATCGGACGTACCGCGTGCGTACGATGATCCTTCCGGCTTCCCCTCACGGCCTGGAGTGATCGACCGATGACGACGACGGCGAAGTTCGACCCCTGGTCGGCGGCGTTCGTGGCCCACCCGTACGACGCGTACGCCGAACTGCGCGACCACGCGCCGGTGACGTACTTCGAGCCGACGAACCAGTGGCTCGTCGCGCGCCACGAGGACGTCAGCGCGCTGCTGCGCGACCGACGGCTCGGCCGCACCTACACCCACCGCTTCAGCCACGCGGAGTTCGGCCGCCCCGGGCCCGACCCGGCGCACGAGCCCTTCCACACCCTGAACGACCACGGGCTGCTCGACCTGGAGGCGCCCGACCACACCCGGATCCGCCGGCTCGTCTCCAAGGCCTTCACCCCGCGCATGGTCGAGGGCCTGCGCCCGACCGTCCGGCGCCTGGCCGGCGAGCTCGTCGACGACCTGCTTGCGGTCGGCGGCGGCGACCTGATCGCCACCGTCGCCGAGCCGCTGCCGGTCGCCGTGATCGCCGAGATGCTCGGCGTCCCGGTGGGCGACCGGCACCTGCTGCGGCCGTGGTCCGCCGACATCACCGGGATGTTCGAGCTCAACCCGACCGAGGAGGCCGCCCGCCGGGCCGTCACCGCGAGCATCGAGTTCTCCGACTACCTGCGCGCCCTGATCCGCGAACGCCGGGTGAACCCGGGCGAGGACCTGATCAGCGCGCTCATCCAGGCCCAGGAGGGCTCCGACGCGCTGAGCGAGCAGGAGATGATCTCCACCTGCGTGCTGCTGCTCAACGCCAGCCACGAGGCGACCGTCAACACCACCGGCAACGGCTGGTGGGCGCTCTTCCGCCACCCCGAGGAGCTCGCCCGGCTGCGCGGCGCGGTGGACGAGCTGCTGCCCACCGCGATCGAGGAACTGATGCGCTGGGACACCCCGCTGCAGATGTTCGAGCGCTGGGTCCTGGAGGACATCGAGGTCCGCGGCGTCACCATCCCGCGCGGCTCCGAGGTCGCCCTGCTCTTCGGCTCCGCCAACCGCGACCCCGAGCGCTTCGCCGACCCCGACCGGCTCGACCTCGGCCGCGCCGACAACCCGCACATCACCTTCGGTGCCGGAATCCACTTCTGTCTCGGCGCCCCGCTTGCCAGACTGGAGCTCACCGAGTCCTACGGCACCCTGCTGCGCCGGGCCCCGGGCCTGCGGCTGGTCCGCGAGCCCGAGTGGAACCCGGGGTACGTGATCCGGGGGCTCAGGGAACTACTGGTCGAGGTCTGACGGACAGCCGGACAGCCGGGCAGACGGACAGACAGACGGAGAAGAGGGGGGAGCGGCCGTGGGCAAGGCGACGGGGGCGCTGCTGGGGCTGGCGATCGGCGACGCGATCGGCCGGGTGACGGAGTTCAAGACCGTCGAGGCGATCGCCGCCGACCATCCGGACTGGCGGCAACTCCCGCTGCCGGACAAGGCCTTGGTCACCGACGACACCCAGATGACGCTCGCCCTCGGCCGCGGCCTGCGCACCGCCCTGGCGCGCGGGCCCCTCACGCCCCTACGGCTGGAACGGCCGGTTCGCGAGGAGTTCGTCGACTGGTGGCGCTCCCCGGAGAACAACCGCGCCCCGGGCATGACCTGCCTGCGCTCCTGCGAGCGGCTCAGCCGCGCCGAGTACCGCTGGCAGCAGGCGAGCGACGTCGGCTCCAAGGGCTGCGGCGCCAACATGCGGGTCGCCCCGATCGGGCTGATCCGCGAGCTGGACGCCCGGCAGCTCTCCGGCGCCGCCCAGCTGCAGTCCGCGCTCACCCACGGCCACCCCACCGCGCTCGCCGCCAGTGACCTCACCGCGTACGCCGTCCGCAAGCTCGCCGAGGGCGTGCCGCCGGCCGGCCTGCCCGCGGTGCTGCGGGCGTACGCGCTGGCGAGCCGGGAGCGGTACGACGAGTTCTGGCTCGGCGACCTCGCCGCGCTCTGGTACGGCGCCTCGCCGCAGGCCGTCATCGCCCGCGGCTGGGACGACTGCCTCGCCGTCCTCGACCAGCTGGAGGCCGCGCTCGCCGCCCCCGACCCGGAGGCCGACCCCTGCCTGGCCACCGGCGAGGGCTGGGTCGCCGAGGAGGCCTTCGGCACCGGCCTGCTCTGCTTCCTGCTGCTGCCGGACGACCCCGTGGCTGCCGTCCGCCGGGCCGCCTACTCCAGCGGCGACTCCGACTCCCTCGCCTGCCTGACCGGCGCCTTCGCTGGCGCCCACCACGGCGAGACGGCCTGGCCGGCCGAGTGGGTGGAGCGGATCGAGCACCGGGACGAACTGCTGGAGCTCGGCGCGCTCTGGGACTGAGCGGAGCCGGGCGGCGGGGTCCACCCAGGGCCGCTCGGCGGGGTCCACCCAGGGCCGGGCAGCGGCGTTCGCGCAGGGCCGCTCGGCGGGGCGAGCGGAACCGGTCGGCGGGGCGGCGCGTCGAAGGGCCATGACGAACCGCAGCACCGGAACCCGTCGTCCACCGCGCCGCCCGGCGGCGCTGCTCCTCGCCGCCGCGCTCGCCGCACCACTGCTCGCCGGCTGCGGCAGCAGCGGGGCGGCCGCGCCCGCGGAGCTCAGGGCCTCGGCGCCCGCCAGCCGGCCCCCGGTCGACCCGGCCCAGCTGACCGCGACCGCGACCGCCACCGACGCCTTCGGCCTCGACCTCCTGCACACCCTCACCACGCGGCCCGACGACGCCGGCCGCAACCTCGTGGTCTCCCCGTCCGGCCTGGCCACCGTCCTGGCCATGCTGCTGCCCGGCACCCGGGGCACCACCGCCGACGAACTCGCCAAGGCCCTGCACACCGAGCTCACCCCGCAGCAGTACGCCCTCGCCACCGGTGCGCTGAACCGCCAGGCACCCTCCGGCAACGGGCTCACCCTGCGCCAGAGCGACGACCTCTGGGCCCAGCGGGGCCTCGCCGTCTCACCGGACTACCTGACCACCCTCGCCGCCGCGTTCGACGCCGGCGTGCACCCCGCCGACTTCGCCAAGGACCCGGAGGGCTCCCGCAAGGCCGTCAACGCGGCCGTGGAGAAGGCCACCGAGGGCCGGATCAAGGACCTCTTCGCCCCGAACGCGATCACCGCGGACACCCGGCTGGTGCTCACCGACGCGCTCTACCTCAAGGCCAAGTGGGCCTCCGCGTTCAAGCCCTCGCAGACCGCCGACCGCCCGTTCCACAAGCTCGACGGTTCCGCCCCGGCCGTCCCCTCGATGGGTCAGACCGGCGGGTTCAAGTACGCCGACGGCTCCGGCGGGATCGTCGGCGAGCCCTGGCAGGCCGTCGAACTCCCGTACGCGGGCGGCGGGTTGGCGATGGACCTGATCGTCCCCGCGCAGGGCGGCTTCGCGGCCTTCACCAAGGGCCTGGACCAGCCCCAGCTCGACCGGATCCTCGGTGCCCTCGCCGAGCGGCACGTCGACCTGCAGCTTCCGCGCTTCCACTTCGACACGTCCAACGAGCTCACCTCCGCGCTGCGCTCGCTCGGCGTGAAGTCGCTCTTCGACGGGGCCGACCTCAGCGGCATCGCCAAGGATCCGCTCGCCGTCAGCACGGTGGTGCAGAAGGCCACCGTCGAGGTCGACGAGGACGGCACGGTCGCGGCGGCCGGCAGCGGCGTCGGGATCGCCGGAGCGGCCGCGCCGGCCCCGGACCAGACCGTCCAACTGCACATCGACCGGCCGTTCCTGTTCCTGATCCGGGACACCCAGGGCGGGCGGCCGCTGTTCCTCGGCCAGGTCACCGATCCGCAGGCACGCTGAGGGACCCGGGGAGGGACCCCTACCGGGGAGGGAACCCGCCAGGGAGGCGCCCCTACCAGGCCGGGTAGCGCCCGCCGAGCCCCGGGTGGAGCGGGTCGCGGCTGCCGAACAGCACCAGCAGGTCGTCCGCGACCTGCCGCAGCTCGGCCCGCCCCTCCACCGCCCCGGCCCACTCGGCGGGCAGCGCCGAGGCGCCGTACGCGGCCCCGACCAGGTTGCCGCAGACCGCGCCGGTCGAGTCGCTGTCCCCGGAGTGGTTCACCGACAGCAGCAGCGCGGTGCGCACCGGGTCGGAGTCGAGGGTGGCCGCCAGCAGCGAGTACACCGCGATGGCCAGGCACTCCTCGGCGATCCAGCCGAGCCCGACCCGCTCCACCGCCTCCGCCGCGGGCTCGGACTCCTGGGCGACCCGCACCGCCCGGGCCAGCGCCTGGACGGTCTCCTTGGAGCCCGGCAGCTCGCGGATCTGCTCCACGGTCTCGCCGACCGCCGCCCACGGCTCCGTCCCGTTCGCGAGCCGCTCGATCAGCGCCGCGAAAGCGCCCGCCGCGAGGTAGCCGGTCGGGTGCCCGTGGGTGAGCTGGGCGCACTGCACGGCCAGCCCGAAGGACTGCTCGACGCCCAGCCGGGCCAGCCCGAACGGCGCCGAGCGCATCACCGTGCCGCAGCCCTTGGAACCCGGGTTGATCGGCCCCGGCCGCCCGATCACGGACGGCGCCTCGAACACCGGGTGCTCGGACACCCCGCTCAGACAGGCGTTGCCCGGCGCCCGCCGCGCGTACAGGAAGGGCTGCCGCAGCAGCCAGCCGTCGTACGGGCGGGGCTGCGGCACGGTGTCCGGCGCGGGCTGGTACTGCGTCAGCAGCCAGCGCCGGTAGGCGCCGTGGACGGCCTCCGGCACCGAGCCTCCGCCGCCCGTCCAGCCGCGGACGAAACCGCGGATCAGGCCCTCGGCGGTGAACAGCGTCATCTGGGTGTCGTCGGTGACCTCGACCGGCCCGGGACCGCCCGGCAGGGAGGTCACGCCCGCCGGCCCGTAGTGGCCCTGGATCTGGTGGAGCTGCTGGAACTCCACCGGCCAGCCCAACGCATCGCCGATGGCTCCGCCGAGCAGCGCTCCGCGCACCCGGTCCCGATACCCCGACTCGGCAGCCGGCTCCGTCACGTCGAATCCCCCTTCGTTCGTGGCGGAATACGTTCTACCAGGTCTCGGTGCGGTGCTACCGACGGATCTCCCCGGCGCGCCCGTGCAGCGCGGCCCGGTCGGCGGCGGCCCGTCCGGCCGCCCAGCCCTTGCCGTCGCTGACCCGGACCCGCTGCGAGACCAGCTTCGGGAACAGTCGGCCGATCTCCTCGTCCACCGCCTCCGAGCGGGCGGCGAGCGCGGGCAGCAGCCGCTCGTCCGGCAGCAGCTGCTCCTCGGTGCCGTCCTCGCGCAGGTGCCGGCCGGCCGCGGCGGCGCTGGTGGTCCGCTCGGTGGCGGCGGTCAGCCGCTCGCGGATCCGCGCCGCGTACGCGACCAGGAAGGAGTGCCGGAACGCCTTGCTGCGCGAGTCCCGGCGGGAGCCCGCCTTGTTGAGCGCGTGGGTGGCCTGCACCAGCAGCGAGGTGTAGAGCAGCTCGACGCCGTCCAGGTCGCCGTCGAAGCCGACCACGGTGCAGAAGCCGAACTCCTTCGCCCACACCACCCGGCACCGGTTGGCCACCGCGACCGCGTCCAGCAGCATCGTCTTGGGACCCTCGTACGGGTTGTCCACCCCGATCCGCAGCGCCGCCGGGGCGTCCCGGTCCGCACCGGCGGCCGCCAGCAGCGCCTCGTCGATGCTGTGCTGGGCCATCAGCTGCTGGGCCTTGGCGGTCAGCGCCTCGGCCTCCTCCGGGTACTCGGTGGACTCGGCCTTGGCCAGCAGCGCCCGGATCCGGGCCAGCATCCGCGGCTCGCCGGCCAAGGAACCGGGACGCTCCGACCCCGAGTGCCGCGGCCCCGACTGCCGCGACCCGACGTGCTGCGGCCGCACCGTCTGCCCGGGAGCCGGTCCCACCGGGGCGATCGGCGGCAGCCGGCCCCAGGTGCGCAGCAGCTCCAGGACGGCGGTGGCGAGCGCGAAGCGGTCCAGCCGGTGCCGCTGGGCGAACGCCCCCAGGTACTGCTCGTCGCCGGGCCACCAGGCCTCGACCTCCAGCTCGCGCAGCTGCTCCTGCCAGCGCCGGTCGAGCGCCGCCGCGGGGTGGCGGCGGTCCTCGGCGGCGATCAGGTCCACCGCGAGGGCCAGGTGGACGGGCTTCAGCCCGCGCCGCACCACCCGCGCCAGGTCGGCCGGGCGCCACCCGGCGGACCAGCAGCGGCCGACGGCGGTGTCCGCGTACCCCAGCAGGGCCCGGCTGACCGCCGGCCACTGCCCGGCCGAGGCGGCCAGCAGCGACGCCCCGGTGTCCAGCGCGAGGTCCAGCCCCTCCTCGGGGGTCGTCAGCACCGCCCGCACCGCCTGCTCCAGTAGCGGCCCGGCGTCTCCGCCCTGCTGCGCGCCCTTGCCCACGGTGTGTCCCTGCTCTCCTCGACGGCCCTGTTCCTCCTGCCCATGATGCCGGAGCCCGCACCGACGACCGGGACGGACGACTGCGGAGGACGGCGGGGAGGGGCGGGGGAGCAGGCAGCGGCGCCCGGCCCCAGGACGGGACCGGGCGCCGGAGGAAACGGTTCGGCTCAGCGCTGGACGGCCTTGGCCAGGATCTCCGGGATGCGCTCCAGCAGCCGGGTGGCCGCCATCCGTACGCCGAGGACGGCGACCAGGGCGCCGTACATCGGGCCGATCAGCAGGACCGGCCAGCTCGGCCCGTCCGAGGTCAGCGCCCAGCCGAGGTAGCCGCCGGCCGGCAGGGCGAGCAGTGCGACGCCGAACATCGAGCCGAACGAGTTGAGCATGACCAGCCCGCTCTGGCCGGGGGCGGCGTTGCGCATCGGGTTGTTGTCGGCGGGCATGGCGTACGGCACCAGCACGCTGAACATCGCGCCGAGCGCCACCCCGCAGCCGAGCAGTGCGAAGGCCAGGCCGAGCGCGGCCGGCAGGTCCGCCCACGTGTCGGTGACGCCCGCCAGTGCCAGCCCGAGCACCCCCGTCACCGGGATCGCGTAGGACAGCACCGCGTACGCCCGGCCGCGCAGCTCGTCGCGGGCGTCGGCCGGGGTGCGCAGGGTGGCGGCGACCATCCAGAACGCCGAGCCGTCCATGCCGAACAGGTTGAGCATCTGCAGTCCGAGGAACATCCCGGTCATCGCGAGCAGGTACACGCTCGCCCAGCCCTGGACCATCGACAGCACGCAGATCACCACCGTCATGCCGATGCTGGTGAACAGCGCGGCCTTGGCCCGCGGTTCGCGCCAGGCGTACCGCAGGTGGCGCTGCATCACCGCGCCGGCCCGGCCCTGGGGCAGGAAGCCCCAGCCGCGCGAGCGCTGCACCCCGCGCGCCACCTCCAGGGTGGAGGAGTCGGCGGTGACCATGAGTTCCTGCAGGCTGCCGCGCCACCAACGCAGCAGCAGCGCCAGCAGCACGCCGGCCGCGGCGAGCTGCAGCACCGCGAGCCCGTACCGGCCCTCGGCGGCGGTGCGCGGCGCGTCGGCGGCGCTGATCGGCGGGATCCAGCGCAGCACGGAGGCGATCGGCTTCAGCGGACCGAGGTCGAGGTCGTCGCCGGGGCGACCGAAGACGCTCTGCGAACCGACGTTGGCGGCCTGGATCAGCAGCGCGAAGGCCAGCCCGCCGAAGATCGCGAAGTCCTTGCCGCGACGGCTGGAGAGCATCCGGGCGTTGCCGGCCGCGACCGCCCGGGAGAGCGTGACCAGGCAGAGCACCGCGAGCGGCACGCCGACCACGGCGACCGCGGCCGAGGCCCCGCCGCCGGCGCCGGCCAGTACCGCGCCGGTCACCAGCACCAGGTTGATCAGCGGCCCGGGCCCGATCAGCGCGGCCAGCAGCGAGCCGCGCAGCAGCGGGCCGGGCCGCAGCGGCAGCATGGTGAGCCGGGTCGGGTCGGCGCTCTCGTCGCTGGAGAACAGGAAGAGCGGCAGCGCGGCCCAGCCCAGGGTCAGCACGCCGAGCAGCATCACGCCGGCGTCCCCGGAGCCCGCGAAGCGCCCGTTCAGCGCGGCCAGGGCGACGGCGATGCCACCCGCGAAGGCCAGGCCCACGACGCCGCCGATCACGAAGACGGCGGTCCGGCCGGGGCTGCGCCGCAGCCCGTTGCGCAGCAGCCGCAGCTTGAGCGCGACCAGGGCGCGGACCACCGTCCGCCCGTCGGGGACGGGAACGGGGGCGCGGACGGCGGCGGTGCTCACTGGGTGCCCCCGAGCCAGCCGAGCGCCTGCCCGTCGTCCTCGCGGACGCCGATCAGGTCGAGGAAGGCCTCGTGCAGGCTGCGCCCGCCCCGCACCGAGTCCAGCGGGCCCTGGGCGATCACCCGGCCCGCGTTGACCACCGCGACCCAGTCGCAGAGCTGCTCGACCAGCTCCATCACGTGGCTGGAGAAGACGACCGTGGAACCGGCCGCCGCGTACCGCTTGAGCACGCCGCGGATGGTCTGCGCGGAGACCGGGTCGACGCCCTCGAAGGGCTCGTCCAGGAACAGCACGTCGGGGTTGTGCAGCAGCGCGGCGGCCAGGCCGATCTTCTTGCGCATGCCGGTGGAGTAGTCGGCGACCAGCTTGTCGGCGTCCCGGCCGAGGTCCAGGACGGTCAGCAGTTCCTCGGCGCGGCGGTCCACCTCGGCGCCGGGCAGGCCGCGCAGCCGCCCGGTGTACTGCAGCAGTTCGCGTCCGCTGAGCCGCTCGAACATCCGCAGGCCCTCGGGCAGGATGCCGATCCGCGCCTTGACCGTGACCGGGTCCGCCCACACGTCGGTGCCGTGCACCAGGACGGTGCCCTGGTCGGGCCGCAGCAGTCCGGTGACCATCGACAGCGTGGTGGTCTTGCCGGCGCCGTTCGGGCCGACCAGGCCGATGAACGAGCCCGCCGGCAGTTCCAGGCTCAGCCCGGCCACGGCGGCCTGGGTGCCGAAGTGCTTCCACAGCCCTCGGATGCTGACGGCGGACGGGGTGCCCGGTTCGGGGTGGTCGGAGGAGGGCGGTGATGACGCCTGCATGGCGGCCTTCTCTGCTCGTGGTGGCCGGAGTTCGTGGTGGCCGGACTCCCGGGGTTCAGCCTGGCACTGCCCGAACGGGCTGTCGCCCGAGTTGAGGATTCCCTGAGGGTGTCCGCCGACCGGGTGAGCCGCGCCGCCCTGAATCCCATTCCCGACGTCTACTGGGCCGAATCGGCAACTACTCAGTTCCCCTGTTCGTCCTGCACTATGAGGACCAGTGAGGGTGCGCGGGGGTGCCGCGGTACCGGGAGGTGGCGGATGTCCGTTCAACCGTGGGGCGAACCCGGTCCCGGCCACAAGCACGGCCAGGGCCGCCAGCAGGGCTACGGGCATGGCTACGGCCACGGGCAGGGCTACGGCCACCGGCCGGTCGTCGGCTGGCAGCAGGCTCCGTCCCCGCAGGCGCCGTCCCCGCAGGCCGCGATGCGGGCGGGCCACGCGGACCGCGACCGGACGGTCGACGTGCTGAAGGCCGCGTTCGCCGAGGGCCGGCTCTCCGTCGAGGAGTACGAGCAGCGTCACGAGGCCGTGGTCGCGGCGCAGACCTACGGCCAGCTGGCCGCGCTGGTGGCCGACCTGCCGGCCGGCCCGATGGTGACGCCGGCCACGGTCGCCACACCGGTTCCGGCCACATTCCTGCCCGCCCCGCCCCCGCCCCCGCAGGCCCGCCCCACCAACGTGCTGGCGGTGGTGTCCCTGGTGTGCGGCCTGACCGGCTTTCTGGCGCTGCCGGTGCTGCCCGCGGTGATCACCGGCCACATCGCCCGGTCCCAGATCCGTGACCGCAACATGGACGGTGACTGGGCGGCCGTCCTCGGCCTGGTCCTCGGCTACATGGGCACCGCGTTCTGGGCCCTGCTGGTCCTCGCCGGCATCGCCTAGGGTCGGCCGACCGGTGCTGCGGCGTGGTGGCTCTGCGCTTCGTCACGTGGCTCTCCGTCGCTGCGCTCCGGCGGCAGGTGGGTCTCCGTCGCTGCGCTCCGTCGGCGCGTGGGTGGCACACAGCGGACGACTGTGGTAGAGCGGGTGGAGGTGGCCCGACACCGGGCGGTCACGTGCGGGACACCCGCGTGACGCTCGGCCGAAGGCGGCGACCTGCGGCGTTGCATTTGTTTTGACCGAGCCCCATGCGCTAGGTACGCTCTGACCTTGTGCCTGGGGTGTCCCCGGGTCCTTGTGCGTGCATGCACACCGGTCGCCGCGCCGAGCCGGAGCGTCTTACAGCGCCCCGCGCGTAGAGCGCCGTCGCTGTACATCAGCCATGGGATTCCGTGTCGGAAAAGCCCAACACACCCGACCGCGTGGGTCGACCACGGGGTTGTGTGCGAGGGAGACACCGCAGGTTAGTTCCACCAAGCCTTGGCACACAGAAAACGGAGAAACGGTGCCTACGATCCAGCAGCTGGTCCGAAAGGGCCGGCAGGACAAGGTCGAGAAGAACAAGACTCCCGCGCTGAAGGGTTCCCCGCAGCGCCGTGGGGTCTGCACGCGTGTGTACACGACCACCCCGAAGAAGCCGAACTCGGCGCTTCGTAAGGTCGCCCGTGTGCGCCTCACCAGCGGGATCGAGGTCACCGCTTACATTCCGGGCGAGGGCCACAACCTGCAGGAGCACTCCATCGTGCTGGTGCGCGGTGGTCGTGTGAAGGACCTTCCTGGTGTCCGCTACAAGATCATCCGCGGTTCGCTTGACACCCAGGGTGTCAAGAACCGCAAGCAGGCTCGCAGCCGCTACGGCGCCAAGAAGGAGAAGTAAGAATGCCTCGTAAGGGCCCCGCCCCGAAGCGCCCGGTCATCATCGACCCGGTTTACGGCTCCCCGGTCGTCACCCAGCTGGTCAACAAGATCCTGCTGCACGGCAAGCGCTCCACCGCCGAGCGGATCGTCTACGGCGCCCTCGAGGGCGTTCGTGAGAAGACCGGCGCCGACCCGGTCGTCGCGCTGAAGCGCGCGCTGGAGAACGTGAAGCCGGCCCTCGAGGTCAAGTCCCGCCGTGTCGGTGGCGCGACCTACCAGGTTCCGGTCGAGGTCCGCCCGGGCCGCGCCAGCACCCTGGCGCTGCGCTGGATGGTCGGTTACTCCCGCGCCCGTCGCGAGAAGACCATGACCGAGCGTCTGATGAACGAGATCCTCGACGCCAGCAACGGTCTGGGCGCTTCCGTGAAGCGTCGCGAGGACACCCACAAGATGGCCGAGTCCAACAAGGCCTTCGCGCACTACCGCTGGTAGTCCCTACCCCGTCACTAGACAGAGAGAGAACGAGCCACCATGGCTGCAACCTCCCTTGACCTCGCCAAGGTCCGCAACATCGGGATCATGGCGCACATCGACGCGGGCAAGACCACCACCACCGAGCGGATCCTGTTCTACACCGGTGTGTCGTACAAGATCGGTGAGGTCCACGATGGCGCTGCCACCATGGACTGGATGGAGCAGGAGCAGGAGCGCGGCATCACGATCACGTCGGCCGCGACGACCTGTCACTGGACCGTCGACGATGCCGATCACACCATCAACATCATCGACACCCCGGGTCACGTCGACTTCACCGTCGAGGTGGAGCGTTCGCTGCGCGTCCTCGACGGTGCCGTGACGGTGTTCGACGGTGTTGCCGGTGTCGAGCCCCAGTCCGAGACCGTGTGGCGGCAGGCTGACCGCTACGGCGTTCCGCGCATCTGCTTCATCAACAAGCTGGACCGCACGGGCGCGAACTTCTTCTTCTGCGTCAAGACCATCGTGGACCGCCTCGGCGCGACCCCGCTGGTCATGCAGCTCCCGATCGGTGCCGAGTCGGACTTCCAGGGCGTTGTCGACCTGGTCCGCATGAAGGCGCTGGTCTGGTCCGCCGAGGCCGCCAAGGGCGAGATGTACGACGTCGTCGACATCCCGGCCGACCTGGTGGACCAGGCGAACGAGTACCGCGAGATGCTCCTGGACGAGGTGTCGAACGTCAGCGATGACGTGATGATGCTCGCCATGGAGGGCGAGGACGTCCCCGAGGAGCTCCTCTACGAGGCGATCCGCAAGGGCACCCTCGAGTCGGCCTTCACGCCGATCTTCTGTGGCACCGCGTTCAAGAACAAGGGTGTTCAGCCCCTGCTCGACGCCGTCGTCAAGTACCTGCCGTCGCCGCTGGACATCGAGTCCATCGAGGGCACGAAGCCGAACGACCCGGAGACCAAGATCTCCCGCAAGGCTTCGGACGACGAGCCGCTGGCCGCGCTGGCGTTCAAGATCATGTCCGACCCGCACCTGGGCAAGCTCACCTTCGTCCGGATCTACTCCGGCCGCCTGGAGTCCGGCACCTCGGTGCTGAACGCCGTGAAGGGCAAGAAGGAGCGCATCGGCAAGATCTACCGCATGCACGCCAACAAGCGTGAGGAGATCGAGTCGGTGGGCGCCGGCGACATCGTCGCCGTCATGGGCCTGAAGCAGACCACCACCGGTGAGACGCTGGCCGACGAGAAGAACCCGGTCATCCTGGAGTCCATGGACTTCCCGGCCCCGGTTATCCGCGTCGCCATCGAGCCCAAGTCCAAGGGTGACCAGGAGAAGCTGGGTGTTGCCATCCAGCGTCTCGCCGAGGAGGACCCGTCCTTCCAGGTCAACACGGACGAGGAGACCGGCCAGACCATCATCGCGGGTATGGGCGAGCTGCACCTCGAGGTGCTGGTCGACCGTATGAAGCGTGAGTTCAAGGTCGAGGCCAACGTCGGCAAGCCGCAGGTCGCGTACCGCGAGACGATCCGTGCGGCCGTCGAGCGCATCGACTACACCCACAAGAAGCAGACCGGTGGTTCCGGTCAGTTCGCCAAGGTGCAGATCGCGATCGAGCCGCTCGAGAAGGCCGAGGGCTACGAGTTCGTCAACATGGTCACCGGTGGCCGCGTCCCGCGGGAGTACATCCCGTCGGTCGACGCCGGTTGCCAGGAGGCCATGGAGTTCGGTGTTCTCGCCGGCTACCCGCTGCAGGGTGTCCGCGTGAAGCTGCTCGACGGTCAGTCGCACGACGTCGACTCCTCCGAGCTGGCGTTCAAGATCGCCGGTTCGATGGCCTTCAAGGAAGGCGCGAGGAAGGCCAAGCCGGTCATCCTCGAGCCGATGATGGCCGTCGAGGTCACCACGCCCGAGGACTACATGGGCGACGTGATCGGTGACATCAACTCTCGCCGTGGCCAGATCCGGTCCATGGACGAGCGTCACGGTGCCCGCGTCGTCTCGGCGCTGGTGCCCCTCTCCGAGATGTTCGGCTACGTCGGTGACCTGCGCAGCAAGACCTCTGGTCGCGCGAGCTACTCGATGCAGTTCGACTCGTACGCCGAGGTCCCCAAGGCCGTGGCTGAGGAGATCATCGCCAAGTCCAAGGGTGAGTGACATCCCGATATTCGGGATGATTCCGACCCCTTAGGCTATTAGGAGGCGACCCGGGAGGATCCGGACGGATTCTCCCGGGGCCTCCGGCCCCCACCCCGCGGGACGGCGCGCGGTGCCTACGGCACCCGGGCCCAATCCCGACCAAGACCAACTGACGTCAGCACGGCGTACAGAACTGTCCTCAGGAGGACTGCAGTGGCGAAGGCGAAGTTCGAGCGGACGAAGCCCCACGTCAACATCGGCACCATCGGTCACATTGACCACGGTAAGACGACCCTTACCGCGGCCATCACCAAGGTGCTGCACGACGCGTACCCGGAGATCAACCCCTTCACGCCGTTCGACCAGATCGACAAGGCGCCGGAGGAGCGGCAGCGCGGTATCACCATCTCGATCGCGCACGTCGAGTACCAGACCGAGGCGCGTCACTACGCCCACGTCGACTGCCCGGGTCACGCGGACTACATCAAGAACATGATCACCGGTGCGGCCCAGATGGACGGTGCGATCCTCGTCGTCGCCGCCACCGACGGCCCGATGCCGCAGACCAAGGAGCACGTCCTCCTGGCCCGCCAGGTCGGCGTCCCCTACATCGTCGTCGCCCTGAACAAGGCCGACATGGTGGACGACGAGGAGATCCTGGAGCTCGTCGAGCTCGAGGTCCGTGAGCTCCTTTCCGAGTACGAGTTCCCGGGCGACGACCTGCCGGTCGTCCGCGTCTCCGCGCTGAAGGCGCTGGAGGGCGACAAGGAGTGGGGCGAGAAGCTCCTCGGCCTGATGCACGCCGTCGACGAGAGCATCCCGACCCCGGCCCGCGCCGTGGACCAGCCGTTCCTGATGCCGATCGAGGACGTCTTCACGATCACCGGTCGTGGCACCGTCGTCACCGGTCGTATCGAGCGTGGCATCCTCAAGGTCAACGAGACTGTCGACATCATCGGCATCAAGGAGACCAAGACCACCACCACGGTCACCGGCATCGAGATGTTCCGCAAGCTGCTCGACGAGGGCCAGGCCGGTGAGAACGTCGGTCTGCTGCTCCGTGGCATCAAGCGCGAGGATGTCGAGCGCGGCCAGGTCATCATCAAGCCGGGTTCGGTCACGCCGCACACCGACTTCGAGGCCCAGTCCTACATCCTGTCGAAGGACGAGGGTGGCCGTCACACCCCCTTCTTCAACAACTACCGCCCGCAGTTCTACTTCCGTACCACGGACGTGACCGGCGTCGTGACCCTCCCCGAGGGCACCGAGATGGTCATGCCGGGCGACAACACCGCCATGACGGTCGCGCTGATCCAGCCGATCGCCATGGAGGAGGGCCTGAAGTTCGCCATCCGCGAGGGTGGCCGCACCGTCGGCGCCGGCCAGGTCACCAAGATCATCAAGTAATTGATGCTCTGACCTGCCTGCCTCGTACAGGCTGAGTCTGCCGAAGGGCCCCGCGCACCGCACGGTGCGCGGGGCCCTTCGACGTTTCACGGGCACCTCACCGGAGCGCGCCTCCTTTCACCGGCCGCTCATCGCAGACTGTTATGGTCGGGCCACAAACCAGCCCCGCCGTCGCGGAAAGTGGGACCAACGCATGTCTACGGCACCGCTGTTGTCGGTCGTGATGCCGATCTACAACGAGCAGGAGGCGCTCCCGCTGACCGTCGAGCGGCTGCGGCCGATCCTCGACGGGCTCGACGTGGCCTACGAGGTGGTCGGGGTCGACGACGGCAGCACCGACGCGACACCGGTGCTGATGCAGAAGATCCGCCAGGACTGGCCGGAGTTCCGCATCGTCCGCTTCGCCCGCAACTCCGGGCACCAGGCCGCCCTCACCGCCGGCATCCACCGCGCCTTCGGCGACTACGTCGTCTCCATCGACGCCGACCTGCAGGACCCGCCGGAGAAGATCCCCGAGATGCTGGAGCTCGCCCGCGAGCAGGGCCTCGACATCGTCTACGGCGTCCGCGGCGACCGCGGCACCGACACCTTCTTCAAGCGGCACACCGCGGGGGCCTACTACTGGCTGATGCGCAAGCTGGTCGGCAAGCGGATGCCCACCCAGGCCGGCGACTACCGGCTGCTCAGCCGGGCCGCGGTGAACGCGCTGAAGGCGATGCCCGAACACCAGCCGGTCTACCGGCTGCTGGTGCCGTGGCTGGGCTTCCCCAGCGGCGAGGTGGTCTACGTACGCGAGGAGCGGGTCGCGGGCAGCACCCACTACCCGCTGTCCAAGATGGTCCGGCTGGCGCTGGACAGCGTCACCAACTTCTCGGCGTCCCCGCTGCGGCTGGCCACCTGGCTCGGGCTGTTCAGCTTCCTGGTCTGCATCGCGCTGGCGCTCTACACCACGGTCGCGTACGCGGTCGGCTCCACCGTGCCCGGCTGGTCCTCGCTCTTCATAGGGATGCTGTTCATCGGCGCCGTCCAGCTGGTCTGCGTCGGACTGCTCGGCGAGTACGTCGGCCGGATCTACTCGGCGGTCCAGGCACGGCCCGCCTACTTCGTCGGCTACGACTCGGCCGAGGAGCCGGAGCGGTACGGTACGGGCGAGTGAACGAGATCCTCTCCGCGAACCGCGACGGACACGACGAACACGGCGGACACGGCGGGCACGAGCACCGGGACGAGCCCGACGCAAAAACCGCCGGACCGCGATCGGTCCGGCGGCAGCTGCCTTCCTTCCTGGTCATCGGGGTGCTGAGCACCCTCTTCTACCTGGCGCTGTTCGTCGCCCTGCGCCCGGTCACCTCGTCGCAGGTGGCCAACCTGGTCGCGCTGGCCGTCAGCGCGGTGGCCAACACCGCGGCCAACCGCCGCTTCACCTTCGGCATCACCGGCTCGGACGGCGCGGTGCGCCACCAGCTCCAGGGCGCGGTCGCGTTCCTGATCGGACTCGGCCTCAGCAGCGGTGCCCTGGCGCTGCTCGGCGTGGCGGTGCCGCACGCGTCCCGCGTGGTGGAGGTGACCGGGCTCGTGGTGGCGAACGGTCTCGCCACCGTGGCCCGGTTCGTCCTCCTCAAACTGTGGGTCTTCAGGAAGCGCTGACCGCGGCCGGCCGCTCCTCCGGGGCGGCCCCGGCCCGGCGGCCGGTGCTGGTCCACGCCCAGATCCCGAGCACCACGCAGCCGGCCGCGGCGGTCAGCAGCGCGGTGGCCGAGCCCGCCGGCGGGTGCCAGGTGCCGGCCAGCGGGTTGAGCGGCGTGTAGTCCACGGCGGTGCCGATGCCGGCCTGCCAGCGGATCATGGTGTACCCCAGGAAGGCCAGCTGCAGTGGCAGCACCACCAGCGCGACCGTGCGGACCAGCGAGGCCGACCGGGCTCCTTCGAGGACGCCGCGCCGTCCGAGGACGAAGGCCGCGAGCAGCGGGACCCCGACGGCGACGGGCAGCAGGTACCGGCCCTGGCCGACGAAGCCGACCTTGTGCGCCGAGATCGCGTCCGAGAGCGTGATCACCGCGAACGGGGCCAGGAAGAACGCGAGCACCCGCCAGCGGTCGCTCCACGCGCCGAAGGCGAGCGCGGGCAGCACCAGGCAGCCGATGGCCAGGTACCAGAGGTAGTAGGCGGTGCCGGGCAGGTGCGTGTCGAGCCAGGACGGGACGCCGATCACTTCGGTGAAGTAGTCGGGCCAGCGCACGACCACCTCGTGCCGGATCGCCTTGGGCACCGTGATGCCGGGCGGCACCTGGACGGGCATCAGCTCCGAGGCCTTCATGACCACGGTCCACAGCGCCCCCGCGGCGCCGGTGGCGAACAGCGTGCCGGCCGCCCACCAGGCCGGCCGGAAGCGCAGCAGCTGCTTCAGCCGTTCCCGTTTGGCCGGGATCAGCATGATCCCGAGGACCGCCGCGCACCAGAGCGGCCCGAGCGCGCGGACCGTCATGAGCACCGAGCCGGCGATCCCGATCTGCACCATGGCCGCGCGGCGCAGCGGCTGGTCCGGGTCCAGCATGGTCGGGATGAGGGCCGCGACCAGGGCCACGCCGGCCGCGATCTCGATGCCGTTGGGGTTGATCGAGCCCGCGAGGTGCGCGGTGATCGGGGTGACCGCGACCAGCAGCCCGGCCGCCGCGATCCGGTGCCTGGTCCAGGCGACGAGGCTGTGCGCGGCGCAGGCGAGCAGCGCCGAGACCAGGCCCGCGCTGATCAGCCGGGCCAGGGTGAGGC
Organism: Kitasatospora sp. NPDC051164; assembly: GCF_044455625.1. Taxonomy (NCBI): domain Bacteria; kingdom Bacillati; phylum Actinomycetota; class Actinomycetes; order Kitasatosporales; family Streptomycetaceae; genus Kitasatospora; species Kitasatospora sp. NPDC051164. The sequence continues at coordinate 201,038 of NZ_JBITFB010000015.1, read as the reverse complement.
CCAGCCAGTTCGGCCAGAGGGCCATCGGCCAGCCGACGAGCGCGTAGTAGACGGGGTTGTACCGGCCGGCCCTGGTGGCCACCCGCTCGATCTGCTGGTCCGCACCGCCGGGCGCCTTGGCGCAGGCCGCCGACTTGGTGGGGTCGAACCACCAGCAGTTGTCCCGGACGATCGAGGCCGGCACGTGCTGGAAGGCGCCGATGCCGCCGCCGGCCGCCTCGGGCTTGGGCGCGAACTCGCCCCGGGCCACCCCGACCGCGCGGATGATGTGCTCCCGCTCGTCCGGGCTCGCGTCGTACGGCGAGGCGAGGGCCCAGCCCGCGCAGACCAGGAAGAACCCGATGAACGCGGTCCACCAGGTCCGCCGGAACAGCAGGCGGCCCGGACGGCTGGAGCTGTCGCCGGATCTGCTCGCGGCGGGCGAGGGAGGAGAGGTCACGGCGGGGGAGTATGAGGACACGCGACCAAGATAACGGGTGGCCGAATTCGCCTGGCCCGGGCGGCTGTGTGGCCGCCGGGCGTTGCACTTACGATTCCCCCGTGACTCAACTGGAATCGCCCTCCGAAGTGTCCGGCTCCACCGTGAAGGGCCGGATCGCCGGACTCCTGGGCCATAGCGCGGTGCGGTTCCTGGCCGCCGGCGTCACCAGCACCACGGTCGACATGGGCCTGCTGTACCTCCTGCACGGGGTGCTCGACCTGCCGCTGGCGCCGTCCACCTTCGTCGCGGTGCTGGCCGGCTTCACCACGAACTTCCTGCTGAACCGGATCTGGGCCTTCGACAGCTCCTCGCCGGTCGGCAAGCAGACCGCCCGCTACCTGGTGATGGCGGGCGGCAACTGGGTCGGCACCGTGCTGCTGGTCGGCGGCCTCGTGAAGCTGGGACTGTTCTACCTGCTGGCCCGCGCCGTCGCGCTGGTGCTGCTCTCGGTGGTGAACTACTTCGGCTACAAGTACTGGGTGTTCCGGGACAAGTGACCGCAAGCGCGAAGGCCCGGCCGGATTCCTCCGGCCGGGCCTTCGCGCGTCCTCGCGGGACCTCGGTCCTGTGGGGACCTCAGTTCTCCGGGGTGCGCAGGCTCTCGGTGAACGCCTTGCAGGTCTCGTACGTCGGCAGCAGGCCGGAGGAGATCGCCTCCGCCAGCGACGGCGCGGCCTCGTCCCGGGCCGACAGCAGCGGCTGCTCGGCCGGCCACTCGATGCCCAGGTCGGGGTCGAGCGGGTGGACCGAGTGCTCGCCGGTCGGGTTGTACGTCTCGGAGCAGAGGTACGACAGCGTGGCGTCGTCGGACAGCGCGCAGAAGCCGTGGCCGAGGCCCTCGGGAATGTAGACCGCGCGGCGCTCCACGTCGTCGAGCCGCACGCCCTCCCAGCGGCCGAAGGTCGGCGAGCCGACCCGCAGGTCCACGATGACGTCGAGGACGGCGCCGCGCACGCAGGTCACGTACTTGGCCTGGCCGGGCGGCACGTCGGCGAAGTGGATGCCGCGCACCACACCGCGCGAGGAGACCGACATGTTGGCCTGGGCCAGCCGCAGCGGGTGGCCGACGACCTCGGCCAGCCGGTCGAAGCGGTACCACTCGGTGAACATGCCGCGCGGGTCGCCGTGCAGCTGAGGGGTGATCTCGACCAGGCCCTCGATGCTCAGTTCACGGAACTTCACCGGGCGTTCTCCTCATCCAGCAGGGCCAGCAGGTACTGTCCGTAACCGCTCTTCAGCAGCGGCTCGGCGAGCTCGCGCAGCTGCTCGGAGCCGATCAGGCCGGCCCGCCAGACGGCCTCCTCGATGCAGCCGATCTTGAAGCCCTGGCGCTCCTCGATGACCCGGACGAACTCCGAGGCCTGCACCATCGAGACGAAGGTGCCGGTGTCCAGCCAGGCGGTGCCGCGATCCAGGATCGTGACGTTCAGCTCACCCTTGCGCAGGTAGGCGTCGTTGACCGCGGTGATCTCCAGCTCGCCGCGCGCGCTGGGCTTCAGGCCGCGGGCGATCTCCACGACCTGGTTGTCGTAGAAGTAGAGGCCGGGGACGGCGTACCGGGACTTGGGCTTCTCGGGCTTCTCCTCGATGGAGATCGCCTGGCCCTGCTCGTCGAACTCGACCACGCCGTACGCGGTCGGGTCGGCCACCGGGTAGGCGAAGACCCGGCCGCCGGGGGAGTCGGTGTGCTCGGCCAGCCGGGTACCGAGGCCGCTGCCGTGGAAGATGTTGTCGCCGAGGATGAGGGCGACCGAGTCGTCGCCGATGAAGTCCGCGCCGAGGACGAAGGCCTGGGCGATGCCCTCGGGCTTCTCCTGGACGGCGTACTCCAGCTTGAGGCCGAGCTGCGAGCCGTCGCCCAGCAGGCGTTCGAACTGCTCGCGGTCGGCCGGGGTGGTGATGATCAGGATCTCGCTGATGCCCGCCATCACCAGGGTGGACAGCGGGTAGTAGATCATCGGCTTGTCGAAGACCGGGAGCAGCTGCTTCGAGACCGCTCGGGTCAGTGGCCACAGGCGCGAGCCGGTCCCGCCGGCCAGGAGGATTCCACGCATGCGAGCAGCTTAAGTGAGAGGCGGGCGGGCCCTGTCCTGGGCCGTTCGAGGGGGCCGATCGGCGACGGTAGACTACGCGCATTATGCGCATCCTCGTGACCGGCGGCGCCGGATTCATCGGTTCGGAGTTCGTCCGTCAGCTTCTCGGAGCGGATGAGAGCGCCCGGATCACCGTCTTTGACAAGCTCACCTACTCGGGCGTCCTGGAGAACCTGGCTCCGGTGGCCGACCACCAGGGCTACACCTTCGTCCAGGGCGACATCTGCGACGCGGACGCCGTCGACCAGGTCATGCCGGGCCACGACGTGGTGGTGCACTTCGCCGCCGAGTCGCACGTGGACCGGTCGATCGCCGGCGCGGGCCCGTTCGTGCTGACCAACGTCGTGGGCACCCAGGTCCTGCTGGACGCCGCCCGCAAGCACGGCGTCGGCCGCTTCGTGCACATCTCCACCGACGAGGTGTACGGCTCGATCAGCGAGGGCTCCTGGACCGAGACCTGGCCGCTGGTGCCGAACTCCCCGTACTCGGCCTCCAAGGCCTCCTCCGACCTGCTGGCGCTGGCCTACCACCGCACCCACGGCATGGATGTCGTGGTGACCCGCTGCTCCAACAACTACGGGCACTACCAGTTCCCGGAGAAGGTCATCCCGCTGTTCACCACCAACCTGATCGACGGCAAGAAGGTGCCGCTGTACGGGAACGGTGGCAACGTCCGCGACTGGCTGCACGTCTCGGACCACTGCCGGGGCATCGAGCTGGTCATGCGCGGCGGTCGCGCGGGTGAGGTCTACAACATCGGCGGCGGCACCGAGGCCACCAACAAGGAGCTGACCGGCCTGCTGCTGGAGGCCGCGGGCGCCGGCTGGGACAGCGTCGAGTACGTCGAGGACCGCAAGGGCCACGACCTGCGCTACTCGATCGACATCAGCAAGATCCGCGAGGAGCTCGGCTACGAGCCGCAGGTCCGCTTCGAGGACGGCCTCGCCGCGACCATCGCCTGGTACCGCGAGAACCGCGCCTGGTGGGAGCCCCTGAAGCAGAAGGCGGCCCTGGCGAAGTGACCGTGAACGCCACCGGCCGGGTGCGCTGGCTGGTCACCGGCGCGGCCGGGATGCTCGGGCAGGACCTGCTGTCGGTGCTGGCCGCCGACCCGACCGCCGAGATCACCGCGCTGCGCCGGGCGGACCTCGACATCACCGACGCCGCGGCCGTGCAGGCCGCCGTCGACGGCCACGACATCGTGGTCAACTGCGCCGCGTGGACGAACGTCGACGGTGCGGAGACCGAGGAGGAGGCCGCCACCGCCGTCAACGGCACCGGCGTGCGCCACCTGGCCGCGGCCTGCGCCAAGACCGGCGCCCGGCTGCTGCACGTCTCCACCGACTACGTCCTGCCGGGCGACGCCACCGAGCCCTGCCCGGAGGACGCCCCGACCACGCCGGTCAACGCGTACGGCCGCAGCAAGCTGGTGGGGGAGCGGGCCGTCGCCGAACTGCTCCCCGAGCACGGCTACGTCGTGCGCACCGCGTGGCTGTACGGCGAGCGCGGCCCGAACTTCGTGGCCACCATGCTCAAGCTGGCCGCCCAGCGGGACACCCTGGACGTGGTCGACGACCAGCACGGCCAGCCGACCTGGTCGTACGCGCTCGCCGGCCGCCTGGTCGAGCTCGGCCGGGCCGCGCTCGCCGGGCAGGCCCCCGCCGGGGTCTACCACGGCACCGCGAGCGGCCGGACCACCTGGTTCGGACTGGCCCGCGAGACCTACGCGCTGAGCGGGCTCGACCCGGAGCGGATCCGCCCCACCACCTCGGAGGCGTTCGTCCGCCCGGCCGTCCGCCCCGCCTTCAGCGTGCTCGGCCACGACCGCTGGGCCGCCGCCGGACTGGCACCGCTGCCCGAGTGGCGGGCGATGCTGGCCGAGGCCCTGGAGCGTCCGGCCTTCCGGGCGCTGCGCACCGCGGCGGAGCGGTGAGCGGCGTGCTCGGCCGGCTGACGCGCGCGCTGCCGCCGGGACTGCTGGCGGTCGGCGTCGGGACGGTCACCCTCGGGGTGGCCTCGTACGCGCACCTCGCGGTGGCCGGGCACGCGCTCGACCGCGACTCGCTCGCCGAGGTCTCCGTCCTGTGGACGATGGCGATGTCCTTCGCGCTCGGGCTGTTCTTCCCGGTCGAGCAGGAGCTGACCCGGGTGATCGCCGCCCGGGCCGCCCGGGGCGAGGGCGCGGCCCCGGTGCTGCGCAAGGCGGCCGTGCTGACCGGCGGGCTGCTGCTGGCGGTGCTCATCGGGCTGGGGGTGTTCTCCCGGCAGCTCGCGGACGTGTTCTTCCACGGCGACCGGAGCCTGGTCGTGGCGCTGGCCGCGGCCTTCGTCGGACCGGCCGCCTGCTACCTGACCCGCGGGGTGCTGGCCGGCCTCGGGCACTTCGGTGCGTACGGCCTCCAGCTCGGGCTGGACGGCGTCCTGCGGATCGTCTTCTCGATCGGCCTGCTGCTGGCGGGCGTGCACTCGGCGCTCGCGTACAGCCTGATCCTGGCCGTCTCCCCGGTGCTGGCCATGCTGGTGAGCCTGCCGAGGACGCTGCGGATCGCGCTGCCCGGGCCGGCCATCGGCTGGCGGGAGCTGTGCAGCGGCCTGGGCATGCTGACCGTCTCGTTCCTGCTGGCGCAGTTCGTCGCCAACGCCGCCGTGCTCAGCATCCAGGTGCTGGCGCCCTCGCAGGCCGTGCTGGTCGGCGCGTTCACCGGCGCGATGGTGCTCAGCCGGGTGCCGCTGTTCGTCTTCGGCGCGCTGCAGGCCTCCCTGATGTCGGGGCTGTCGACGGCCGTGGCGACCGGCGACCGGGCCGGTTTCCGTAAGCTCCTCACCAAGACCTGTGGCATGGTGGCCGCCCTCGGCGTCCTCGGCGGGGTGCCCGCCGTGGTCCTGGGGCCATGGGTGATTCACGTCGCGTTCAACGCGGACCGGCATGCTCTGGGCCCGGCGGACTTCCTCTGGCTCTCGGTGGGCACGCTCGCCTACCTGCTCGCCACGGTCGTCGGCCAGGCGGTCATCGCCCGCGGCCACCACCGCCGGCAGCTCCTCGGATGGGTGCTCGGCACCGTGACGCTGCTACTGGTGACCTGCCTGCCGGGCGCTCCGGCGAGCCGGGTGGAGGCCGCGTACACCGTCGGTCCGCTGGTGGTGCTGGCGGTCATGTTGCTGGCGCTGCGCGGCGACGGTAGCGTGCGCGGCGCCGGTACGGGGTCTTCGCAGGCCGCCGTCTCCGCCGACACGGTCTCCGCGAGCTGATCACGATGTCGTCACCGCTCCCCCCGGCGACGCCCCGCGGTACCGGCATCCCTAGCATGTGCTCCATTCACCCCTATGCCTCACCGACGCGTGAAAGGCGAGATCCATCGTGCAGCTGAGTGTGCTGACTTCGATCACCGGCGTGCTGGTGCTCGTGTGGATTCTGGAGCTGCTGCGCCGCCAGCAGCTCCGGGAGAAGTACGCGGCCCTCTGGCTGGCCATCGGCGTGGTGATCGCCCCGCTGGGCTTCTTCCCACGGCTGCTGGACTCGACCGCGCGGCGCCTCGGGGTGGCCTCCGGGGTCAGCCTCGTGCTGTTCGCCGGCTTCGTGCTGGTCCTGATGGTCTGCGTGCACCTCAGCTGGGAGACCAGCCGGCTGGAGGCCGAGACCCGCACGTTGGCCGAGGATGTCGCGATGATGCGCGCCCACCTCGCCGAGCACCACGACTTCCCGATTGCCCGCTCGGGCAGCGACGTGAACGACCCCGAGGTGAAGGCATGATCGACGGCAAGCGGGTACTGATCATCCTTCCCGCCTGGAACGAGGCCGAGGGCCTGCCGAAGATCCTCCGCGAGATCCAGCAGAAGCTCCCCGGCGTCGACACCCTGGTCGTCGACGACGGCTCGACGGACAGCACCGCCGCCGTCGCCGCCGCCTACGGCTCCAAGGTCGCGCAGCTGCCGTACAACCTCGGTGTCGGCGGCGCGATGCGCTTCGGCTACCGCTACGCGCACCTGCACGACTACGACGTGGCGATCCAGTGCGACGCGGACGGCCAGCACGACCCGGCCTACGTGCCCGCGCTGCTCGAGAAGCTCCGCAGCGAGGCGGACCTGGTCATCGGCGCCCGCTTCGCCGGCGAGGGCTCGTACCGGGTGCGCGGCCCGCGCTCCTGGGCGATGAAGCTGCTCTCGGTGGTGCTGTCGCGGGTCGCCAAGACCCGGCTCACCGACACCACCTCGGGCTTCAAGGCCTGCAACAAGCCGATGATCGAGTTCTTCTCGCACTGGTACCCGGTCGAGTACCTGGGCGACACCATCGAGAGCATGGTCGGCGCCGCCCGCTGCGGCTTCGTCATCCGCCAGGTCCCGGTCGCGATGCGCGAGCGGACCACCGGCACGCCCTCGGCCTCCCCGATCAAGGCGACGATCTACCTGGCCCGGGCCGGCCTGGTGCTGCTGCTCGCCCTCATCCGCCGGATGCCGGCGAACGTGAAGGCCATCGAGCCCGCCACCCGCGCCGCCGCCCGCCGGCCCGAGCTCATTGGCAAGGTCTAGGTACCCGATGTCCCGTTTCGAGATCCTGATGCCGTACTACGGCGACGTCCGGCTGATGCAGGACGCCGTTCGCAGCGTGCTGGCCCAGGACGGTGACGACTGGCGCCTCACGGTCGTCGACGACGGCAAGGAGCCGGACGTCCCCGGCTGGTTCGAGTCCCTCGCGGACCCGCGGGTGCGGTACCTGCGCAACGAGACCAACCTGGGCGTCAGCGGCAACTTCAACCGCTGCGTCCAGCTCGCCGAGTACGACTACCTCGTGCTCATGGGCTGCGACGACCTGCTGCACCCCAACTACCTGAAGGTGGTCCGGGACGCGCTGGAGCGCTTCCCGGACGCGGGTATGGTCCAGCCCGGCGTGCTCGTCATCGGCGCCGACGGCAACCCGGTCGGCAGCCTCGCCGACACCGTCAAGCGCCGGCTGTACGCGCCGAAGGACCCGGGGCCGCTGCTGATGTCCGGCGAGCCGCTCGCGATGAGCCTGATGCGCGGCGACTGGCTGTACTTCCCGTCCGTGTGCTGGCGCACCAAGGACATCCAGGCGACCAGCTTCCGGGCGGACCTGGGCGTCATCCAGGACCTCGCGATCATCGTCGACCTGCTCCTCGCGGACGTCCCGCTGGCGGTCGTGCCCGAGGTGTGCTTCAGCTACCGGCGGCACGCGGTCAGCGAGTCCTCGGTCACCGCCTTCACGGGCAAGCGCTTCGAGGAAGCCCGGCGCTTCTTCCGCGAGACCGCCGACCGGCTGGACGCCCATGGCTGGCACCGGGCGGCCACCATCTCCCGCCGCTTCATCTCGTCCCGGCTGCACGCGCTCAGCATGATCCCCGCGGCCGGCCGCAAGGCGGGCCTGCGAGGCGTCGGGGCGATGCTGAGCCATGTGGCCGGCCGCCGGGCCTGATCCGTGAGATCCCTCCAGCAACCCCCTCCCAGTGCCCAGGAAGCGACCATGTCCCAATACGACGACGTCTGGCTGGTGATCCCCGCCTACAACGAAGGCCAGGTGATCGCCGATGTGGTGGAGAACGCCCGCAAGACGTTCCCGAACATCGTCGTGGTCGACGACGGGAGCACCGACGGCTCGGCCGAGCACATCCTGACCACCGGGGCCCACCTGGTGCGGCACCCGGTGAACCTGGGCCAGGGCGCCGCCCTGCAGACCGGGCTCTCCTACGCGCTGCAGCAGCCCGCCGCCCAGTACTTCGCCACCTTCGACGCCGACGGCCAGCACCAGACGGCCGACGTCGAGAAGATGGTCGCCGTGCTGCGCGGCGGGACCGCCGACGTGGTCCTGGGCTCCCGGTTCATCGAGCAGTCCGAGCAGGTCCCGATGATCAAGCGCGTGGTGCTCCGCACGGCGGCCGCGGTCAGCCCGACCGCCCGCAAGCTGAAGCTCACCGACTCGCACAATGGGCTTCGGGTGATCAACCGCCAGGCGGCCTCCCAGCTGCGCATCACCATGAACGGGATGGCCCACGCCTCGGAGATCGTCGGCCTGCTGGCGAAGTCCTCGCTGCGCGTCGTGGAGGTCCCCGTGGACATCCTCTACACCGACTACTCGCGCGCCAAGGGCCAGTCCCTGATCAACGGCGTCAACATCCTCTTCGACATCTCGCTCCGGGAGCGTGGCCGGCGATGAAGTACTTCTGGATCCAACTGGTGCTGGTGCTGGGCGCCGGTACCGCGGCGCTCATCTTCATCCGGCGCTGGGACCGGACCAACACCAGGGCCTGGAAGCGCATCGCCTTCGTGCTGTTCGTGCTCGCGAACATCTACGCGGTGCTGCGTCCGAGCGACGTCACCTGGGTGGCGAACCGGCTCGGCGTCGGCCGCGGCACCGACCTGGTGCTGTACCTGATGGTCCTGGCGCTGGCCTTCCTGGCGCTCAACACCTACCTGCGCTTCCGCTCCCTGGAGAGGAAGCTCACCGACATGGCCCGCACGGTCGCCATCACCGAGGGCGCGCGGCTCAACCAGGAGCGCTTCGACGAGAAGGTCTCCGGCTAGCTCCGGGCGGTCCCCCGAGGACCGTACGAACCGGGCCCGGTACGCAGTGCGCGTACCGGGCCCGGATCCGTTCGGGGGCGGGGGCGGGTCAGGTCGAGACCTGCGACAGGGGCCGTACCGGCGGTGCGGCCGGCGGCTCCTCCTGCCGCGGCGGCTTGCGCAGGCCCAGGTCCTTCAGCTTCAGCGCGGGCTTCTCCACGGCGTACCAGGAGCAGACCGCCGCGGTGACCGAGAGCGCCACCGAGGCCGCCGTGTAGGTCCAGTAGCCGTGCTTGTTGACGCCCCATAGCGCCAGGCACTGCTGGATCGGGAACGCGTAGATGTACACCCCGTACGAGAGGTCCACCTTGGTGCCGACCTTGGTCAGCGGGCCGGGCATCCGGCAGGCGAGCCAGACCAGCAGGTAGGCGAAGGCGGGCAGGCCGAACACGGTGAAGCCGCCGTAGTGGGCGCTGCCGAGGAAGACGACGGCGGCCAGCACGCCGGCCGGGTCGTTGATCGGCAGGCGGTTCTTGTACAGCTCCGCCAGCGCGCCGAGGCCGAACATGAAGGTCAGCGGTATGAACATGTCCAGGCTGATCGAGCCCAGGAAGGGCAGCTGCCAGCCGGTGAGGCCGGTCGGCGCGTACTCGGGGGCGCGCAGCAGGTGGAAGCCCGACGCCAGGTGGACCATGTACGCGTAGAGCCCCAGGACCATCAGGGTGACGGCCCAGCGTGCGCGCCGCAGCACCCCGACCGCGGCCAGCGAGACCACCAGCAGGTAGCAGAGGACCTCGTACGCCAGCGACCAGACCGAGCCGTTGAAGGCGGTGGGGTGCGGGACGTGGTCGAGCAGTCCGGAGATGCCCCACTGGTACACCCCGATCGACCAGTTGGCCTCCAGGTAGGCCGGCGGGCCCTCCGGGTGCGACCAGAAGCCCGCCATCCGGCCCTGGTGGTAGGCCACGACCGGGGCGACCACGAAGGCCGTCAGCAACAGACAGGCCCAGAGGCCGGGCAGGATGCGGATGGCGCGGTTCCACAGGAAGCGCGCCGGGCTCAGCCGCATGCCGCTGCGCGTGATCAGCAGACCGGACAGCACGAAGAAGCCGCTCACCGCGATCGCACCGACGTTGGTCTGACCGCGGCTCTGCAGCAGCCCGAGGTCGGGCTTGCCCATCCCGAGCGGCATCGCGTGGGCGAAGATCACGGCGAGGGCCAGGACGAGCCGCAGGAGGCCGAACCCGTTCTTCCGTCCGAGGGCCTCCGTCAAGGGCGGGCAGGCCGTCAGAACCGACCTCTTGCGTGCGGTGCGAGACATGGGCAGGAGGCTCCGGGCCGGTAGTCGTGGAGGACGGGAACTGCGCGGAGCTCACCCTATCCGCCCGGGTTCCGCCCCCACCGGGTCGGAAGAGGCCCCGTGAGGGCCCGGAGGCACGCCATGACACGCTCTTGGGGGTGCGATTACCATAAGTCGCGGCCCGGGCCCGGCATCGCCGCCGCCGGCAACGATGCATCCGCCGGACGCCCGCAGCACCTCCACGAGTTTCGGCCGACCTGCGCCGACCGGGCGCCCGGCCGCCGCCCGCTGAGCTCGCCCCCCATCCGGCGAGACGGTCCGACCCGCGGCACTGCGCCGCTTCACGGAAGCGAAGAGACATGACGGATTTGGCCCCGGACGTTGTCGGCGGCCGTGCCGGCACGCCCGACGCGTCGACCACGGCGTCCTCCGACGGGTCACCGACCGGCCGGCCGGGCGACCGCTTCTCGCGGTGGACCGAGAAGCGCTGGTTCCTCCCGCTGGCGGAAGGCCTGGTCAGCGTCGGCGTCGCGCTCGGCTTCATGCTGCTGTGCACGCACATCAGCGTCAACCCGACCACCCGGATCGGCCAGGTCAGCGGCCTCGCCAAGATCCAGCAGTACGCGGCGCTCCTCGGCATCCCCGTCCTCGCGGTGCTGCTGCTGCTCGCCTACCGCGGGACGCTGCGCTACTACCAGGTCGCGCAGCGGCTGGCGTGCGCCGCGGTGGCGGGCCTGGGCACCGGCGTCGTGGCGGGCGGCGTGGTGGTCGCCCTGCACGGCACCCCCTGGGGCCTCGGCGGCCAGGAGGGCGACCCCGGCAACCTCATGGGCATGGCCAACGACATGATGCGCGGCCACGGCCTGCCCGGGGTGTACCCGCCGCTGTTCCCCGCCCTGCTCGCCCTCTGGGCCAAGCTCTTCCACCACGGCATCCCCGGCGTGGGCCACGCGCTCAAGGACCTGCAGCTGATCCTCAGCGCGCTGGTCGGGCCGATGGCCTACCTCTCCTGGCGGATGCTGCTGCGCCCGTTCTGGGCGATGGCGATCGCGGTGCCGGCGTCGATCGTGTTCCTCGACCCGATCCGCCCGTACAGCCACGGCTCCATGCTGGTGCTGCTGCCGCTGCTGGCGGCGTGCTTCCGGGAGATCCGCCGGTCCGGCGAGCTCTCGACCCGCTCGGCGGTGCTGCGCGGCCTCGGCTTCGGCGCCGCGTTCGGCGTGATGTTCCTCTGGTACTCGGGCTGGTACCTGTGGGCGGCGCCGGGCTCGTTCATCCTCGTCCTGATGCTCTTCCCGTGGCGCCGCGGCCGGACCGCCCTCAAGCGCGCGCTGGTCTTCCTCGCCACCATGCTGGTCACCGCCGGTGTGATCGGCGCTCCGCTGCTGTACCAGCTGGTCCGCCTCGGCGCCTCCACGATGGACCGGTACGCCTACATCAACACCTACATCGACCCGGCCTACGTCATGGGCTGGGCCTCGGACCGCTCCGGCACCCTGAGCTACCACAACTGGCCGGGCGAGGGCGACATCGCCGGGCAGACCGGCTTCGGTGTGCTCCTGTTGGTCGGCGTGGGCATCGGCGTCGGCGTGGGCCTGCGCAGCATGGTGGTCCGCACCGCGGGCTTCGTCCTCGCCGGCGCCTGGCTGATGCGCTTCTGGTTCGCCTCGCACATGGAGCACAACCAGGCCGTCCAGCTGTACCCGCGGACGACCTGGATCATCTTCTACTGCCTCATCATCCTGGCCGTCATGGGCGTGATGCTGACGTACGAGCGCGGCTTCGGCTGGATCCGCGGCACGCTGCGCGAGGTGGCCCCGGCCCGGGCCGCGCGGATCTCGCCGCGGGTGATGTCGCAGCTGGCCGCCGGCCTGGTGTGCGCGCTCGCCCTGTTCGCGACCATGGGCGGCTCCTGGTCGGCCAACCGCTTCATGCCGTCCACCAACCCGGGCGTCGAGGACATGGGCCTGGACGCGCTCCGCGCCCACCTGCAGCAGCTCGACAACGGGCAGTGCCCCAAGTACTCGCCGTACAAGGGCAAGCAGGCCTGCAACCCGATCAACATGGACCTGAGCGAGTACACCTTCGTTCCGGACCAGCCGAAGCTCTGGTGCGCCAACACCACGGCGACGGACGTGGACGTCACCTGCGGACGTCCGCCCAAGAACTGACACGACCCACCATCGGGTGACCGTCGGGGCCGGTGAGGATCACCTCACCGGCCCCGATTGGCATCCGGGCTGCTCCATGTGGCAGTATGTCCAAGTTGCTCGGTTGAGTGCCGATGCTGCGCGCCTCCCGCCGGGAGGACTGGAAGCGAGTCCCATCTACTCGTCGTTCCCGTGATGGCCGTCAAGCGTGAGTTCTACGCCACGGCAGCTGCGGGGCGAAAGTACGGGAATCTTCCGGGAAGCGTGTGCGGGGCCTCAATCCGGCACCCCCCACCCCAGAAGTTCTAAACCGACGAGTTATTTCGCCGGTTTTTTACAAGCGCGAGTGCGACACGCCCGAGCGCGGGGGTCGGAGGGAAGTCGAGAAGCAATTAGACAGAAGGACTACTGAGTAGCCATGGCGGGACAGAAGATCCGCATCCGGCTCAAGGCCTACGACCACGAGGTCATCGACTCCTCGGCGAAGAAGATCGTCGAGACGGTGATCCGTACTGGTGCGCAGGTCGCAGGCCCGGTGCCGCTGCCCACTGAGAAGAACGTGTACTGCGTCATCCGCTCGCCGCACAAGTACAAGGACTCGCGCGAGCACTTCGAGATGCGCACTCACAAGCGTCTGATCGACATCCTCGACCCCACGCCGAAGACGGTTGACTCGCTGATGCGTCTCGACCTGCCGGCTGGCGTCGACATCGAGATCAAGCTCTGAGAGGCGCACCGAAGATGGCTAAGCAGATTAAGGGCATCCTGGGCGAGAAGCTCGGCATGACCCAGGTCTGGGACGAGAACAACCGGGTTGTCCCGGTGACCGTCGTCAAGGCTGGGCCCAATGTCGTGACCCAGGTCCACACCGCCGACAGCCCGGCCGGCTACGACGCCGTCCAGATCGGCTTCGGCGAGATCGACCCCCGCAAGGTGAACAAGCCCCTCGCGGGCCACTTCGCCAAGGCCGGTGTCACCCCCCGCCGCCACCTGGTCGAGCTCCGTACCACGGACGCCTCCGAGTACACCCTCGGCCAGGAGATCACCGCGGAGCTGTTCGAGGCGGGTGTCAAGGTCGACGTGACCGGCACCTCCAAGGGCAAGGGCTTCGCCGGTGTCATGAAGCGCCACAACTTCCGGGGCCTCGGCGCCGGTCACGGTGTGCAGCGCAAGCACCGCTCGCCCGGCTCGATCGGTGGCTGCGCCACCCCGGGTCGCGTGTTCAAGGGCGTGAGGATGGCCGGCCGGATGGGCCACGAGCGTGTGACCACCCAGAACCTGACCATCCATGCCGTTGACGCGGAGAAGGGGCTGCTCCTGATCAAGGGCGCAATCCCGGGCCCGAACGGCGGCCTCGTCCTCGTCCGCACCGCGGCGAAGGGGCTGTGAGGATATGAGCACCATTGACATCCTGTCGCCCTCGGGCGACAAGACCGGCAGCCTCGAGCTGCCGGCCGAGATCTTCGACGCGAAGGTCAGCGTTCCGCTGATGCACCAGGTCGTCGTGGCGCAGCTCGCTGCGGCCCGTCAGGGCACCCACAAGACCAAGACTCGTGGCGAGGTCCGCGGTGGCGGCAAGAAGCCGTACCGCCAGAAGGGCACCGGCCGCGCCCGTCAGGGCTCGACCCGTGCGCCGCAGTTCGCCGGCGGTGGCGTCGTGCACGGTCCCGTGCCGCGTGACTACTCGCAGCGGACCCCGAAGAAGATGATCGCCGCCGCCCTGCGCGGTGCGCTCACCGACCGGGCCCGCCACAACCGCATTCACGTCGTCACCGACGTGACCGCGACCGAGGCGCCGTCGACCAAGGCCGCCAAGGGTCTGTTCGGCAAGATCACCGAGCGCAAGAACATCCTCCTCGTCGTCGAGCGTGCCGACGAGCTGGGTCTGAAGAGCGCCCGCAACCTGCCGCACGTGCACATCCTGGACGCCGGTCAGCTGAACACCTACGACGTGCTCGTCTCCGACGATGTGGTCTTCACCCAGGCCGCCTTCGAGCGTTTCGTGGCCGGTCCGGCCGCGTCCGCCAAGGCCGTGGCTGCTGAGGGCGAGCTCGAAGGGAGCGCCGCCTGATGGCTGCAGAGATCACGAGCAAGACGTTCACGGACCCCCGTGACGTCCTGGTGAAGCCGGTCATCTCCGAGAAGAGCTACAGCCTTCTCGACGAGAACAAGTACACGTTCATCGTGTCGCCGGGCGCCAACAAGACCCAGATCAAGCAGGCCGTCGAGGCGGTCTTCTCGGTCAAGGTCGAGGCTGTCAACACGATCAACCGTCAGGGCAAGCGCAAGCGCTCCAAGACGGGCTTTGGCAAGCGCAAGGACACCAAGCGCGCCATCGTGACGCTGGCCGAGGGCAACCGCATCGACATCTTCGGTGGTCCGGTCTCCTAACGGAGATCGTGATCGTCGATAAGGACGAGGACGAGAGAGCCAAATGGGCATCCGCAAGTACAAGCCGACTACGCCGGGCCGTCGTGGCTCCAGCGTGGCCGACTTCGTAGAGATCACGCGGTCCACGCCGGAGAAGTCGCTGGTTCGCCCCCTGCACAGCAAGGGCGGCCGTAACAACGCCGGTCGGATCACCGCTCGCCACCAGGGTGGCGGCCACAAGCGCGCCTACCGCGTGATCGACTTCCGTCGTCACGACAAGGACGGCGTGCCGGCCAAGGTCGCTCACATCGAGTACGACCCGAACCGCACCGCGCGCATCGCGCTCCTGCACTACCTGGACGGCGAGAAGCGCTACATCATCGCGCCGCGCGGCATCGCGCAGGGTGACCGGATCGAGAACGGCGCTGGCGCCGACATCAAGCCGGGCAACAACCTGCCGCTGCGCAACATCCCGGTCGGTACCACCATCCACGCGGTGGAGCTGCGTCCCGGTGGCGGTGCCAAGCTGGCCCGCTCCGCCGGGTCCGGCATCCAGCTGCTGGCGCGTGAGGGCAAGATGGCGCACCTGCGCATGCCCTCCGGTGAGATCCGCCTGGTCGACGCGCGCTGCCGCGCGACCGTCGGCGAGGTCGGCAACGCCGAGCAGTCGAACATCAACTGGGGCAAGGCCGGCCGTATGCGCTGGAAGGGCGTCCGCCCGACCGTGCGTGGTGTCGCCATGAACCCGATCGACCACCCGCACGGTGGTGGTGAGGGTAAGACCTCTGGTGGCCGCCACCCGGTCTCGCCGTGGGGCCAGAAGGAGGGTCGTACCCGTCGCCCGAAGAAGGCGTCGGACGCTCTCATCGTGCGCCGCCGCAAGACCAACAAGAAGCGCTAGGAGCAGGTCAGATGCCGCGCAGTCTCAAGAAGGGCCCCTTCATCGACGGCCACCTTCTCAAGAAGGTGGACGCGCAGAATGAGGCGGGTACCCAGAACGTCATCAAGACCTGGTCCCGTCGCTCCGTGATCTTCCCGGCCATGCTCGGCCACACGATCGCGGTGCACGATGGCCGTAAGCACGTCCCGGTGTTCGTCACCGAGTCGATGGTCGGCCACAAGCTCGGCGAGTTCGCGCCGACGCGCACGTTCCGCGGTCACGTCAAGGACGACCGCAAGTCGAAGCGTCGCTAGTCGCCAGCGAGATTACCGACTCAATGACTTACACCAGCAAGGGGACAACCATGGAAGCCAGGGCCCAGGCGCGGTACATCCGCGTCACGCCCATGAAGGCCCGCCGCGTGGTGGACCTCATCCGTGGCCTGAACGCCACGGAGGCCCAGGCGGTCCTGCGTTTCGCTCCGCAGGCCGCCACCGTGCCGGTCGGCAAGGTGCTCGACAGCGCCATTGCCAACGCCGTGCACAACTACAACCACAACAACGTGGACGACCTCGTCATCAGCGAGGCGTACGTTGACGAGGGCCCGACCCTGAAGCGGTTCCGTCCGCGTGCCCAGGGCCGTGCCTACCGGATCCGCAAGCGGACCAGCCACATCACCGTGGTCGTCAGCAGCAAGGAAGGGACCCGGTAATGGGCCAGAAGGTTAACCCGCACGGGTTCCGCCTCGGCATCAGCACGGACTTCAAGTCCCGCTGGTACGCCGACAAGCTGTACAAGGACTACGTCAAGGAAGACGTTGCCATTCGTCGCATGATGACGAAGGGCATGGAGCGCGCCGGCATCTCCAAGGTCGAGATCGAGCGCACCCGCGACCGCGTCCGCGTCGACATCCACACCGCTCGCCCCGGCATCGTCATCGGTCGCCGTGGCACCGAGGCCGACCGCATCCGCGGCGACCTCGAGAAGCTGACCGGCAAGCAGGTCCAGCTGAACATCCTCGAGGTCAAGAACCCCGAGCTGGACGCCCAGCTCGTGGCTCAGGGCGTCGCGGAGCAGCTGTCCTCCCGCGTGTCGTTCCGCCGTGCCATGCGCAAGTCGATGCAGGGCACCATGAAGTCCGGCGCCAAGGGCATCAAGGTCCAGTGCTCCGGTCGTCTCGGCGGCGCCGAGATGAGCCGTTCGGAGTTCTACCGCGAGGGCCGTGTGCCGCTGCACACCCTGCGCGCGAACGTCGACTACGGCTTCTTCGAGGCCAAGACGACCTTCGGCCGCATCGGTGTGAAGGTCTGGATCTACAAGGGCGACGTCAAGAACATCGCCGAGGTCCGCGCTGAGAACGCCGCTGCCCGCTCGGGCAACCGCCCGGCCCGTCCCGAGGGTGGTCGTCCCGCCCGCGGTGGCGAGCGCCGTGGTGGCGAGCGCGGTGGCCGTGGCCGTCGCCCCGCCGCTTCCGAGGCCCCCGCGGCCCCGGTCGCCGAGGCTCCGGCTGCCGAGAACACCGGAACGGAGGCCTGACCCCAATGCTGATCCCCCGTCGGGTCAAGCACCGCAAGCAGCACCACCCGAAGCGCCGTGGCGCTGCCAAGGGTGGCACCGAGCTCGCCTTCGGCGAGTACGGCATCCAGGCCGTCACCCCGGCCTACGTGACGAACCGGCAGATCGAGTCCGCTCGTATCGCCGTCACCCGTCACATCAAGCGTGGCGGCAAGGTCTGGATCAACATCTACCCGGACCGTCCGCTCACCAAGAAGCCGGCCGAGACCCGCATGGGTTCCGGTAAGGGTTCGCCCGAGTGGTGGATCGCGAACGTGCACCCGGGTCGGGTCATGTTCGAGCTGTCGTACCCCAACGAGAAGGTGGCTCGTGAGGCGCTGACCCGCGCTGCTCACAAGCTCCCGATGAAGTGCCGGATCATCCGGCGCGAGGCAGGTGAGAGCTGATGTCGGCCGGCACCAAGGCTGCTGACCTCCGCGAGCTGGACAACGAGGGTCTCGTTGCCAAGCTCCGTGAGGCCAAGGAGGAGCTGTTCAACCTCCGCTTCCAGGCGGCGACCGGGCAGCTCGACAACCACGGACGGCTCAAGCTCGTCCGTAAGGACATCGCGCGGATCTACACCCTGATGCGCGAGCGCGAGCTGGGCATCGAGACGGTGGAGAGCGCCTGATGACTGAGAACACCAACGAGACGCGCGGTTTCCGCAAGACCCGTGAGGGTCTCGTCGTCAGCGACAAGATGGACAAGACCGTCGTCGTCGCCGTCGAGGACCGCGTCAAGCACGCTCTGTACGGCAAGGTCATCCGCCGTACGAACAAGCTGAAGGCGCACGACGAGGCGAACGCCTGCGGCATCGGCGACCGGGTCCTCCTGGCGGAGACCCGCCCGCTGTCCGCGACGAAGCGCTGGCGCGTCGTCGAGATCCTCGAGAAGGCCAAGTAACGAAGTTGATGCGGTACGGCCGTATGTGCACCAGGCCCCTCGTGGGCGCTGGTGTGAGCAGCGGCCGGCCCGTCAGCTCTCGTTGACGATCAGGAGAAAGCTGTGATCCAGCAGGAGTCGCGACTGCGTGTCGCCGACAACACGGGCGCGAAGGAAATCCTTTGCATCCGCGTTCTCGGTGGTTCCGGTCGCCGCTACGCCGGCATCGGGGACGTCATCGTCGCGACCGTCAAGGACGCGATCCCCGGCGGTTCGGTGAAGAAGGGTGACGTCGTCAAGTGCGTCGTCGTCCGTACCGTGAAGTCGCGTCGTCGTCCGGATGGCTCGTACATCCGTTTCGACGAGAACGCCGCGGTCGTTCTGAAGAACACCGATGGTGACCCCCGTGGTACCCGCATCTTCGGCCCGGTGGGCCGCGAGCTGCGTGACAAGAAGTTCATGAAGATCATCTCGCTTGCGCCGGAGGTGCTCTAACTCATGGCGAACAGCATGAAGATCAAGAAGGGTGACCTGGTTCAGGTCATCACCGGCAAGGACCGCGGCAAGCAGGGCAAGGTCATCCAGGCCATGCCCGCCGAGAACAAGGTCCTGGTCGAGGGTGTGAACCGGGTCAAGAAGCACACCAAGCCGGGCCCGGGCACTCAGGGTGGCATCGTCACCGTCGAGGCCCCGGTGCACGTCTCCAACGTCCAGCTGGTCGTGGAGAAGGACGGCAAGAAGGTCGTCACCCGCGTTGGCTACCGCTTCGATGACGAGGGCAACAAGATCCGCGTTGCCAAGCGAACCGGTGAGGACATCTGATGTCTGAGACGACTGTTGAGAAGGTGACCCCCCGTCTCAAGGAGCGTTACAACTCCGAGATCAAGGGTCAGCTGCAGGAGCAGTTCTCGTACGAGAACGTCATGCTGACGCCCGGCCTGGTCAAGGTCGTCGTCAACATGGGTGTCGGCGAGGCCGCCCGTGACAGCAAGCTGATCGAGGGCGCGATCCGCGACCTGACCGCGATCACCGGTCAGAAGCCGGCCGTGACCAAGGCTCGCAAGTCCATCGCGCAGTTCAAGCTGCGCGAGGGCCAGCCGATCGGCACGCACGTCACCCTCCGTGGTGACCGCATGTGGGAGTTCCTGGACCGTCTGGTTTCGCTGGCCCTGCCGCGAATCCGCGACTTCCGCGGCCTCTCCCCGAAGCAGTTCGACGGCCGTGGCAACTACACCTTCGGTCTGACCGAGCAGGTTATGTTCCACGAGATCGACCAGGACAAGGTCGACCGTCAGCGCGGTATGGACATCACCGTCGTGACCACCGCTCAGACCGACGACGAGGGCCGGGCGCTCCTGCGTGCTCTGGGCTTCCCGTTCAAGGAGGCGTGAGCCAATGGCGAAGAAGTCCCTCATCGCGAAGTCCGAGCGCAAGCCGAAGTTCGGCGTCCGGGCCTACACCCGGTGCCAGCGCTGCGGCCGTCCGCACTCGGTGTACCGCAAGTTCGGCCTGTGCCGTGTCTGCCTCCGTGAGATGGCGCACCGCGGCGAGCTGCCGGGCGTGACCAAGAGCTCCTGGTAATCCAGGCGCTTTAGGCACCCAGCGAAGCAGAGGTGCCCGATCCCACACCGGCCCGTTTTGGGCCTGCCGTACGGATTCCCGTAAGGTAGTGGGGTCGGGCCCCCTGCCACGGCTTCCCCATGGATGTTCGTGGCCCTTTACGGAGGGCTCGCACCCAGTCTTACGACGTCGCAGGTCCCCTGCGCTTGTGCCCCTACCGCACTCGGAAGAGTGCGGGAGGGGGACCTGGCGCGGAGAAACCGCGGCGAGAGAGGCCTGAGGCCATCATGACCATGACCGACCCCATCGCAGACATGCTCACGCGTCTGCGTAACGCGAACTCGGCGTACCACGACACCGTGGCGATGCCGGCCAGCAAGATCAAGGCGCACGTCGCCGAGATCCTGCAGCAGGAGGGGTACATCTCCTCCTACAAGGTTGAGGAGCCCGTCGAGGGCGAGGTCGGCAAGAAGCTGACCATCGAGCTCAAGTTCGGCCCCAACCGTGAGCGCTCCATCGCCGGCATCAAGCGCATCAGCAAGCCGGGTCTGCGCGTTTACGCAAAGTCCACCAACCTGCCGAAGGTTCTCGGCGGCCTGGGCGTGGCGATCATCTCCACGTCCTCCGGCCTCCTGACCGACAAGCAGGCCGCCAAGAAGGGCGTAGGCGGAGAAGTCCTCGCCTACGTCTGGTAATTCGG
The DNA here is from genome assembly GCF_044455625.1 of Kitasatospora sp. NPDC051164. Classification (NCBI taxonomy): domain Bacteria; kingdom Bacillati; phylum Actinomycetota; class Actinomycetes; order Kitasatosporales; family Streptomycetaceae; genus Kitasatospora; species Kitasatospora sp. NPDC051164. Next base: position 180,555 of record NZ_JBITFB010000015.1, on the reverse strand, counting down.
GAAACGGAGGTACAGCAATGTCGCGCATTGGACGGCTGCCCATCCAGGTCCCCGCTGGCGTGGACGTCACCATCGATGGCCAGGCGGTCTCGGTGAAGGGCCCGAAGGGCTCCCTCACCCACGTCGTCGCCGCGCCGATCGAGATCGGTAAGGGCGAGGACGGCACGCTGCTCGTCACCCGCCCCAACGACGAGCGTCTGTCGAAGGCCCTGCACGGCCTTTCCCGCACGCTGGTGGCGAACATGATCACCGGCGTGACCGCGGGCTACCGCAAGTCGCTGGAGATCAGCGGTGTCGGCTACCGAGTTCTGGCGAAGGGCTCCGACATGGAGTTCCAGCTGGGCTACAGCCACCCGATCCTCGTCGAGGCGCCCGAGGGCATCTCCTTCGTCGTCGAGTCGGCCACCAAGTTCCACGTGGACGGCATCGACAAGCAGAAGGTCGGCGAGGTCGCCGCGAAGATCCGCAAGCTGCGCAAGCCCGACCCGTACAAGGCCAAGGGTGTCAAGTACGCGGGCGAGGTCATCCGCCGCAAGGTCGGAAAGAGTGGTAAGTAAGCGATGAGTGTCTCTGTCAAGATCGGCAAGGGCAACGCCTACAAGAGCGCCGCTCGCAAGCGCCGCGCGATCCGCGTTCGCAAGCGCGTCGTCGGCACCGAGGTGCGTCCGCGTCTCGTCGTGACGCGCTCGAACCGTCACATGGTCGCCCAGGTCATCGACGACGCCAAGGGTCACACCCTGGCGTCGGCGTCCACCCTCGACGTGTCCATCAAGGGCGCCGAGGGCGACAAGACCGAGCTGGCCAAGAAGGTCGGGAGCCTGGTCGCCGAGCGCGCCAAGGCCGCCGGCATCGAGTCGGTCGTCTTCGACCGCGCGGGCAACCGGTACGCCGGCCGCATCGCCGCCCTGGCGGACGCGGCCCGCGAGGCCGGGCTCGACTTCTAAGCCGCTCGTCGACTCTGTCGGCGGACGTAATCGAGAGAGGTAATTCCAATGGCTGGACCCCAGCGCCGCGGTAGCGGCGCCGGCGGCGGCACCGGTGGCGAGCGGCGTGACCGTAAGCGTGACGACCGGGGCAACGCCCCCGCCGTCGAGAAGACCGCTTACGTCGAGCGCGTCGTCGCGATCAACCGTGTCGCCAAGGTTGTCAAGGGTGGTCGTCGTTTCTCCTTCACCGCGCTGGTCGTGGTGGGCGATGGCGATGGCACCGTGGGTGTTGGTTACGGGAAGGCGAAGGAGGTTCCGGCCGCCATCGCCAAGGGTGTTGAGGAGGCCAAGAAGAACTTCTTCAAGGTCCCCCGTATCCAGGGCACCATCCCGCACCCCATCCAGGGTGAGAAGGCCGCCGGCGTCGTGCTCCTGAAGCCCGCCGCCCCCGGTACCGGTGTTATCGCCGGTGGTCCGGTGCGCGCCGTCCTGGAGTGCGCCGGCATCCACGACATCCTGTCGAAGTCGCTCGGCTCGGACAACGCGATCAACATCGTGCACGCCACCGTGGCTGCTCTGAAGGGCCTCGTGCGCCCCGAGGAGATCGCCGCTCGTCGTGGCCTGCCGCTGGAGGACGTGGCCCCCGCTGCTCTGCTGCGGGCGCGTGCTGCTGGGGTGAGCGCCTGATGGCTCGCCTGAAGATCACGCAGACCAAGTCGTACATCGGCAGCAAGCAGAACCACCGTGACACCCTGCGTTCGCTTGGTCTCAAGCGCATGCACGACGTCGTGGTGAAGGAGGACCGTCCCGAGATCCGCGGGATGGCCCACACGGTCCGTCACCTGGTGACGGTTGAGGAGGTGGACTGATCATGGGCGAGAACCCGATCAAGATCCACAACCTGCGTCCCGCCCCTGGTGCCAAGACCGACAAGATCCGTGTCGGTCGTGGTGAGGGCTCCAAGGGTAAGACCGCTGGTCGTGGTACCAAGGGCACCAAGGCCCGCTACCAGGTTCCGCAGCGCTTCGAGGGTGGCCAGATGCCCCTCCACATGCGCCTGCCGAAGCTGAAGGGCTTCAAGAACCCCTTCAAGATCACCTTCCAGGTGGTCAACCTCGACAAGCTGGCCGAGCTCTACCCGCAGGGTGGAGAGGTCACCGTCGAGGGTCTCGTCGAGAAGGGCGCGGTTCGCAAGAACTCGCTCGTCAAGGTGCTCGGCACCGGCGAGATCTCGGTTGCCCTGCAGGTCTCGGTGGACGCCGTCTCCGGCACCGCCGCCGAGAAGATCAAGGCCGCCGGCGGTACGGTCAACGAGCTCATCTGAGCCCGCTGACACTCCGGCTTCGAGCCCCGCACCTCCTTCGGGAGGTGCGGGGCTCGTGCCGTTCCCGGGCCGTGCGGGACCGTTCGGTTCCGGACGGCCGGGTGCTCGTTCTTTTGTGTGGCAAACCCGGGCATCCCGTACCCCGTGAGTGGGGGAGGGGCCGTACGCGCTTCTTCCGAGTGGCCGCGCACTGTTAGAGTCCGTGGAGTTCCCTTGTAGGCTGCGCGTAGGCTCGCCTGTGCCGTCTGTACGGGAGCCCGAACCGCAAACTCCCCATTCAGGACCGACCCTCCCGCCGACGACGTGCGGGAGGCGCAGGAGGCACCGTGCTCAGTGCGTTCGCGCGGGCGTTCCAGACGCCCGACCTGCGCAAGAAGCTGCTGTTCACGCTGGGCATCATGGTGCTGTTCCGGCTGGGCTCGCACATTCCGATCCCCGGCGTGAGCTTCACGGCCGTGAACGAGTGTGTGAAGGCGACAAAGAACAACGGCCTCTTCGGGCTCGTCAACCTGTTCAGCGGTGGCGCGCTCCTCCAATTGACGATCTTCGCGCTCGGCATCATGCCGTACATCACGGCGAGCATCATCCTCCAGCTCCTCACTGTCGTGATCCCGCGACTGGAGATGCTGAAGAAGGAGGGCCAGGCCGGCCAGGCGAAGATCACCCAGTACACCCGCTACCTGACCATCGCGCTCGCCGTGCTCCAGGGCACCGGCATCGTCGCGACGGCCTCCAGTGGCGCGCTGTTCTCGGGCTGCCCGGTGGCCAACCAGATCGTCCCGGACACCGGAGTGTTCCGGATCGCGGTCATGGTCCTCACGATGACGGCCGGCACCACGGTCATCATGTGGCTGGGTGAGCTGATCACCGACCGCGGCATCGGCAACGGCATGTCGCTGCTGATCTTCACCTCGATTGCGGCGCAGTTCCCGACCTCGATGTGGGCGATCAAGACCGGCGGCACCATCGGCGGCGGCTGGGTCGAGTTCCTCTCCGTGGTCGCGGTCGGCATCATCGTCGTGATGCTGGTCATCTTCGTCGAGCAGGCCCAGCGCCGGATCCCGGTCCAGTACGCGAAGCGGATGATCGGCCGCCGGGCGTTCGGCGGCACCTCGACCTATATCCCGCTCAAGGTGAACCAGGCCGGTGTCATCCCGGTCATCTTCGCCTCGTCGCTGCTCTACATTCCCGCCCTGGTGGTCCAGCTGACCAACAGCCAGGCGGGCTGGGCCACGTGGATCCGGACGAACTTCGTCAAGGGTGACCACCCGATCTACATGGCGACCTACTTCCTGCTGATCGTCTTCTTCGCCTTCTTCTACGTCGCGATCTCCTTCAACCCCGAAGAAGTTGCCGACAATATGAAGAAGTATGGTGGGTTCATCCCGGGCATCCGGGCCGGCCGGCCGACGGCCGAGTACCTGAACTACGTGCTGACCCGAATCACGTGGCCGGGTTCGCTCTACCTGGGCCTGATCGCGTTGATCCCGATGATCGCCCTGGTCGCCTTCGGACAGCAGACCGCTTTCCCGTTCGGCGGCACCAGTGTGCTCATCGTCGTCGGCGTCGGACTCGAAACTGTGAAGCAGATCGAGAGCCAGCTCCAGCAGCGCAATTACGAAGGGTTCCTCCGCTGATGCGTATCGTCCTCGTTGGTCCTCCCGGGGCCGGGAAGGGTACTCAGGCGCACCTGCTCGCCAAGACCCTGTCCATTCCCCACATCTCCACCGGAGACCTGTTCCGCGCCAACATCGGTCAGGGCACCCCGCTGGGGCTCGAGGCCAAGAGCTACATGGACGCGGGCCGTCTGGTACCGGACGAGGTCACCATCGGGATGGCCAAGGACCGCATGCTCCAGGAGGACGCCGTGAACGGCTTCCTGCTGGACGGCTTCCCCCGCAACCTCGGCCAGGCCGAGGCGCTCGACGAGTTCCTCGCCGAGCAGGGCATCAAGCTGGACGGCGTGCTGGACCTGGAGGTCCCGGAGGACGAGGTCGTCAAGCGGATCGCGGGCCGTCGCCTGTGCCGCAATGACGGTGGCCACGTCTTCCACGTGGACTACAACCCGCCGAAGGCCGAGGGCGTCTGCGACGAGTGCGGCGGCGAGCTGTACCAGCGCTCGGACGACACCGAGGACAAGGTGCGCACGCGCCTGGAGGTCTACCACACCGAGACCGAGCCGATCATCGGTTACTACAAGGAGCAGGGTCTCCTGGTGACCATCCCGGCCCTCGGCAAGGTGGACGAGGTCACCGCCCGCGCGATCGAGGCGCTGAAGCAGGACAGCTGAGTCTCTCGGCGAACGTACGACGGTACGGCCGGGTCGCCCGCCCAGCGGGTGGCCCGGCCGTTTCGGCGTCGTACGGTGGTAGGGCAGTGGTAATCCGGACTTGGAAGGCGTGACCAGATGGTGGAGATCAAGACCCCCGAGCAGATCGCGAAGATGCGAGCGGCCGGGCTGGTCGTCGCCGAGGCCCTGAAGGCCTGCCGCGAGGCGGTCGCTCCGGGGGTGACCACCCAGGACCTCAACGACATCGCGGACAAGGTCATCACCGACCACGGCGCCACCTCGAACTTCCGCGCCAACCACGGCGGTCTCTGGTTCCCCGGCGTGATCTGCGCCTCGGTGAACAACGAGGTCGTGCACGGCATCCCGGGCGAGCGGGTGCTGCAGGAGGGCGACCTCATCTCGATCGACTGCGGCGCCATCCTGGACGGCTGGCACGGCGACGCGGCGATCAGCGTGGCGGTCGGTGAGGTCCGCCCCGAGGTCGAGATGCTGAGCCGGGTCACCGAGGGCTCGATGTGGGCCGGCATCGCCCAGATGAAGAAGAACAACCGCCTGGTCGACGTCTCCAAGGCGATCGAAGGCTTCATCCGCCGCCAGCCGCTGCCGCCGAAGGGCAAGTGGGGCATCACCGAGGGCTACGGCGGCCACGGCATCGGCACCGCGATGCACATGGAGCCCCACGTGCTGAACTACGTCGAGCGCGGCCGCGGCAAGGGCCCCAAGCTGGTCCCCGGCACCGTGCTGGCGATCGAGCCGATGGTCTCGCTGGGCACCCCGCACACGACCGTCCTGGACGACGAGTGGACGGTCGTCACCAACGACGGCACCTGGGCCTCGCACTGGGAGCACTCGGTGGCCGTGACCGAGCAGGGCCCGCTGGTCCTGACCGCCTTCGACGGCGGCCGGGCCGAACTGGCCAAGCTGGGCATCACCGCAGCTCCGGACCCGCTCGCATAGTCGTCGCGGCGCCCGAGCGCCGCTGCTGACAAGGCATCAGAGCCCTGGAGGTTTGGACCTCCAGGGCTTTTGTCCTATTTTTATCGGCTGGCAGTGGTCAGCTGCCGCCCGACCGGTTTACGAGCGATGCAGGAGTGAGCACGTGCTCAAGGGATTCCGCGACTTCATGATGCGCGGCAACGTCATCGACATGGCGGTCGGCGTGGTCATCGGTGCCGCGTTCACCGGGGTGGTGAACGGCTTCGTGTCCGCCTTCCTCACCCCGCTGGTGGGCGTGGTGGTCGGTGCGGCCGGCGACTTCAGCTCGTACAAGGCGACGGTGGCCGGGGTCACGTTCCCGTACGGCCAGTTCCTCAACGTGCTGATCGCCTTCGTCATGACCGCCGCGGTGCTCTACTTCTGCGTGGTGCTGCCGATCACCAAGGCGACCGCGCGCTACCTGCCGAAGAAGCCGAAGGCCCCCAAGCGCCCGTGCCCCGAGTGCCTCACCGAGATCCCCGAGGCCGCCCGCCGCTGCTCGGCCTGCACCGCGCACGTCCAGCCGCTGACGCTCTCCGCCGGGGTCTGACGCCGCCGGTGTGACGGGTGCCGCTTTCCGGGGCCCCCGTTTTGGTCCACCGGAAACGCTGGCGTAGGATGGACCGTCGGCTCACTCGTAGCGTGCTTCAGCGCGCCCTCTTCCCCTCGGGGACGGGGTGAACCCAGGTTCGCACGAGCGTTCCGCATACGGTAGCCGGTCCCGGAAGGTGGATCTCGCAGTTCATGGCTAAGAAGCAAGGCGCCATTGAGATCGAGGGCACCGTGATCGAGTCTCTTCCGAACGCGATGTTCAAGGTCGAGCTGCAGAACGGTCACAAGGTCCTCGCGCACATCAGTGGCAAGATGCGCATGCACTACATCCGCATCCTGCCGGACGACCGGGTCGTCGTGGAGCTCAGCCCCTACGACCTCACGCGCGGCCGGATCGTCTACCGCTACAAGTAAGAACGTCAGATCTAGACCCGGAGAACCTGAAGCATGAAGGTCAAGCCGAGCGTCAAGAAGATCTGCGACAAGTGCAAGGTGATCCGCCGTCACGGCCGGGTCATGGTGATCTGCGACAACCTGCGCCACAAGCAGCGCCAGGGCTGATCGCTCTCCAGCATTTCTCGTAGTACTTCGCGCGACGCGAAAACGTCATAAGCGGGCTACCCGATCCGTCCCTTCGCGGACGGACTGCCGCCCCCGGTAAGAGGCCGGGGCTCCCTCACCGTGAGGTGTCGGAGTAGGTAGCACGCAAGACCTCTGAAGAACCACAGGAGCCTTGAATGGCACGCCTCGCCGGCGTTGATCTCCCCCGTGAGAAGCGGATCGAGATCGCCCTTACGTACGTGTACGGCATCGGCCGTACCCGCGCCCAGCAGACCCTCGCCGAGACCGGTGTCAGCCCGGATGTCCGCGTTCGCGACATCTCCGAGGACGACCTGATCAAGCTCGGCCAGTACATCGACGCCAACTACACGGTCGAGGGTGACCTCCGCCGTGAGGTGGCCGCCGACATCCGCCGCAAGGTCGAGATCGGCTGCTACGAGGGTCTGCGTCACCGCCGTGGCCTGCCGGTCCGCGGCCAGCGCACCCACACCAACGCGCGTACCCGCAAGGGCCCGCGTCGCGCGATCGCCGGCAAGAAGAAGCCGGGCAAGAAGTAGTCCGTCCCGTCACCGGACATCCCTCCGGCCCGCGGGTCAGCGGACCGACCACCTCAGTAGGAGAACAGACTTATGCCCCCCAAGGGTCGTCAGGCTGCCGGCGCGAAGAAGATCCGCCGCAAGGAAAAGAAGAACGTCGCTCACGGCCACGCGCACATCAAGAGCACGTTCAACAACACCATCGTTTCGATCACCGACCCCGCGGGCAACGTGATCTCCTGGGCCTCCGCCGGCCACGTCGGCTTCAAGGGCTCGCGCAAGTCCACCCCGTTCGCCGCGCAGATGGCCGCCGAGGCCGCTGCCCGTCGCGCGCAGGAGCACGGCATGCGCAAGGTTGACGTCTTCGTGAAGGGTCCGGGCTCCGGCCGCGAGACCGCGATCCGTTCGCTCCAGGCCACCGGCCTGGAGGTCGGCTCGATCCAGGACGTCACCCCCACCCCGCACAACGGCTGCCGTCCGCCGAAGCGCCGCCGCGTCTGACGCAGCGCCTTCGGGCACGCTGGGTTCTGTTTTAAACCTCGTACGGGCTCCCACGTAGTGAATAGTCACTGCTTTCGGGAGCCCGTACGCTTGGTCCTGTCGGCATCAAATAGTGGGTGCCGAAGACAACTGGAGGAACGCCCCCATGCTTATCGCTCAGCGCCCCTCGCTGACCGAAGAGGTCGTCGACGAGTTCCGCTCGCGGTTCGTGATCGAGCCGCTGGAGCCGGGCTTCGGCTACACCCTCGGCAACTCCCTGCGCCGCACGCTCCTGTCGTCGATCCCGGGTGCCGCTGTCACCAGCATCCGCATCGACGGCGTCCTGCACGAGTTCACCACCGTGCCGGGCGTCAAGGAGGACGTGACCGACCTCATCCTCAACATCAAGCAGCTGGTCGTCTCCTCGGAGCACGACGAGCCGGTCGTGATGTACCTGCGCAAGCAGGGCCCGGGTGTCGTCACCGCCGCCGACATCGCCCCGCCGGCGGGTGTCGAGGTGCACAACCCCGAGCTGGTCCTCGCCACGCTCAACGGCAAGGGCAAGCTGGAGATGGAGCTGACCGTCGAGCGCGGTCGCGGCTACGTCTCCGCCGTCCAGAACAAGGCCTCCGGCCAGGAGATCGGCCGCATCCCGGTCGACTCGATCTACAGCCCCGTGCTGAAGGTCACCTACAAGGTCGAGGCCACCCGTGTCGAGCAGCGGACCGACTTCGACAAGCTGATCGTCGACGTCGAGACCAAGCCCGCCATGCGTCCGCGCGACGCCATGGCCTCGGCCGGCAAGACCCTGGTGGAGCTGTTCGGTCTCGCCCGCGAGCTGAACATCGACGCCGAGGGCATCGACATGGGCCCGTCCCCGACGGACGCCGCCCTGGCCGCCGACCTGGCGCTGCCGATCGAGGAGCTGGAGCTCACCGTTCGGTCGTACAACTGCCTCAAGCGCGAGGGCATCCACACCGTGGGTGAGCTCGTCGCCCGCTCCGAGGCCGACCTGCTCGACATCCGCAACTTCGGTGCGAAGTCGATCGACGAGGTCAAGGCGAAGCTGGCCGGCATGGGCCTGGCCCTCAAGGACAGCCCGCCCGGGTTCGACCCGACCGCCGCCGCCGACGCCTTCGGCGCCGACGACCTGGACGACGCGGGTTACGCGGAGACCGAGCAGTACTGAGAGACTTGACCGCGGGGGCGGTTCTCCGGAACCGCCTCCGCTGTCGTGAAAGTCGTGCGGGCACCGTGCCCGTACGCCCGCTGCGGTACCTGGTACGGCCGCAGTCGGAGATTCGAGGAGTAATTCCATGCCGCGTCCCACCAAGGGTGCCCGCCTCGGCGGCGGCCCGCACCACGAGCCGCTGCTGCTCGCCGGTCTGTGCCGGGAGCTGTTCCAGTACGGCCGCATCACCACGACCGAGGCCAAGGCCCGTCGGATGCGCCCGCTGGCGGAGAAGCTGATCACCAAGGCGAAGAAGGGCGACATCCACAACCGTCGTCTGGTTCGCAAGACGATCACCGACATCGCCGTGCTGCACACCCTCTTCACCGAGATCGCGCCGCGCTACGAGAACCGCCCGGGTGGTTACACCCGTATCACCAAGATCGGTCCCCGTCGTGGCGACAACGCCCCGATGGCCGTGATCGAGCTGGTCGAGGCGCTGACCGTCGCGCAGACCGCCGTCGGCGAGGCCGAGGGCGCCACCAAGCGCGCCGTCAAGGAGGCCGACGAGGCCGCTGCCGTCGAGACCAAGGCCGCCGAGGCCGAGGCCGCCGAGCAGGCCTGACACCTGTAGGTGTAGTGCGGGCCCGTTCTCCCATTCGTGGGGGAGCGGGCCCGTTCCTTCTGTCTGGAGTGGATTGTGGTCAACGATTGCGCCGAGCAGCCGCCGGTGAAGGACGGACCGGCGGACGGGTACGTCCGGGTCCGCCTCGACCTCGCCTACCAGGGCGCCGAGTTCTCCGGCTGGGCCCGGCAGAAGGGCGGCCGGCGGACGGTCCAGGAGGAGATCGAGAGCGCGCTGCAGATCGTCACCCGCAGTCCGGAGCTGTTCCCGCTGACCGTGGCCGGCCGTACCGACGCCGGGGTGCACGCCCGCGGCCAGGTTGCGCACGTCGACCTGCCGGCCGAGCTGTGGGAGGCGCACCGGGACAAGCTGCTGCGCCGGCTGGCCGGCCGGCTCCCCGGGGACGTCCGGATCTACCGGGTCGGCGAGGCGCCGGCCGGGTTCGACGCCCGCTTCTCGGCGATCTGGCGGCGGTACGCGTACCGCGTCGCCGACCACCCGGGCGGGGTGGACCCGCTGCTGCGCGGCCACGTGCTCTGGCACGACCGCCCGCTGGACGTGGACCGGATGAACGCCGCGGCGAAGCTGCTGCTCGGCGAGCACGACTTCGCCGCGTACTGCAAGAAGCGCGAGGGCGCCACCACCATCCGCACCCTGCTGGAGCTGCACTGGGACCGGGTCCCGGTGGACGCCTACGCCGCCCAGGAAGGCTCGCTCGCGGTCGCCACCGTCCGGGCCGACGCCTTCTGCCACAACATGGTCCGGGCGCTGGTCGGCGCGATGCTGCTGGTCGGCGACGGGCACCGGCCGGTGGAGTTCCCCGGCGAGGTGCTGGCGGGCGGGGTGCGCAACTCCGCGGTCAACGTGATCCGGCCGTACGGGCTGACGCTGGAGGAGGTCGGCTACCCGGCGGACGACCAGCTGGCCGAGCGCAATCGCCAGGCCCGGCGGATGCGCACCCTGCCGGGGCAGCCCGCCGTCGGGTAATCCGTTTTGGCCATGGGCGTCCGCTTGGGACAATCGCTCCCATGGGACACGTCGAGATTTCGCACCTTGAGTACTACCTGCCGGACGGACGGGTGCTGTTCGACGACGCGTCCTTCCGGGTCGGCGAGGGCGCCGCGGTCGCCCTGGTCGGCGCGAACGGCGCCGGCAAGACCACCCTGCTGCGGATGATCGCGGGGGACCTCCAGCCGCACGGCGGCTCGGTGACGATCAGTGGCGGGCTCGGCGTGATGCGCCAGTTCGTCGGCACCACCGGCCGCGAGGACCAGCGGTCCACCCCGGGCGCGCTGCCGGCCGACGCCTCGGTCCGCGACCTGCTGGTGTCGGTCGCCCCCGAGCGGATCGCGGTGGCCGCCCGCGCGGTGGACGCGGCCGAGCTGGCGATGATCGCCCAGGACGACGAGAAGACGCAGATGGCCTACGCCCAGGCGCTCTCCGACTGGGCCGACGTCGGCGGCTACGACTACGAGACCGACTGGGACGTCTGCACCATGGCGGCCCTCGGCGTGCCCTTCGACAAGGCCCAGTGGCGCGGCCTGAACACGCTCTCCGGCGGCGAGCAGAAGCGGCTCGTCCTGGAGACGCTGCTGCGCGGCCCCGAGGAGGTGCTGCTGCTGGACGAGCCGGACAACTACCTGGACGTGCCGGGCAAGCGCTGGCTGGAGGAGGCCATCAAGGCGACCTCGAAGACCGTGCTGTACATCTCACACGACCGCGAGCTGCTCTCCCGCACCGCCGAGAAGATCATCAGCGTGGAGTCCGGTGCCGCCGGCAGCAGCGTCTGGGTGCACGGTGGCGGCTTCGACTCCTTCCACGAGGCCCGCAAGGACCGGTTCGCGCGCTTCGAGGAGCTGGGGCGGCGCTGGGACGAGGAGCACGCCAAGCTCAAGAAGCTGGTGGTGACCCTGCGCCAGGCCGCGTCGGTCAGCCACGCCCTCGCCACCCGCTACGCGGCCGCGCAGACCCGGCTGAAGAAGTTCGAGGAGGCCGGCCGGCCGGAGGAGCCCCCGCGCGAGCAGAGCATCACCATGCGGCTCAAGGGCGGGCGCACCGGCGTGCGCGCGTTCACCCTGGAGCAGTTGGAACTCACCGACCTGATGCAGCCCTTCGACCTGGAGGTCTTCTACGGCGAGCGGATCGGGGTGCTGGGCGCCAACGGCGCAGGCAAGTCGCACCTCCTGCGGCTGCTGGCTGGCGACGAGACGGTCGCGCACACCGGCGCCTGGAAGCTCGGCGCCCGGGTCGTGCCCGGCCACTTCCGGCAGACCCACGCCCACCCGGAGCTGTTCGGCCGTACCGTCCGCTCCATCGTCGAGGAGGAGCACGCGCTCAGCCGCGGCGCCGCGATGGGCGCGCTGCGGCGGTACGAGCTGGACCGCCAGGAGGAGCAGAAGTTCGAGTCGCTGTCCGGCGGGCAGCAGGCCCGGCTGATGATCCTCAAGCTCGAACTCTCCGGTGTGACAGCCCTGTTGCTCGACGAGCCGACCGACAACCTGGACCTGGAGAGCGCCGAGGCTCTGCAGGCCGGGCTGGAGGCCTTCGACGGCACCGTGCTGTGCGTCACCCACGACCGCTGGTTCGCCAAGACCTTCGACCGCTTCCTGGTGTTCGGGGCCGACGGCCGGGTGTACGAGTCGCCGGAACCGGTCTGGGACGTGACCCGGGTGGAGCGCGAACGCTGAGTGACGGCGAGGGGGGTCCACGTCGATTTTTGACCCCTTCCCGTCGTGCCGGTAACCTGGACGCTTGATGTGCGTATTGGCTCGCTCTATCTCACGTGAGAGGTCGGTACGCCGGAGACATCAGGTCGACGACCAGCGGTCCCCCTTGAATTGCGTCCAAGGTTGACCAGGCTGCTCTTCCGTCCGGGTGCTCCTGTCAGGACTCACTCACTGAAAAGCGAAGGCTACGACCGTGCGTACGTACAGCCCCAAGCCCGGCGACGTCCAGCGTCAGTGGCACGTCATCGACGCGACCGACGTCGTGCTCGGCCGCCTGGCTTCCCAGGCCGCCAACCTCCTCCGGGGCAAGCACAAGGCGATCTACGCGCCGCACGTTGACACTGGTGACTTCGTCATCATCATCAACGCCGACAAGGTGCACCTGTCCGGTAACAAGAAGACCCAGAAGCTGGCCTACCGCCACTCGGGCTTCCCGGGCGGTCTGCGCTCGGTGCGCTACGACGACCTGCTGGCGAACAACCCGGAGAAGGCCGTCGAGAAGGCCATCAAGGGCATGATCCCCAAGAACAGCCTGGGCCGCCAGATGCTCTCGAAGCTGAAGGTCTACTCGGGCGACCAGCACCCCCACGCTGCCCAGCAGCCGGTGCCGTTCGAGATCACCCAGGTCGCGCAGTAATTCGGCCACCAAGCCCCCCATCACTGAAAAGAGCTGAGGAACACCGTGGCCGAGACCACTGAAACCCTTGAGGTCGACTTCGACGAGGCCGCCGAGGCCGTCGAGGGCGAGTACACCTCCGAGGAGAGCTACACCTCCGAGTCCCTGGCCGGCCGCTTCGGCGAGGCCATCCCGGGCGCCGGCCTCGGCCGTCGCAAGGAGGCGATCGCCCGCGTGCGCATCGTCCCCGGCACCGGCCAGTGGAAGATCAACGGTCGCACCCTTGAGGACTACTTCCCCAACAAGGTGCACCAGCAGACCGTGAACGAGCCCTTCAAGCTCCTCGAGCTGGACGGCCGTTACGACGTCGTCGCCCGCATCAGCGGCGGCGGCGTGTCCGGCCAGGCCTACGCGCTGCGCCTCGGCGTGGCCCGTGCCCTGAACGAGGCCGACGTGGACAACAACCGCGGCGCGCTGAAGAAGGCCGGCTTCCTGACCCGTGACGCCCGCGCCGTCGAGCGCAAGAAGGCCGGTCTCAAGAAGGCCCGCAAGGCGCCGCAGTACAGCAAGCGCTAATCGCGTCCCAGGGGGGCGTCCGCCCTGGCGGCGCCGCCCCCCTGGTGTTGCGCAACCGTCGCCCCGGAGTACCACGTGTACTCCGGGGCGACGCGTTCCCCGGCTACTGTGCGGCGGCCGGGATCATCGGTTGGGTTCCGAGCAGTGGTGATGGAGGACGGGACAGTGGGACGACTCTTCGGTACGGACGGCGTACGCGGGGTGGCCAACCAGGGCCTGACGGCGGAGCTCGCGCTCGGGCTGTCGGTCGCGGCGGCGCACGTGCTCGGCGAGGCCGGTGCCTTCGACGGCCACCGGCCGGTCGCGGTGGTCGGCCGTGACCCGCGTGCCTCGGGAGAGTTCCTGGAGGCCGCCGTCATCGCCGGTCTGGCGAGTGCCGGAGTCGACGTCCTGCGGGTCGGCGTCCTGCCCACCCCGGCCGTGGCCTACCTCACCGGCGCGCTCGGCGCCGACTTCGGCGTGATGCTGTCCGCCAGCCACAACGCCATGCCGGACAACGGCATCAAGTTCCTCGCCCGCGGCGGCCACAAGCTGGACGACCGGATCGAGGACGCGATCGAGTCCCACTACCGCAAGCACACGCTCGGCGAGGAGGACTGGAACCGTCCGACCGGTGCCGCCGTCGGCCGGGTCCGCGAGTACACCGAGGGCTTCGACAAGTACGTCGCCCACCTGATCGGCGTGCTGCCCAACCGCCTGGACGGCGTCAAGGTCGTCATCGACGGCGCCCACGGCGCGGCCGCCTACGTCGCCCCCGAGGCCTTCGCCCGGGCCGGCGCCGAGGTCGTCCACACCCTGGGGGCCGAGCCCACCGGCCTCAACATCAACGACGGCGTCGGTTCCACCCACCTGGACCGGCTGCGCGTCGCGATGAAGGAGTACAAGGCCGACTTCGGCATCGCCCTGGACGGCGACGCCGACCGCTGCCTGGCCGCCGACGCCGAGGGCGACGAGGTGGACGGCGACCAGATCATCGCCATCCTCGCGGTCGCCATGAAGGAGGCCGGCACCCTGCGCGGCAACACCGCGGTGGCCACCGTGATGTCCAACCTCGGCTTCAAGCTGGCGATGGAGCGCGAGGGCATCGACCTGGTGGAGACCGCCGTCGGCGACCGCTACGTGCTGGAGGCCATGAAGGAGCACGGCTTCGCGCTGGGCGGCGAGCAGTCCGGCCACGTCATCCTGCTGGACCACGCCACCACCGGTGACGGCACCCTGACCGGCCTGATGCTGGGCGCCCGGCTGGCCGCCACCAAGCAGCCGCTGGCCGACCTGGCCGCCGTGATGACCCGGCTGCCGCAGGTCCTGATCAACGTCAAGGGCGTCGACAAGTCCCGGGTGAAGACCAGCACCGAGCTGGCCGCCGCAGTCGCCGCGGCCGAGGCCGAGCTGGGCTCCACCGGCCGGGTGCTGCTGCGGCCGTCGGGCACCGAGCCGCTGGTCCGGGTGATGGTCGAGGCCGCCGACCCGGTGCAGGCCGAGGCGGTCGGGCAGCGGCTGGCCGAGGCGGTCCGCACCCACCTGGGCTGAAGCCCGTACGCCCTGTACACCCCGTACGCCCAGAGGGCCCCCGCCGGCTTCCGGCGGGGGCCCTCTGTCGGGTCGTCAGAGCTTGCGCAGCAGCGCCCGGCGGACCTTGTGGTCCGCCCCCTTCTGCAGGATCAGGGTGGCCCGGCCGCGGGTCGGCAGCACGTTCTCCAGCAGGTTGGGCTTGTTGATGGTGCGCCAGACCTGCCGGCCGTACTCCATCGCCTCCTCCTCCGGCACCTCGGTGAAGCGGAGGAAGTAGGAGTTCGGGTCCTGGAAGGCGGTCTGCCGCAGCTTGCGGAAGCGGTCCAGGTACCAGTGCTCGATGTCGTCGGTCCGGGCGTCGACGTAGATCGAGAAGTCGAAGTAGTCGGCCACCGCGAGGCGGGTGCGCCCGTCGCTGCCGGGCAGGGCCGGCTGGAGCACGTTCAGGCCCTCGACGATCAGGATGTCCGGGCGCTCCACGGTCAGCCGCTCGTCCGGCACGATGTCGTACACCAGGTGCGAGTAGACCGGCGCGCTGACGCGCTCCTTGCCCGCCTTCACGTCCGCCACGAAGCGCATCAGCGCCCGGCGGTCGTACGACTCGGGGAAGCCCTTGCGGGCCATCAGGCCGCGGCGGCGCAGCTCGGCGTTGGGCAGCAGGAAGCCGTCGGTGGTGACCAGTTCGACCCGGGGGTGCTCGGGCCAGCGGGCCAGCAGCGCCTGGAGGAGGCGCGCGGTGGTCGACTTGCCGACGGCGACGGAGCCGGCCACGCCGATGATGAACGGGGTCCGGGTGCGTTCGGTGTCCGGGGTGTCCAGGAAGGTGCCCAGGGTGCCGCGCAGTTCGTGCGTGGCATGGATGTACAGGTTCAGCAGCCGTGACAGCGGCAGGTAGATGTCGCGCACCTCGTCGAGGTCGAGAGCGGTGCCCAGACCGCGCAGCCGTTCCACCTCCTCGGCGGTCAGAGGCAGCGGCGTTCGCTCGCGCAGCGCGCTCCACTCGGCCCTGCTGAGGTCGACGTAGGGGGACGGCGACGGGCCGGGCGTGGTGTCGCCCCGCGTACAGAGTTCGGTCAGCACATGCTCCATTGTGAGCCGTAGCGGCGTTCACGGTGGTTGTGGTGTCGGTCACGCAGCGTTCTCGCAAGGCGGGAATACGGCCACAGAACCGCCCTTATGCTGGCACGCATGTGCGGAATTGTTGGATACGTGGGCGCGCAGTCCGCCCTCGACGTAGTAATCGCAGGCCTGCAGCGCCTGGAGTACCGGGGTTACGACTCGGCCGGTGTCGCGGTGCAGGTACAGGACTCCGACGGGCAGTGGAGCCTGTCCACCGACAAGCGGGCCGGAAAGCTCGCCAACCTCGAGAAGTCGCTCGCCGAGGCCCCTCTGCCCGGCAGCACCACCGGCATCGGCCACACCCGCTGGGCCACCCACGGCGGCCCGACGGACGCCAACGCCCACCCGCACCTGGACGACGACCTGCGGGTCGCCGTGGTGCACAACGGCATCATCGAGAACTTCGCCCAGCTGCGGGCCGAGATCGCCGAGCGCGGCCACACCCTCCGGTCCGAGACCGACACCGAGGTCGTCGCCCACCTGCTGGGCGAGTCGTACCAGGGCGACCTCGCCGAGGCCATGCGGGTGGTCTGCCGCCGGCTGGAGGGCGCCTTCACCCTGGTCGCCGTGCACGCCGACGCGCCGGACGTCGTCGTGGGTGCCCGCCGCAACTCGCCGCTGGTCGTCGGCCGCGGCGAGGGCGAGAACTTCCTCGCCTCGGACGTCGCCGCCTTCATCGCGCACACCCGCGAGGCGATCGAGCTGGGCCAGGACCAGGTCGTCGAGCTGCGCCGCAGCGGCGTGACCGTCACCAACTTCGACGGCACCCCCGCCGACGTGCGCGAGTACCACGTCGACTGGGACGCCTCCGCCGCCGAGAAGGGCGGCTACGACTACTTCATGCTCAAGGAGATCGCCGAGCAGCCGAAGGCCGTCGCCGACACCCTGCTCGGCCGGATCGGCACCGACGGCCGGCTCACCCTCGACGAGCTGCGGATCTCCGACGCCGACCTGCGGTCGGTCGACAAGGTCGTCATCGTCGCCTGCGGCACCGCCTTCCACGCCGGCATGATCGCCAAGTACGCGATCGAGCACTGGACCCGCATCCCCTGCGAGGTCGAGGTCGCCTCCGAGTTCCGCTACCGCGACCCGATCATGGGCCCGGGCACGCTGGTCATCGCCATCTCGCAGTCCGGCGAGACCATGGACACCCTGATGGCCCTGCGGCACGCCCGTGAGCAGGGCGCCAAGGTGCTGGCGATCTGCAACACCAACGGCTCCACCATCCCGCGCGAGTCGGACGCCGTGCTGTACACGCACGCCGGTCCGGAGGTCGCGGTCGCCTCCACCAAGGCGTTCCTGACCCAGCTGGTCGCCTGCTACCTGGTCGCCCTCTACCTGGGCCAGGTGCGCGGCACCAAGTGGGGCGACGAGATCTTCGCCGTCATCAAGGAGCTCGGCGACGCGCCGAAGCAGCTCGAGCAGGTGCTGGAGACCATGGAGCCGGTGCGCGAGCTGGCCCGCTCCCTGGCCGACGCCCGCTCGGTGCTGTTCCTCGGCCGCCACGTCGGCTTCCCGGTGGCCCTGGAGGGCGCGCTCAAGCTCAAGGAGCTGGCGTACATGCACGCCGAGGGCTTCGCGGCGGGCGAGCTCAAGCACGGCCCGATCGCGCTGATCGAGGAGGGGCTGCCGGTCGTGGTGGTCGTGCCCTCGCCGCGTGGGCGGTCGATCCTCCACGACAAGATCGTCTCCAACATCCAGGAGATCCGGGCCCGTGGCGCCCGCACGATCGTGATCGCCGAGGAGGGCGACGAGGCCGTCGTGCCGTACGCGGACCACCTGATCCGCATCCCGGTCACCCCGACCCTGCTCCAGCCGCTGGTCTCCACCGTGCCGCTCCAGGTCTTCGCCTGCGAGCTGGCCACGGCCAAGGGCCACGAGGTCGACCAGCCGCGCAACCTGGCGAAGTCGGTCACCGTCGAGTAGGTCCGTGCCCGCCGGTGACGGCGCCCCTGCGGTGGCTGTGTCCTACCGCAGGGGCGCCGTCGTGCTTCCTGCGGGATAGCGTCGGCGGTAGCCGACCGCTGGAGGAGCGCCGTCATGCGTCATGCCCACCGTGTGGAAGCCGTCCGGGCCGCCGAGGCCGTGCTGATGGCGCGGCTGCCGGAGGGCGCGCTGATGCAGCGGGCGGCCGTCGGGCTGGCGGCGACGTGCGCGCGGCTGCTGACGCGGCGTCGAGGGCGGGTGTACGGCAGCCGGGTGGTGGTGCTGGCGGGCAGCGGGGACAACGGGGGTGACGCCCTGTACGCCGGAGCCGCGCTGGCCCGGCGCGGGGCGCGGGTGACGGCGGTGCTGCTCGCGCCGGAGCGGGCGCACCCGGGCGGGCTGGCCGCCCTGCGGGCGTCCGGCGGACGGGTGACGGCGGAGCGGGACGTCGGCCTGGCCGACTTCTCGCGCGCGGACCTGGTGCTGGACGGGATCGTCGGCATCGGCGGCCGGGGCGGGCTGCGCCCCGAGGCCCGGCCGTACACGGAGGCCGGGCGGCGCGGGGTGGTGGTCGCGGTGGACCTGCCCAGCGGGGTGGACGCCGACACCGGTGAGGTGCCGGGCGCGGCGCTGCGCGCGGACGTCACGGTCTGCTTCGGCACGTACAAGCCCGGGCTGCTGGTCGACCCGGGTGCCTCGTACGCGGGCGCCGTGCAGCTGGTCGGCATCGGGCTGGAGCCGCCGGAACCGGACGTGACGGCCCTGCAGCACGCGGACGTGGCGGCGCTGCTGCCGCTGCCGGGCGCGGAGAGCGACAAGTACCGGCGCGGGGTGGTCGGGGTGGCGGCCGGCTCGGCGACCTACCCGGGGGCGGCGCTGCTGGCCGTCGCCGGGGCGCTGCGGGGCGGCGCGGGCGCCGTCCGGTACGTGGGCGCGGCGGCCGAGGAGGTGGTGCGGCGCTTCCCGGAGACGCTGGTCACCGAGGGCGGACCGGCCGGGGCCGGGCGGGTGCAGGCCTGGGTGGTCGGGCCGGGCGGCGGCGAGGGGGCGCGGCAGGCGCTGACCGAGGCACTGGCGAGCGACGTCCCGGTGCTGGTGGACGCGGACGGGCTGACCGAGCTGGGCCGGCTCGGCCCGGCCGCGCTGGCCGGCCGCACCGCGCCCACCCTGCTCACCCCGCACACCGGCGAGGCCGCCCGGCTGCTCGCGGGCGCCGACGGCACCCCGCCGCCGGCCGCCGACGACCTGGCCGCCGCCCGGCTGGCCACCGCCCGCCGGCTGGCGGCCGTCTACCGCGCGACCGTCCTGCTGAAGGGCTCCACCACGGTGGTCGCCGACCCGGGCGGCGCCGTCCGGGTTAACCCCACCGGCACCTCCTGGTTGGCCACCGCGGGCAGCGGCGACGTGCTGGCCGGGCTGGCGGGCTCGCTCCTCGCGGCGGGCCTGTCGCCGCTGGACGCCGCCTCGGTGGCCGCCTACCTGCACGGCCTGGCGGGCCGCGAGGCGGCGGGGGCGCCGGGCGCGCCCGTGACGGCCCTGGCGGTGGCCGAGGCACTGCCCGCGGTCTGGCGGGCGGTCCGGGGACGCTAGCGGTGCGGCAGGCAGCCCGGGAGAGCCGGCGGTGCGGCGGATCGCCTGGGTGAGTCGGCGGAGCGGAACCGAACGCTCCGCTGCCGGCGTCCGAGCAGGCGGTGACGAGCGGTTCACCGCAGGTCCGTGCGGTGGGTGAGGCCCGTTCGTCGGCCGCCGCGCCGATGGGCCGTTCGGCGAGGACTCCGGGACGTCTGGGAGACTGACCCTGATGACAACTGCGAACATGATCGGCACCGCCACCCTCACCGACGGCGTACGGGCCGAGGCGACCATCGATCTCGCCGCCCTGCGCGGCAACCTCGCCGCGCTGCGCGAGCGCGTCGGCAGCGCGGCGGTGATGCTCGCGGTCAAGGCGGACGCCTATGGCCACGGCGCGGTCGAGTGCGCCCGCGAAGCGGTCGCCAACGGGGTCGGCTGGCTCGGCTGCGCGACGCCCGAGGAGGCACTGGCGCTGCGGGCCGCAGGCATCCGTCCGCAAGAGGCCCGGATCCTGTGCTGGCTGTGGACACCCGGCGGGCCGTGGCGCGAGGCGCTCCGCGCGGACCTGGACATCTCGGTCAGCGGCCAGTGGGCGCTGGACGAACTGCTCCCGGCCGTCCGCGAGACCGGCATCCCGGCCCGCGTGCACCTGAAGGCCGACACCGGCCTCGGCCGCAACGGCTGCCAGCCGCACGACTGGCCGCGGCTGGTGGCCGCCGCCCGGCGCGCCGAGGCCGAGGGGCTGCTCACCGTGGTCGGCGTCTGGTCGCACTTCGCGGCCGCCGACGAGCCCGGCCACCCGTCGATCCAGGCCCAGCTGGACTCCTACCGCACCGCCCTGGCCGCGGCCGAGGCGGCCGGGCTGCGCCCCGAGGTGCGGCACCTGGCGAACTCGCCGGCCACCCTGCTGCTGCCCGAGTCGCACTTCGACCTGGTCCGCACCGGCCTGGCCGCGTACGGACTGTCGCCGGTGCCCGAGGTGGGCTCGCCGGCCGACTTCGGGCTGCGCCCGGTGATGGCGCTGGGTGCGCGGCTGGCGCTGGTCAAGGAGGTCCCCGGCGGGCACGGGGTCAGCTACGGCCACCACTACACGACGCCCGGACCGACCACCCTGGGCCTGGTCCCGCTCGGCTACGGCGACGGCGTCCCCCGGCACGCCAGCGGCACGGGCCCGGTGCAGATCGGCGGCAAGTGGCGCACGGTGGCCGGCCGGGTGGCGATGGACCAGTTCGTCGTGGACCTGGGCGGGGACACCCCCCGGGTCGGCGACGAGGCGCTGCTGTTCGGCAACGGCGAGCGCGGCGAGCCCACCGCCGAGGACTGGGCCCGCGCCTGCGGCACCATCGCGTACGAGATCGTCACCCGGATCGGCGCCCGGGTACCCCGCCGCTACCTGGGCGGCAGCCACGCCGAGGACCCGTCGGCATGACCGAGACACCGACCGGGGACGGAGCGGTCGCGGCGGTCGCCAAGGCGGCCGGCGCGGCCTCCGGGGTGAGCCGGGCGGGCGTGATCGGGATCTCGGTCGGCGTGCTGGCGGCCGGCGCGGCCGCCGGGGTGGCGATCGAGCGGCTGACCGTCGGGCGGGCGATGCGCCGCCGGGCCCGGGTCGAGCTGGACGCGAGCGCCCCGTACGGCTCGCTGCGCGGGCGCCCGAGGACGGTGGCCGCGCCGGACGGCACCGAGCTCTACGTGGAACTGGACGGCGCCGGCTGGGACCTGCCGGACGGTGACATCCACTCGTCCGAGCCGCTGACCGTGATGTTCTGCCACGGCTACTGCCTCAACCAGGACAGCTGGCACTTCCAGCGGGCCGCGCTGCGCGAGGGCATGCGGCTGGTCTTCTGGGACCAGCGCAGCCACGGCCGCTCCGAGCGCTCCCGCTCGTACCTGGCGGGCGAGCCGGCCGGCATCGACCAGCTGGGCGGCGACCTCAAGGCGGTGATCGACGCCGTCGCGCCGACCGGGCCGCTGGTGCTGGTGGGCCACTCGATGGGCGGCATGACCGTGATGGCGCTGGCCGACCAGCACCCCGAGCTGTTCCGGGAGCGGGTCGCCGGGGTCGCCCTGATCGGCACGCTCGCGGGCGACTGGAACCAGGTGAACCTCGGCCTGCCCAAGGCCGGCGCGAAGCTGTTCAAGAAGGTCGCGCCCGGGATGGTGAAGCTGCTGGGCCGCCAGGTCGACCTGGTGGAGGCCACCAGGCGGCTGGGCTCGGAAGTGACCGCCGTCTTCTACCGGAGGTTCTCCTTCGGGGGCCGGGACGTCGACCCCGGCGTGGTGCGCTTCGCCGAGCAGCTGCTGGACGCCACCGCGATCGACGTGGTCGCCGAGTTCTACCCGGTGTTCGGCGCGCACGAGAAGTACGAGGCGCTGGCCGCCCTGCGCGGCCTGCCGGCCCTGGTGCTGGCCGGGACGAAGGACCTGCTGACGCCCTCGGCGCACAGCGAGGCGATGGCCGAGCGGCTGCCGGGCGCCGAACTGGTCCTGGCCGACGGCGCCGGGCATCTGGTGATGCTGGAGCGCCCGGAGCTGGTCGACCGCGAACTGGCACTGCTGCTGCGCCGGGCCACCGACTTCGCCGGGGCCGCGCCGCTGCCCGCGGCCGTCCTCGACCTGGCCCGGGGATCGGCCGCCGGGAGCGCTGCCGAGCCCGCTGCCGGGACGGCCACCGAACCGGCCGTCGACCCCGCCTGACGCCCCGTCCCGGCACCCGCCCGCCGCACCCGGGGGCGCCGATGTGGCACGGTAGCGGTGGCGGCCGGTGGTCGGTGCGCCGGTACGGACCGAAGGGCAAGACACGCGCATGGGCTCGCACGCCACTCTCACCGTCCCCACCCCGGAGCGGATGGGCCGGCTCGGCCGGGAGCTGGCCGCGCTGCTGCGGCCGGGGGACCTGGTGCTGCTCTCCGGCGAGCTGGGAGCGGGGAAGACCACGCTGACCCGGGGCCTGGGGGAGGGGCTGCAGGTCCGCGGGGCAGTGACCTCGCCGACCTTCGTGATCGCCCGGGTGCACCCCTCGCTGGTGGGCGGCCCGGCCCTGGTGCACGTGGACGCGTACCGGCTGGGCGGGGACCTGGACGAGATGGAGGACCTCGACCTGGACGTCTCGCTGCCGGAGTCGGTGGTCGTGGTCGAGTGGGGCGAGGGCAAGGTCGAGCGACTGTCCGAGGACCGGCTGGAGGTCCGGATCGAACGCGCCCTGGGCGACACCGCCGACGGCGACGACCAGGACCCGCGCCGGGTCCTGCTGACCGGCATCGGCCCGCGCTGGGCGGACGTGGAGCTCGTGAAGCTGGCCGGACAGGAGTAGCCCGCCGGACCGGAGCGGCGGCGGGTCGCGACACCTTGCCGACAGGCTGTCGGCAAGATGTTGCGGGCGGAGTACCGCGCGTGGTGGGATGGGTGCTGCGGTTAGGTCTGCCTAACTAGGGAGGCGCCATGTCGAGCACCACCCCCGCCCCGGAACGCGCCGTCCGCGCCGCCGGGGCCGGAGAGTCCGCCCGCTGCGCTCCGGGGGAGCCGATGCGGGCACTGCTGGCCGCCTGCGCGGCCGCCGAGGCGGTGTCCACCCCGCCCGAGCCGGAGCCGAGACAGACCGAGGAGCCCGAGGCGAAGACGCCCCGGGCCGCGTGAGGTCGGCCTGCGCGTGCGGCGCCCTCAGGCGACCACGACCACCTTGGTGTCCTTCGGCGCGAAGTCCCAGAGCAGCTGCCCCTCGGCGCGGCCGCTGCGGATACCGCCGGTCTTGGCCTTCGGGTCGGCGGTCGGGGTCGCGCCGTCCACCGCCGCGCTGAAGCCGAACACCACGCCGGCCTGCTGCGCGAAGCGCACCACGTGCTCGATCTGCCGGCCGTCCGTCCCGGTGGTCGTCGCCGTGCGGCTGTACACCGCGTAGCTGCCAGGAGCGGGCTCGACCGTGCCCGGAACGACCTGGAAGGCGGCCGCGACCTGCGGGATCTTCTTCGGGTCGACCAGCCAGACGTAGTGGCTGCTCACTGAGTAGACCACCCGCGTGCCGGTGCCCGAGGTGGCCGGCAGCGGCGGGACGGTCGGGGTGGCCGAGGCGCTCGGCGCCGCGGCGGTGGCCGTGCCGGCCGCCGTGGTGGTGGCGGCCGAGGGCTTGGGAGCGCCCGCCCGGTCCTGGGCGCCGTTGGCCTGGAAGGCCAGCAGGCTCACCACCGCCAGGGCCCCCAGGGTCAGCCCCGTGACCACCACTCCAGGACCCATCTTCGCCACGTGCCGCTCCCGCTGCCGTCTTTATTACGTACCGCCTTATCGTGCCAGGTCCGTCCGTCGGGGTCGCAGCGCCTCGGATGTGTGTTCCCGGTCGGTACACCTTGCCGATCGGCCGGTCGGCCCAACGTCGGTCTAACCTTGACCCGTGCTGCTGCTCGCGTTCGACACCGCTACCCCCGCCGTCACCGCCGCCGTCCACGACGGCACCGCCGTCCTGGCCGAGGCCCACCAGGTCGACGCCCGACGCCACGGCGAACTGCTGCTGCCCGCGATCGACCGGGTGTTGAGGACGGCCGGGGTGGACAAGCACCGGCTGACCGGCATCGCGGTCGGCGTCGGCCCGGGCCCGTACACCGGCCTGCGGGTCGGCCTGGTGACCGCCGCCGCGCTCGGCCACGCCCTCGGGCTGCCGGTGCACGGCGTCTGCACCCTGGACGCGATCGCCTTCCAGGCCCGGACCGAGGTCGAGGGCCTGAGCGGGGAGCCGTTCACGGTGGCCACCGACGCGCGCCGCAAGGAGGTCTACTGGGCCTCGTACGACGCCGAGGGCCGCCGCACCGAGGGCCCCGGCGTGGATCGCCCGGCCGAGCTGTCCCCGCAGCACCGCTCCGTCGGCGCCGGCGCGCTGCTGTACCCCGACGCCTTCCCGGGCGCGCACGGCCCCGAGCACGTGTCGGCCGGAGCCCTGGCCGGCTTCGCCGCCGCCGAGCTGGCCGCCGGGCGCGAGCTGCTGCCGAACGTCCCGCTGTACCTGCGCCGTCCGGACGCCCAGGTGCCGGCGGGCTACAAGGCGGTGCTCCCGGCGTGAACCACGGCACCACCCTGCGCCCGATGCGCTGGTGGGACATCGCGCCGGTGGTGGAACTGGAGCTGCGGCTCTTCCCCGAGGACGCCTGGTCCACCGGGATGTTCTGGTCCGAGCTGGCCGAGGCCCACCCCGGCGGTACCCGCCACTACACCGTCGCCACCGCCGCCGACGGCGCGATCGTCGGCTACGCCGGGCTGATGGCGATCGCCGGCGAGGGAGACGTCCAGACCATCGCCGTCGACGACCGCCACCAGGGCGGCGGCCTCGGCACGGCGCTGCTCACCGACCTGATCCGGGAGTCCGCCCGGCGCGGCTGCGCCGAGCTGCTGCTGGAGGTGCGGGTGGACAACCCGCGCGCCCAGCGGCTGTACGAGCGCCACGGCTTCGAACCGGTGGGCATCCGGCGCGGCTACTACCAGCCCGCCAACGTCGACGCGCTGGTGATGCGCCTCGACCACCCGAGCCCTGACCGCACTGACCGCACCGACAGCACCGACCCGAAGGACATTGAGGACACCCCCCATGGCTGACGAACCGCTCGTCCTCGGCATCGAGACCTCCTGCGACGAGACCGGCGTCGGCATCGTGCGCGGCACCACGCTGCTGGCCGACGCGGTCGCCTCCAGCGTCAACGACCACGCCCGCTTCGGCGGCGTCGTCCCGGAGATCGCCAGCCGCGCCCACCTGGAGGCGATGGTCCCGACCATCCAGCGCGCCCTGGACACCGCCGGGGTCAAGGCGAGCGACCTGGACGGCATCGCGGTCACCGCCGGCCCCGGCCTGGCCGGCGCGCTGCTGGTCGGCGTCAGCGCCGCGAAGGCGTACGCCTGGGCGCTGGACAAGCCGCTGTACGGGGTCAACCACCTCGCCTCGCACATCTGCGTCGACCAGCTGGAGCACGGCCGGCTGCCCTCGCCGACGATGGCCCTGCTGGTCTCCGGCGGGCACTCCTCGCTGCTGCTCAGCGAGGACATCACCAGCGACGTCCGCCCGCTCGGCGCGACCATCGACGACGCGGCCGGCGAGGCCTTCGACAAGGTCGCCCGGGTGCTCGGCCTGGGCTTCCCCGGCGGCCCTGTGGTCGACCGGACGGCCCGCGAGGGCGACCCCAAGGCGATCGCATTCCCGCGCGGCCTGTCCGGCCGGAACGACCCCGCGTACGACTTCTCCTTCTCCGGCCTGAAGACCGCCGTCGCCCGCTGGGTGGAGGCCAAGCGCCGGGCCGGCGAGGGGGTGCCGATCGCCGACGTGGCGGCGTCCTTCCAGGAAGCCGTCACCGACGTGCTCACCCGCAAGGCCGTCAAGGCGTGCAAGGACAACGGCGTCGACCACCTGATGATCGGCGGCGGCGTGGCCGCCAACTCGCGGCTGCGCGAGATGGCCCAGCAGCGCTGCGACCGGGCCGGCATCCGGCTGCGGGTGCCCCGGCCGGGCCTGTGCACCGACAACGGCGCGATGGTCGCGGCGCTCGGCGCCGAGATGGTGTGGCGTGACCGGGCGCCGTCCGCCTTCGACCTGTCGGCCGACTCCTCGCTGCCGGTGACCGAGGTCCACGTCCCGGCTGTCGGCCTCGGGCACGAGGACGTCCACGGCCAGGCCTACGACGCCCTCGGCGGCGGCGCCTGATGACCGTCGCCGCGATGTGGGAGGCCCGGGCGGCCGACGGCCGCGCGGCCGAACTCGCCGCCTGGGTGCGGGAATCGGCGCTGCCCGCGCTGCGCGGTACGGCCGGTCTGGAGCGCCTCGAACTGTTCTCCGCCCCGGGCGAGAGGGTGCTGCTGATCACCTGGTGGAGCGGCGAGCCGGCGCCGGTCGCCGACCCGCCGGCCGAGCTGCTCGGCCGCCCGGTGCACTGCTGGTCCTTCACCAGCGAGCACGTCGAATAGTCCTGTGCGGGGAACCACGGGCCCGCCGCTACCGTGCATAGCTGAGAGAAAGCTGGACGGAAGCCGGGAGCGCGGTGCGGTGAGCAGGAACGGGCGGAGCAGGACCAGGACCAGGACCTACGCGGCGGGAGCGCTGGCCCTGCTGGCCTTCGCCACCGCGTGCGGCGACAACGGAGGCGGCGGCGCCCCGGCCGCCACCACGGCGCCGCCGGCCGCGCCCCGGCCGACCGGAGCCGCCCCGGCCGGCGGGGGCGCCTCCCCGGGCGCCACCACCGGGGCGGTCGCCGGCGCGGCGGCCTGGGCGAAGTGGAACCTCACCCCGCTCGCGCCCGCCCCGGCGGCGCCCGCCGACAAGCCCGTCAAGCTCGAACGGACCGGCCCGGTGCCGGTGTTCAGCGACGTGAAGACGACCGACAAAGTGGTCTTCATCACCATCGACGACGGCGCCGAGAAGGACCCGAAGTTCGTCGAGATGCTGACCGACCTCAAGGTGCCGATCTCGATGTTCCTGACCAAGGACATCGTCAAGAACGACTACGGCTACTTCAAGCCGCTCCAGGCGCTGGGCAACCACATCCAGAACCACACCGTCACCCACCCGGTGATGAGCAAGCTGTCGCCGGACAAGCAGAAGTCCGAGATCTGCGACGACCAGGCCGCGCTCACCCAGCAGTACGGCACCGCCCCGCTGCTGTTCCGCCCGCCGTTCGGCGACGGCGCCAACACCCCGACGCTCAACACCTCGGTGCAGGAGTGCGGCCCGCGCGCGATCGTGCTGTGGCGCGAATCGATGCAGATCCACGACATGCAGTACCAGGCCGGGGACAAGAAGCTGAAGCCCGGCGACATCATCCTGGCGCACTTCCGCGGCCCCAAGGAGCTCAAGGGCGCCACGATGACCCAGATGTTCGGCGACCTGCTGGCCCGGATCCAGGAGCAGGGCTTCTCGGTGGCCCGGCTGGAGGACTACATCCAGGCCCCCGCCTCGTAGTCCGCGTAGGCCCCGTAGGGCCCGTAGGCCGCTACGACGCGCGGACCGGCTGCCCCAGCATCATCAGCGGGCCGTGGTCGGTCCGGCTGAGGATCACCGTGACGGTGTTCGGGCCGGAGGGCTTGAGCTGGCGGCGCAGCTCCTCCGGGGTGATCGCCATCCCGCGCTTCTTGATCACCACCGTGCCGACCCCGCGCTCGCGCAGCAGCGCCTTCAGCTTCTTGATGTGGAAGGGCAGCACGTCGGTGAGCTCGAAGGCGTGCGCGTACGGGGTGGCGACCAGCTCGTCCGAGGTCAGGTAGGCGATCTTCGGGTCGATCAGCCGGCCGCCGACCTGCTCGGCGACCTCGGCCACCAGGTGCGCCCGGATCACCGCGCCGTCCGGCTCGTACAGGTAGCGCCCCACCGGGCCGGCCGGCGGGTCGGGCAGGTCGCCGCCGGTCAGGACGGCGCCCTGCGGCAGCAGGGTGGCGCGGTGCGGGTGGGCGGCCTTGGTGCCGAACCAGAGCACCGCCTCCTTGACGTCGCCGTGGTCGGACACCCACTCGGCCTCGGCGTCCGCCGGGACGGCCTCGTGCGGGATGCCCGGCGCGACCTTCAGCGCCCCGATGGGGGCCCGCCGGCCGGCCTCGATCGCCCAGGAGAGCGGTGGGGCGTACGCCTCCGGGTCGAACACCCGGCCGCGCGAGGTCCGCCGGGCCGGGTCGGTGAACACCGCGTCGTAGCCGGCCACGTCCACCTCGGCGACGTCCGCGCAGCGCACCTCGACCAGCTCGGCCAGGCCCAGCGCGGCGGCGTTCGCGGCGGTGGCGGCGCAGGCCGCCGGGTCCTTGTCGACGGCCAGCACCTCGATGCCCGCCCGGGCCAGCGCCAGCACGTCCCCGCCGATGCCGCAGCACAGGTCCGCCAGCCGCCGCACGCCCAGCTCGGCGAACCGCCGCGCCCGCCACTCGGCGACGCTGCGCCGGGTGGACTGCTCGACCCCGTTGGGCGTGAAGTACATCAGGTCGGCGTCCGCCCCGAACTTCGCCCGCGCCCGCTGCCGCAGCCGCGCCTGCCCGAAGGCCGCCGACACCAGCTCCGCCGGGTGCTCCCGCCGCAGCCGGGTGGCCAGCGCCAGCTCCTCCTCGGGGGTGAACTCGCGCAACTCGGCGAGCAGGGCCTGGCCCTCGGGCGTCAGCAGCGGCTGGAGGTTCTCGGTGTCCACGGGGCCATTCTCGCCGGTCACAGGCCGGGGTAGCCCGCCATCGCCCAGCCCGGCACAAGGAAGGGCGCCACGACGGCGGCGGCCGGCAGGACCGCGTACCCGGCACGCCGGGTACGGAAGGCGACGGACAGGGGCACCCCGAGGCTGGCGGCCACGCCGATGAGCAGCCCGACGGGGACGATCACGTCCGCCGCGTCCGTGGCGGCGAAGCCGAGCCAGAGAGTCAGCCAGAACGCGACGAGCGGGATCACCGCGAGCACCGGCAGGAGAACCGCGGAGAGCAGGATGTCGTCGGTGCGGGACGGTCCGACGCGTACCGGGGTATCGGTCATGGCACGAGTGTGTCGAGCGGTCGGCCGGGCGCACATGAGTACGAGTACTCATCCGTCATTCCCGGACCTCACGGGCGCGTCGTTGGCACTCTGGTTGACTGAGTGCTAACACAGGCCTATGGTCGTCCTTGGCACTCCCCACCGGGGGAGTGCTAATGCGAGAACGTGTGTCTGACCCCCGCGACGGCAGACCCGCAGGCTCGCCCTACCCGTTAGAAAACCCCGTAATCTCCGAAGGGGAGCTCGGACGTGACCACCAGCAGCAAGGTTGCCATCAAGCCGCTCGAGGACCGCATTGTGGTCCAGCCGCTCGACGCCGAGACCACCACGGCCTCCGGCCTGGTTATCCCGGACACCGCCAAGGAGAAGCCCCAGGAGGGCGTCGTCCTGGCCGTCGGGCCGGGCCGCTTCGAGGACGGCCAGCGTCTGCCGCTCGACGTCGCCGTGGGTGACATCGTCCTGTACTCGAAGTACGGCGGCACCGAGGTGAAGTACCAGGGCGAGGAGTACCTGGTGCTCTCCGCTCGCGACGTTCTCGCCATCATCGAGAAGTAAGTCGTCCCCGACCCGCCCCGGATCCGTGTCCTTCGTGACAGTGGCCCGGGGCGTGGTTGTTGGTTCACGTAGTTCGGCGGCCGGGCCGGCCGCAGCCCCGAGGGAATAGGGAACATGGCGAAGATCCTGCAGTTCGACGAGGACGCCCGCCGCTCGCTGGAGCGCGGTGTCAACAAGCTGGCCGACACCGTCAAGGTGACCATCGGCCCCAAGGGCCGCAACGTCGTCATCGACAAGAAGTTCGGCGCCCCGACCATCACCAACGACGGTGTCACCATCGCCCGCGAGGTCGAGCTGGACGACCCGTACGAGAACCTTGGCGCGCAGCTCGTCAAGGAGGTCGCCACCAAGACCAACGACGTCGCGGGTGACGGCACCACCACCGCCACCGTGCTGGCCCAGGCCCTGGTCAACGAGGGTCTGCGCAACGTCGCCGCCGGTGCCGGCCCCGCCGCCCTGAAGAAGGGCATCGACAAGGCCGTCGCCGCCGTCTCCGAGCACCTGCTCTCCATCGCCCGCGAGATCGAGGGCAAGGACGACGTCGCCGCCGTCGCGTCCCTCTCCGCGCAGGACACCCAGGTCGGCGAGCTGATCGCCGAGGCGATCGACAAGGTCGGCAAGGACGGTGTCATCACCGTCGAGGAGTCGAACACCTTTGGCGTGGAGCTGGACTTCACCGAAGGCATGCAGTTCGACAAGGGCTACCTGTCGCCGTACTTCGTCACCGACGCGGAGCGGCAGGAGGCGGTCCTGGAGGACCCGTACATCCTGATCAACCAGGGCAAGATCTCCTCCATCCAGGAGCTGCTGCCGCTGCTGGAGAAGATCCTGCAGGGCGGTGCCACCAAGCCGCTGCTGATCATCGCCGAGGACGTCGACGGCGAGGCGCTGTCGACCCTGGTCGTGAACAAGATCCGTGGCACCTTCAACGCCGTCGCCGTCAAGGCCCCGGGCTTCGGCGACCGCCGCAAGGCGATCCTCGGCGACCTGGCCACCCTGACCGGCGGCACGGTCATCTCCGAGGAGGTCGGCCTCAAGCTCGACCAGGTCGGCCTGGACGTGCTGGGCACCGCCCGCCGCGTGACCATCACCAAGGACGAGACCACCGTCGTCGACGGTGCCGGTGACACCGAGGCCGTGGCCGGCCGCGTCGCCCAGATCAAGGGTGAGATCGCCGCCACCGACTCCGACTGGGACCGCGAGAAGCTGCAGGAGCGCCTGGCCAAGCTGGCCGGCGGCGTCTGCGTCATCAAGGTCGGCGCCGCCACCGAGGTGGAGCTGAAGGAGCGCAAGCACCGCCTGGAGGACGCCATCTCGGCGACCCGTGCCGCGGTCGAGGAGGGCATCGTCGCCGGCGGTGGCGCCTCCCTGGTCCACGCCGCCAAGGTGCTGGACGGTGGCCTGGGCCTGTCGGGTGACGAGGCGACCGGTGTCGCGGTCGTCCGCAAGGCGCTGCACGAGCCGCTGCGCTGGATCGCCCAGAACGCCGGCCTCGAGGGCTACGTCATCACCCACAAGGTCGCCGAGCTGGAGACCGGCCACGGCTACAACGCGGCCACCGGCGAGTACGGCGACCTGCTGAAGGCCGGCGTCATCGACCCGGTCAAGGTCACCCGCTCCGCCCTGGAGAACGCCGCCTCGATCGCCTCCCTGCTGCTCACCACCGAGACCCTCGTGGTGGAGAAGAAGGAGGAGGAGGCCGACAACGGTCACGGCCACTCCCACGGTCACGGCCACTCGCACTGAGGCCCGAACCACTGACCGGAGGCCCGGTCCGCACCCCGCGAGGGGTGTCGGGCCGGGCCTCCGGCGCTTGCTCGCCCGCTCGCCTCCGGGGCGCTCTGACACGGTCGGCGCTCCCTCGCTTCTCCCTTTCGGCACCGGCGCGCCCCTTCGGCTCGGGGCGGTTACTCGCCCGCTCGCCCGCTCGCCCGTGACGCCGCTCGGGGCGGCGCGGCTTGAGGCTTCAATCATCAGTAGAATTTTGCAGAACGCAAAGATTACCTTATAACTAAGGCATGATCGAGGCCCGCCATCTGCGCGTCCTGCGTGCCGTCGCCCGCACCGGCTCCTTCTCCGCCGCCGCCCGTGAGCTGGGGTGTACGCAGCCTGCCATCAGTCAGCAGATGAAGGCCCTGGAGAAGTCCGTGGACACCCCGCTGGTGGTCCGCTCGGGCCGCGGCATGCAGCTCAGCGAGGCCGGGCGGGTCCTGCTCAAGCATGCCACCGGGATCCTGGCGGGGCTCTCCGCCGCCGAGGAGGAGGTGGCCGCGATCGCCGGACTGCGGGCCGGTCGGGTGCGACTGGTCTCCTTCCCGACCGCGAGTTCCACCCTGGTGCCGCCCGCCGTAGCCCGGCTGCGGGACGGCCATCCGGGGGTGCGCGTGTCGCTGGTCGAGGCGGAGCCGCCGGAGTCGCTGGCGATGCTGCGCGGCGGCGAGTGCGAGATCGCGCTGGCCTTCCGCTACCCGCAGTCCGACGGCGCTGCCGCGCTGCCGGTGTCCGCGCACAGCACGCCCCGCGAGGCGCGGGCCGAGGCCAACCTGGAGGCCCAGCAGCTGTCGGCCGGGACCGACTGGTCCGATCTGGTGGTCACCCCGCTGCTGGACGACCCGCTGGTGGGCCTGCTGCCCGCCGCCCACCCGCTGGCCGGGCGGGGCGGGCCGGTGGAGCTGGCCGAGCTGGCGGGGGAGCAGTGGATCGCCGGCTGCCCGCAGTGCCGGGGGCACCTGGTGGAGCTCTGCGCGGGGGCCGGATTCGAGCCCCGGATCGACTTCGCGACGGACGACTACCCGGCGGTGGTCGGCCTGGTGGCGGCCGGGCTGGGGGTGGCGGTGCTGCCCCGGCTGGCGCTGCAGTCGGTGCGCCCTGACGGCGTGTCGACGGTGCCGGTGCGGACGGCTTCGGGGGCGCCGGCGGTTCGCCGGGTGGTCGCGCTGACCCTGCCGGACCTGGCCGAGGTGCCGGCTGTGGCCTTGATGCTGGAGCGGCTGGCCGGGGCGGCGGGCGCCCGCTGACGGGGGGTGACGGGACTCCCGTAGGTCCCGTACCGACTGTGAGCGGGCTGAGGCGCCGCGAAGAAACGTTTCTTCACGGCGCGTCGTGGAGGCGGGTCTAGCGCTGCGCGACCGCCGGCGGGGCCAGTGGGACCTCCACCAGCCGGTGCCGCGAGCGTCCCAGCATCTCCTCGCGCTCGTCCTCGGTCATCCCGCCCCAGACGCCGTACGGTTCGCGGACCGCCAGCGCGTGCGCCGCGCATTCGGCGATCACCGGGCAGCGCATGCAGACCTCCTTGGCGCTGGCCTCGCGCGAACTGCGCGCGGCCCCGCGCTCGCCCTCCGGGTGGAAGAAGAGCGAGCTGTCCACGCCACGGCAGGCTGCGGAGAGCTGCCAGTCCCAGAGGTCCGCATTGGGACCGGGGAGGCGGGAGAAATCTGCCATGGCTCATTCCCTTCAGAGGCCGTCGGCCGCAGGCCGGGAACTCGGCGGGCTGCTGCCGAGCGGTACGGCGGGGCTTCGATGCGCTGGTGTGGACACCTGGAAATATGACTTAAGGCGACTCCATGGACAAGTCACCCACACACTGGCACAACAGTCAATGACCATACGAAAGCTATAAAAACGGGCAAAGTGGGCAAGGGCCTTCGGCGGGCGTGGGCGTGGCAATCGGGTGGCCGACGGGCGCGCGACGCACCGAATCGGTGTGCGGGTCGCACGCCCACCGCGCGCGAGCTGCGGAAAAGTGCGGCGTGTGCACCGCGATGCGGCTGATCGGTAACGAGTCGGCCACGTACAGTGGTGGAGATGACCCTGAAGGCCGTAACTCATTCGAGTGACGGTCGTTGGAAGTGCGGAGGCGGTTAGCGGGCGTCGGACATCGGGAACGATCGCGGGCAAGTTGGGGCGATCAGCACGGAGTCTGCCGCCGATCGGCCGTGTCGGAGAGGTTCGTACCAGCCAGGAGGCTCAACGTGACGCGGATCAGCTGCGGAGGACGACAGTCATGACTTCCGTTCTCGTTTGCGACGATTCCCCGCTCGCCCGCGAGGCGCTTCGCCGCGCGGTCGCGACCGTACCCGGTGTGGACCGGGTCACCACCGCGACGAACGGGGAGGAGGTCCTCCGCCGCTGGGTGGCCGACCGCTCCGATCTCGTTCTGATGGACGTCCGGATGCCCGGCCTCGGCGGGGTCGAGACGGTCCGGCGACTGCTGTCCGCCGACCCGGGCGCGCGGATCATCATGCTCACCGTCGCCGAGGACCTCGACGGTGTCGCGCTCGCGGTGGCCGCGGGCGCCCGCGGGTACCTGCACAAGGACGCCTCGCGCGCCGAGCTGCGGGCCACCGTCACCCAGGCCCTCGCCGACCCGACCTGGCGGCTCGCCCCGCGCCGGCTGCGCAGCCCCGACATGGGTGCCGCGCCGACCTTGACGGCGCGTGAGATCCAGGTGCTGGAGGGCATGAGCCACGGCCGCAGCAACGCCGAGATCGGGCGCGAGCTGTTCCTGTCCGAGGACACCGTCAAGACGCACGCCCGACGGCTGTTCAAGAAGCTCGGGGCCTCCGACCGCGCGCACGCGGTGGCGCTGGGTTTCCGCTGGGGCCTGGTCCGCTGACCACCGGCGGCGCCGCCGGGTGCGGCGCGCCACCGGTGATCCCCGGGGCGGATGCCGCACGGGCGTGTGACGTTACGGTCCCGAGGTTGCACCATGGAGGAGTGGAGCACCTCGGGGACCAGCGGACAGGCACTGTGGCGAACCACGCAGCCGCAGGACACTCGGCGGACGGCGCGACGGACGGAACCACCGACGGCGGGGCGGGAGGCGGCACGGTGCAGGAGGGGCCGGTGGTGCGCGGCACGCCCTACGGTGCCGCAGCGCATAACGTTCCGGTGCACAACTCCGGACGCGGTGCCGCGTTTTCCCGCTCGACCAGGCACCATGGACCGATGCGCGACGACGTCGCCGGTGCGTCCGGCCAGGCGGACCCGGTGGAGGCCGAGCCCTCCGGCCCGGGTCACGATCCGTCGTACGCCGATTCCGACGGCCCGGGCGGTTCCGGTGCCGACGTCGGACCACGCCGCCCGCCGGTGCTCGGTACGGGCAGCTCGCCGCTGGTGGGCGAGCTGGTCGCGGCCGCCGTGCGCGGCGAGGGGCCGGCGATCGACGCCCTGCTCGCCTATGTCCACCCGCTGGCGCTGCGGTACTGCCGCGCCAGGCTGGTCCGGCTGCCCGGCGGGGCCCGGCACCACGTGGACGACGTCGCGCAGGAGGTCTGCGTCGCCGTGCTCTGCGCGCTGCCCCGGTACAAGGACCAGGGGCGGCCGTTCGAGGCCTTCGTGTACGGCATCGCCGCCCACAAGATCGCCGACCTGCAGCGGGCCGCGATGCGCGGGCCCGGTTCGACCGTCGTCCCGCAGGACGACCTGCCGGAGGTGCCGGACGAGGCGCTCGGCCCGGAGGAGCAGGCGCTGCTGAGCAGCGACGCCGCCTGGGCGAAGGAGCTGCTGTCCAACCTTCCGGCCCGTCAGCGCGAGCTGGTGCTGCTGCGGGTGGCCGCCGGGCTGTCGGCGGAGGAGACCGGCGAGGTGCTCGGCATGTCGCCGGGGGCCGTCCGGGTGGCCCAGCACCGGGCGCTCAGCCGGCTGCGGGCGCTCGCGGAGGAGTCCTCCTGACCTCGGCCGTTCCCGTCGGCTGGCCACTGGGGCAGGTGTCGGCTGGGGCTGTCGGCTGGGGTTGGGGCAAGCAACGGGGCGGGGTTGTTGTCAAGGGCACACGAGGACACATTCGCGGTGCCAGTACCATGGGGTATCGGCGCCTGGGCGGGTTGCCAAAGTTTCACGGGTGCGCGCGGGGTCCCCTTGGAGGATCCTCCCATTGCACCCGGCTTCGGCGGTCTGCGCGAGTGAGCGATGAATGCGCCCCCACCCTCAGGGCGTGAGCGGATAAGGCCGGCCACGGAAGGTACCCCCCAAATGTCTTACAACGCCGCAGGCGTACCCGAGAAGTTCGCCATGCTCGGGCTCACGTTCGATGACGTCCTGCTGCTGCCCGGGGCCTCCGAGGTGCTGCCGAACCAGGTGGACACGTCCTCGCGGGTCTCCCGGAACGTCCGCGTCAACATCCCGCTGCTCTCCGCGGCGATGGACAAGGTCACCGAGGCGCGGATGGCCATCGCGATGGCGCGCCAGGGCGGCGTCGGCGTGCTGCACCGCAACCTGTCGGTCGAGGACCAGGCCAACCAGGTCGACCTGGTGAAGCGCTCCGAGTCCGGCATGGTCACCGACCCGATCACGGTCGGCCCGGACACCACGCTGGCCGAGGCCGACGCGCTGTGCGCCAAGTTCCGCATCTCCGGCGTGCCGATCGCCGACGAGGCGGGCAAGCTGCTCGGCATCGTCACCAACCGCGACATGGCCTTCGAGTCCGATCGCAGCCGCCAGGTCCGCGAGATCATGACCCCGATGCCGCTGATCACCGGCAAGGTCGGCATCTCCGGCGTCGACGCGATGGCACTGCTGCGCCGCCACAAGATCGAGAAGCTGCCGCTGGTCGACGACGAGGGCCGGATCAAGGGCCTGATCACCGTCAAGGACTTCGTCAAGGCCGAGCAGTACCCGAACGCCGCCAAGGACGCCGAGGGCCGGCTGCTGGTCGGCGCCGCCGTCGGCGCCAGCGCCGAGGCGTTCGACCGGGCCCAGGCCCTGGTCGAGGCCGGCGTGGACTTCCTCGTGGTGGACACCTCGCACGGCCACAGCCACAACGCGCTGGCCTGGATCGCGAAGATCAAGTCGGCCGTCGGGGTCGACGTGGTCGGCGGCAACGTCGCCACCCGCGACGGCGCCCAGGCGCTGATCGACGCCGGCGTGGACGGCGTCAAGGTCGGCGTCGGCCCCGGCTCCATCTGCACCACCCGCGTGGTCGCCGGCATCGGCGTCCCGCAGATCACCGCCATCTACGAGGCCGCGCTGGCCTGCCGGGCGGCCGGCGTGCCGGTCATCGGCGACGGTGGCCTGCAGTACTCCGGCGACATCGGCAAGGCGCTGGCCGCCGGTGCCGACACCGTCATGCTCGGCTCGCTGCTGGCCGGCTGCGAGGAGTCCCCGGGCGAGCTGCTGTTCATCAACGGCAAGCAGTTCAAGTCCTACCGCGGCATGGGCTCGCTGGGCGCCATGCAGTCCCGCGGCCAGGGCCGCTCCTACTCCAAGGACCGCTACTTCCAGGCCGAGGTGGCCTCGGACGACAAGCTCGTCCCCGAGGGCATCGAGGGCCAGGTGCAGTACCGCGGCCCGCTGTCGGCCGTCCTGCACCAGCTGGTCGGCGGTCTGCGCCAGACCATGGGCTACGTCGGCGCCGGCACCATCGCCGAGATGGAGAGCAAGGGCCGCTTCGTCCGGATCACCTCGGCGGGCCTCAAGGAGAGCCACCCGCACGACATCCAGATGACCGTCGAGGCGCCGAACTACTCCACCCGCTGACCGGTCCGTACGGCACGAACCACCGAGGGCCCGCCGCTGCACCGCAGCGGCGGGCCCTCGCCCGTCCGGGGAACGGGCCGTCGGGGCGGGGCCGCCGGTAGTACGGGATACTGGGTGCGGCCGGGGTGACCCGGCGGGCATGAGCAACACAGCAGAAGGGCTCGAAGTGACTGAGATCGAGATCGGGCGAGGCAAGCGCGGCCGCCGGGCGTACGCCTTCGACGACATCGCCGTCGTCCCCAGCCGCCGTACCCGGGACCCGAAGGAGGTCTCGATCGCCTGGCAGATCGACGCCTACCGCTTCGAGCTGCCGTTCCTGGCGGCCCCGATGGACAGCGTGGTCTCGCCGCAGCAGGCCATCGCCATCGGCCGCCTCGGCGGCCTGGGCGTGCTGAACCTCGAGGGCCTCTGGACCCGCTACGAGGACCCGCAGCCGCTGCTGGACGAGATCGCCTCGATCACCGACGCGTCCACCGCGACCCGCCGGCTGCAGGAGGTCTACGCCGCGCCCATCCGCGCCGAGCTGATCAAGCAGCGGATCCAGGAGGTCCGCGACTCCGGCGTGGTCACCGCCGCCGCGCTCTCGCCGCAGCGCACCGCCGAGTTCTCCAAGGCCGTGGTGGACGCCGGCGTCGACGTCTTCGTCATCCGCGGCACCACCGTCTCGGCCGAGCACGTCTCCAGCGGCGCCGAGCCGCTCAACCTCAAGCAGTTCATCTACGAGCTGGACGTCCCGGTGATCGTCGGCGGCTGCGCCACGTACACCGCGGCCCTGCACCTGATGCGGACCGGCGCGGCCGGCGTGCTGGTCGGCTTCGGTGGCGGTGCCGCCCACACCACCCGCAACGTGCTCGGCATCCAGGTGCCGATGGCCACCGCCGTCGCCGACGTGGCCGCCGCCCGCCGCGACTACATGGACGAGTCCGGCGGCCGCTACGTGCACGTGATCGCGGACGGCGGCGTCGGCTACAGCGGCGACATCCCGAAGGCCGTCGCCTGCGGCGCCGACGCCGTGATGATCGGTGCCGCGCTGGCCCGCGCCACCGACGCCCCGGGCAAGGGCTTCCACTGGGGCATGGAGGCCGTCCACGAGGAGCTGCCGCGCGGCAAGCGGGTGGACCTCGGCACGGTCGGCACCACCGAGGAGATCCTCACCGGTCCGTCGCACACCCCGGACGGCACCATGAACCTGTTCGGTGCGCTGCGCCGCGCGATGGCCACCACCGGCTACACGGAGCTCAAGGAGTTCCAGCGGGTCGAGGTGACGGTCACCCCGGCGCTCGACCGCTGAGTCGCGTCCCGACGAAGGCCCCCGCCGACTCCCTGGGTTCCAGGAGTCGGGCGGGGGCCTTCGGGCTGTCCGGGGGCCGGGGGGCGGCTGTCGTCCGTGGGGGTCAGCCGCGGTCGGCGGTGCGGCGGGTGAGGAGGAAGCCGCCGACGAGGGCGATGGCGTAGAAGGCGGCGTCGAGCGGGCGGAGGTCGGCACGCCAGGTCGTCAGGGTGTCGTACAGGAGCCCTCGCGGGCCGGGGCCGTCGGCGTGCACCCGGCGGAGGTGTTCGGTCAGCTGGCCGAGGAGGAGCGCGCCGGCCGCGAGGAGGGCGCCGAGCGGCGGGAGCAGCCGGTTCCGGCCACCGAGTAGACCGAGCGGGAGGGCGACCAGGCCGGCCGGGGCGATGGCCAGCCAGCCGAGGCTGTCCGCGGCCCGCAGCGGGGCGCAGCCGTAGGCCAGGCCGCCGAGCAGCATGGCGAGGACGGCGAGGGCCACGGCCAGGGCGGTGCGGCGGCGGGGGGTGGTCCGGGGCGCGGGGGTGACCGGGTCGTAACCGGTCACCGGGGCGCCGGGCATGCCGGGCGCCACGTAGCCGTCGGGGGAGGCCGGAGGGGGTGCGACCGAGTAGTGCTGGGCGGTGCGCGGCCGGGCCGAGGGGCCGTCAGTGCCCGGTGCGGGTGCGGTCATGGGCGTCGAATCCCCCCGGAAAAGACGATGAGCTGCCGAACGGTAGCAGTGAATCGAACGGATCTTGGCGAGTTTTCGATCACAGATCGGGCACGGAGCGCCGCACCCGTTCCGGTTCGTCCCAGCTTGGAGCGGGGGGCGGGTGGTCCTGGGACCCCGGGACAGGGGATGATGGAGGCTTGGGCGTTCGGGCCCGGCCGGTCCGACGCGCCGTCACCACGACCGCCAGCAGCACATGGGGGAACGTTCCGAATGACCCAGGCGAAGGGTTCCACCGGCCGCCTCCTGGCCGGCCGCTACCGCCTGAACGGCGTGCTCGGACGCGGCGGCATGGGCACTGTCTGGCGCGCCGAGGACGAGATGCTCGGCCGGACCGTCGCGGTCAAGGAACTGCGGATGAACGCCAGCGTCGAGGAGGAGGAGAAGCACCGGCTGATCGTCCGGACGCTGCGCGAGGCCAAGGCGACCGCCCGGATCCGGCACACCTCGGCGGTCACCGTCTTCGACGTGGTCGACGAGGACGACCGGCCGTGGATCGTCATGGAGCTGGTCGAGTCCCGCTCGCTGGCCGACGTCATCCGCGAGGACGGGCCGCTCGCGCCCGGCCGGGCCGCCGAGATCGCGCTCGACGTGCTGGGCGTGCTGATCGCCGCGCACGCGCTGGGCATCCTGCACCGGGACGTGAAGCCCTCCAACGTGCTGATCGGCGAGGACGGCCGGGTCGTGCTGACCGACTTCGGCATCGCCAGCGTGGAGGGAGACGCCTCGGTCACCTCCACCGGCATGCTGGTCGGCGCGCCCTCGTACATATCCCCGGAGCGGGCTCGCGGGCAGAAGCCCGGGCCGCCGGCCGACCTGTGGTCGCTGGGCGGCACGCTGTACGCGATGGTCGAGGGGCGGCCGCCGTACGACCGCGGCTCGGCACTGGCCACGCTGACCGCGGTGATGACCGAGGACCTGGTCACGCCGGTGAACGCCGGGGCGCTGCGGCCGGTGATCGAGGGGCTGCTGGAGAAGGACCCGGCCGATCGGCTGGACGCCTCGCAGACCCGGTCGATGCTCAAGCGGGTGGTCGCGGACGCGACCGTGAGGGCCGAGTCGACCACCGAGCACGCGATGCCGATGGAGAAGCCGGCCGCCGCGCCGGAGTCGAAGGCCGAGTCCGAGTCCAAGGCCAAGCCCGAGGCGAAGCCGCCGGCGGAGACTAAGCCGCAGTCGGAGCCGGAGCCGGAGCCGAAGAGGCCCGAGGACGGCCGGAAGCGGACCGTGGGCGGGCTGCTGGGGACGGTCCGGGTGGGCAGCCGGGCCCGGGACGAGGAGCCGCCCGCAGCCGCCGTGGCGGAGCCCGTCACGGCGGCGGCGGAGGAGCCGACGCCCGAGCCGATCCGGCCGGTGACCAGCGAATGGACCTTGGGCGCGACGCAGGCCGCCGGGGCGAACCCGCGCACCGGCCGGCGACGGCTGGCCATCGCCACCGTGGTCGTGGTGCTGCTGCTGATCGCGGGAGTGGTCGCGGTGGTCCAGGCCCTCGGTGGCGGCACCGGCGACACGAAGGGCGCGGCCACCCACAGCGCGGGCGCCACCACGCCGGGGGCGGCGACCACGGACGCCACGCCGAGCGCCACGCCGCCCGCGCCGGAGCCGGTGCCCGCCGGCACCGCCCCCGGGACGCCGGGCGCGGACGCCACCACGCCCGCCGCTCCCGTGCCCGCGCAGCCCGCCACCACGCCCGCCGCCACCACGCCCGCGGCTCCCGCGCAGCCCCCGGTGCCCGCCCAGACCCCGGCGCAGCCCGCACCGGGCGGCGCGGTGCCGGCCGGGTACCACGAGTACAAGGACCCGAGCGGCTTCTCGGTCGTGCTGCCGGACTGGCTGCAGCCGAGCAGCTCGGACGCCAACCGGAGGATCTTCAAGAACGCGGCCGACGGCAGCCAGCTGCGGATCGAGTGGACGACCTCGCCGGGCGCCAGCGCCGTCGCCGACTGGCAGGAGTCCGAGCCCGGCCTGCGCGGCCAGGTCAGCAACTACCAGCGGCTGAACCTGTCCGCGATCTCCTACCGGCAGTGGACCAACGCCGCGGACTGGGAGTGGACCAGCGGCACGCCCAAGACGCACTCGCTCAACCGCGGCTTCGTGACCGGGACTCCGGCCAAGTACGGCTACTCGATCTACTGGATCGTCCCGGACGCGGAGTGGTCCGCGCAGGCCCCGGTCCGGGACGTCGTCTTCGGCAGTTTCCAGCCCGCGCCGTAGCGAGGGCTGGGCCCACGGGGGACGGGTTCAGCGGGGACGGGTTCAGCCGATCAGGCGCTGCTTGGCCCGGGTGAACTCGTCCTCGGTGAGCGCCCCGGAGGCGTGCAGGGCGGCCAACCGCTCCAGCCGGTCGACGAGTTGCTCGCCCTCGCCGAGCGCGGCAGGGTCCGTCGGTGCGGCGGCGGCGGGCGCGGCCGGCGGGGCGGTGCGGGCGAGCCGGGCGGACTCCCGTACCTGCTCGGCGAAGACGTCGGCCTTGACCACGTCCTCGAAGCGGTGCGAGCCGGTCAACGCGACGACCGTCAGCACCTCGCCGTTGAGCTTGGTGCGGGTCACGGTGGCGTCGGTGACGGCGGTGAGCGGAACCGGTACCGGCGGCTTCCCGTCTTTCAGGAAGAGCAACCGATGGGTGGTCAGCACGAGCACCCCCTTGCGGAAGTGGTCGGGGTGGCGCCCGGCGGTGGAGGCGACCGGCTTCTCGCCGTCGATGACCGTCCCCTCGACCGTGCGGACGGCCTCCGCCCGGTTCGCCTGGTTGTTGTTTCCCGTCACCTTGAAGGCGGTGTCGATCAGATCGGTCCAGTCCATGGGACCGAGCGTAAAGGAGCCGCTCAGTAGGCTGCTCGGTGAGCGAGAGGAACTGGCATGCGAGGCGGCCCCGGGCAGTTGCTGGCGGGACGGTACCGGCTGACGGACCGTCCCGAACCTTTCCGCGCCCAGGCGGTGGACGAGCGGACCGGCGAATCGGTGTTGCTTCGTGCCCTGGAGCTGCCTGCGCTGCTGACCGCCGGTCAGGACCCGGAGGGCGTGGCACCCGCCCAGGCGGACCGGCTGGTACGGCGGGTGGCGGCGGTCGGCTCGGCCGCGCCGGCCGCGCACCCGCGGCTGCTGCGCGGGGTCGGGGCCTTCGTCGAGGGCGAGCTGTTGTGGACGGCGGAGGAGCGGCCGGCCGGGCTGACGGCGGCCGAACTGCTGGTCGGCGGGCCGGTCCCGCCGTACCGGGCGGCCGAGTTGGCGGCGGACCTGGCCGGCGCGCTGCGGGCGCTGCACGGGGCCGGGCTCACGCACGGCAACCTGACCGCCGAGTCGGTGCTGCTCTGCGAGGACGGTGCGGCGATGCTCGGCGGACTGCTCGCCGGGGTGGCGGAGGAGGCGCTGGCCGAGGAGCTCGGCGGGCCGGGCGGACGGCGCCGGTACGACGTACGGGCCACCCTGGTCGGCCCGGTGGCGGAGCGCTGGCCGCTGGACGGCGGCCCGGCGGGCGACTGCTGGGCGCTCGGGGTGCTGGTGCACCGGCTGGTCACCGGCCGCTCGCCGTACCCGGAGGGCGGCGTGCCGGAGCTGGTGACGGCCGTACGGGACGGACGGCGCGAGCACTCGGCGGTCTGCGGGCCGCTGGGGCCGCTGGTCGAGCGGCTGCTGCAGCCCGACCCGGTGCTGCGGCCGACCGCGGAGGCGGTGTGGCGCGAGCTGGTGGAGCTGCTGGCGGGCGCGCCGGAGCCGGTGGACGAGGAGCGGGTGGCGCGGGCGGTGACGCTGAAGCCGGAGGCGCCGCTGGTGCCGGTGCGGCCGCGCCGGGGCGCCCGGGTCGGCCGACGGGGTGGAAACGCCGGGGGTTCCGGGAAGGCCGGGGCGGGCGACGGCGCCGGTAACGGGCCCGGTGGCGGGGTGAAACCGCCGCGGATACCCCCCTCCCTCCTGGGTCCGCTGCTGGTGGGGGGCGTCTTTGTCCTGCTGGCGCTGGGAATGGTCGCCGTGGTGCTGTTCGCAGGCTGACGGCCCGGGCGGATCCGGCGCCGCTGGTCCGGGAGGTGGGCGTGATTACCGAGGGCGGCACCGTACGCCTAATGTGTGCGTGGGATTTGTTCGAACAGTGGTCTGCACCAGGCCATCCGTCGCGGTGACGGCAGGCGGAATGTGTGGGGGAGCGGTCGCGGATGGGCGTGCAGGACCGGCCGGAGGCGGCCGAGGCGGAGCGGTTGCTGGCCGGGCGGTACGAGCTCGGCGAGCGGCTCGGCCGGGGCGGCATGGGCACCGTCTGGCGGGCCTGGGACCGGATGCTCGACCGGGAGGTCGCGGTCAAGGAGCTGACCGTCAACCACCTGCCCGAGGAGGACCTGCAGATCCTGCACACCCGGATGAAGCGCGAGGCCAGCGCGGCCGCGCGGATCAAGCACCCCGGTGTGATCACCGTGCACGACGTGCTGGAGCAGGACGGCCGGCCGTGGATCGTGATGGAGCTGGTCGACGGCCGCTCGCTGGCCGACGTGATCAGCCAGGACGGCACCCTGCAGCCGCGCGCCGCCGCCGAGGTCGGCAGCCAGGTGCTCGCCGCCCTGCACCGCGGCCACCAGCTGGGCGTGCTGCACCGGGACGTGAAGCCGGCCAACGTGCTGCTGGAGCGCGGCACCGGGCGGGTGGTGCTGCTGGACTTCGGCATCGCGAAGTACGAGGGCTCGACCGAGCTGACCCGGCCGGGCGACCTGGTCGGCTCGCCGGACTACCTGGCGCCGGAGCGCGCCCAGGGCGAGCGGCCCGGCCCGGCCTCCGACCTGTGGGGCCTCGGGGCCACGCTGTACGCGGCGGTCGAGGGCCAGTCGCCGTTCCGCCGGGACTCGCCGATCAGCACGCTGGCCGCGGTGGTCGACGAGCCGCTGCCGGAGTCGCGCCGCGCCGGTCCGCTGGGGCCGGTACTGGCCGCGCTGATGGCCAAGGACCCGGCCGACCGGCCGACCGCGGACGAGGTGGCCCGGATGCTGGCCGAGGTGCAGGCCGGGCACACGATGGGCTTCAAGGCCGTCGCGCCGGTGCGGCTGCCCACCCAGTCGGTACCGGTGGTGGACCGCAGAGAGCACCGGGCGGAGGCCGCGGAGGCCCCGGACGGGAGCACCGAGGGCTCCGAGGGTTCCGTGGGCTCCGAGGGGCCGACCGAGCCGCGGGCGTCTGCCGGTGACCCCGCCGCAGCCGCCCCAGTCGCTGCCGTCGCGGCCTCCGGCGTCGCGGCCCCCGCCGTCCAGGACACCTCCGGGGGCGGGGTGGCCGCCGGGCAGGCGCACACCGCGCCCGTCGCGCCGGTACCGCACTCCGTCACGCCCGCGC
Source organism: Kitasatospora sp. NPDC051164 (assembly GCF_044455625.1). NCBI lineage: Bacteria > Bacillati > Actinomycetota > Actinomycetes > Kitasatosporales > Streptomycetaceae > Kitasatospora > Kitasatospora sp. NPDC051164. The sequence goes on along the minus strand of NZ_JBITFB010000015.1, from coordinate 136,264 downwards.
GCGGCCCGGCCAAGCGCCGCAGCACCGCGAAGATCGTCGCCATCGCGGTGGCCGTCGGCCTGCTGGCGGCCGCGGGGACCTTCCTCGCCACCCAGCACGTGGTGGGCGGCGGCTCCGACGACCCGACGCCGACCGGTCCGGTCGAGTCGACCGGACCGGAGCCCAGCAGCGACGCCAGCCCCCCGAGCGCGGCGCCCGACGGCTACCACTGGGTCGACGACCCGGCCGGCTTCCGCTTCCCGCTGCCCTCGGGCACCCCGGCCTGGCAGCGCACCGCCGCGTCCGACAACCAGATCTACTACAGCCCCGACAACAAGACGCACTACCTGCAGTTCGCCGTCACCGTCGGGCAGTCGGTCAAGCCGCTGGAGCACATGCGGCAGATGGAGAGCTCCGTCTCCAAGTCCCTGAAGGACTACAAGCAGCACAAGATGACCAGCGTCGCGGTCAACGGCCACGAGGCGGCCGTCTGGGAGTTCAGCTACGCCGCCCAGGGCGGCGGCCGGCGGCGGGCGATCGAGGCCGAGTTCATCGACGACGACGGCACCAGCTACGCGATCTACTCGTCCAGCCCGGAGCGGGGCAACGAGTGGAACGAGGCCGAGCAGCGCTTCAACGCGGTGCTCCACTACTTCGCGCCGACCCGCTGAGCCGACGGCGCCCACGGTCGGAACGCTTCGACGGCCGGAAGGCTTCGACGGTCGGAGCGTCCGCTTTCGCCCGACTGCGGCAGATTCTTGTTACCCACGGGTACCGGACCGGCCCCCGAAGGCCTAGGCTGCGCCGTATGTCGGACCTCACAGCAGATGCAGTGGCCACCGAACACCCCGGCGCCGGCAACCCGGCGGCCCCCGGCGGCGGCCGGACCGTCGCAGCGGCCGTCCCGCGCTCCCTGGTCGACCGGCTGGCCGCCGGCGTCACCGCCGCCGGCGAGCCCGACCTGGTGGACACCGTCGCCCCGCTGACCGGCGAGCGGCTGGCCGGCCTGCCTCAGTCCACCCCGGCCGACGTCGAGGTCGCCTTCCAGCTGGCCCGCCGCGCCCAGCCGGCCTGGGCCGCGCTGCCGGTGCGCCGCCGCGCCGCCGTCCTGCTGCGCTTCCACGACCTGCTGCTCAAGCGGCAGGACGAGGTGCTGGACCTGATCCAGGCGGAGACCGGCAAGGCCCGACTGCACGCCTTCGAGGAGGTGCTGGCCGTCGCCATGGCCGCCCGGCACTACGGGCGCGCCGCGCACACGTACCTCAAGGACAAGCGGCACGGTGGCGCGCTGCCGGTGCTCACCCACGCGGTCGAGGCCCGCCGCCCCAAGGGCGTGATCGGCCACATCTCGCCCTGGAACTACCCGCTGGAGCTGTCCATCGGCGACGCCCTGCCCGCCTTCGTGGCCGGCAACGCCGTGGTCAACAAGCCCGACACGCAGACCGCGCTGACCGCGCTGTGGGCCCGCGAGCTGCTGGTCGAGGCCGGGCTGCCGGGCGACCTGTGGCAGGTCGTGATCGGCGACGGGCCGGTGATCGGCCCCGCCGTGGTGGAGCACGCCGACTACGTCTCCTTCACCGGCTCCACCCGCACCGGCCGCGACGTGGCCCAGCGCGCCGCCGCCCGGCTGGTCGGTGCCTCGCTCGAACTCGGCGGCAAGAACGCCATGCTGGTGCTCTCCGACGCCGACCTCGACGCCGCCGCCGCGGGCGCCGTACGGGCCTGCTTCTCCTCCGCCGGGCAGCTGTGCATCTCGATCGAGCGGCTGCTGGTGCACCGCTCGGTGGCCGACGAGTTCCTGGAGCGCTTCGCCGCCCGCACCCGGGCGCTGCGCCTCGGCGGCGGCCTCGCGTACGGCGCGGACATGGGCTCGCTGGTCTCCGTCCGCCAGCTGGAGACCACCACCCGGCACGTGGAGGAGGCGGTCAAGGCGGGCGTCACCGTGGTGGCCGGCGGCCGCGCCCGGCCGGACCTCGGCCCGTTCTTCTTCGAGCCGACCATCCTCGACGGCGTCACCCCGGACCTGGCGGTCTGTGCCGAGGAGACCTTCGGCCCGGTCGTCTCCGTCTACCGCTTCGACACCGAGGACGAGGCGGTGGCCGCCGCCAACTCCACGCCGTACGGCCTGAACTCCAGCGTCTGGACCAGGGACCGGCGGCGCGGCCGGACGGTCGCGGCCCGGCTGCGCACCGGGACGGTCAACGTCAACGAGGCCTACGCGGCCGCGTACGGCTCGGTCGCCTCCCCGATGGGCGGCATGGGCGACTCCGGGCTGGGCCGCCGGCACGGCGCCGAGGGCATCCTGCGCTTCACCGAGGCGCAGACCATCGCGACCCAGCGGTTGATGCCGATCGCGCCCTCGTTCGGCCTGGACGACAAGCAGTTCGCCGCCGTGATGACCGGCGGGCTGCGCGCGCTCAAGGCGCTGCGCTTCAGGTAGGCCCCCGCGACAGCCGGGCCCCGCGGTCGTGCGGGCCCGACTCGCGGTTCCCACAGGCATGTTCATCCCGGCGAAGGAGCGGTGGCAGATGGTGGAGTCCGGCGGTGCGACGGAGTTCGACTACGACGTGGTCGTGGTCGGATCCGGCTTCGGCGGATCGGTTGCGGCGCTGCGGCTGACCGAGAAGGGCTACCGGGTCGCCGTCCTGGAGGCCGGACGGCGCTTCGACCGGGACGAACTGCCCAGGAACTCCTGGGACCTGCCGAACTACCTGTGGGCTCCGCAGCTCGGGCTGTACGGCATCCAGCGGATCCACCTGCTCGCCAACGTGCTGATCCTGGCCGGCGCCGGGGTCGGCGGCGGCTCGCTGAACTACGCCAACACCCTGTACGTGCCGCCGAAGGCCTTCTTCGAGGACCGCCAGTGGCGCCACATCACCGACTGGCAGGAGGAGTTGGCGCCGTTCTACGACCAGGCGCAGCGGATGCTCGGGGTCCGGCTCAACCCGACCGTCACCCCCTCCGACGTCCACCTCAAGGCGGCCGCCGAGCGGATGGGCGTCGGCGACACCTTCCACATGGCACCGGTCGGGGTGTTCTTCGGCGACGGCAAGGACACCGACGGCACGGCCAAGGCGGCGCCCGGCGACGAGGTCGCCGACCCGTACTTCGGCGGCGCCGGCCCGGCCCGCAAGGCCTGCGTGGAGTGCGGCGAGTGCATGACCGGCTGCCGGCACGGCGCCAAGAACATGCTCACCGAGAACTACCTCTACCTTGCGGAGCGGGGCGGCGCGGAGATCCACCCGCTCACCACGGTGGCCCGGATCCGCGAGCTCCCCGGTGCCGACGGGAACCACGGTTTCGCCGTGGACGTGCGCCGCACCGACTCGCGCTCGAAGACGGACCGGGTGAAGGCGGGCGCGCGGACCATCACCGCCGCCCGGGTGGTCGTCGCGGCCGGCACCTACGGCACCCAGTCGCTGCTGCACCGGATGCGGGACGCCGGGCACCTGCCCCGGATCTCCGCCCGGCTCGGCGAGCTGACCCGCACCAACTCCGAGGCCCTGGTGGGCGCGCAGACCACCGACCGGCGCTACGGCACCAAGGCGGACTTCACCAAGGGCGTCGCGATCACCTCCTCGATCCACCCGGACGCCAACACCCACATCGAGCCGGTCCGCTACGGCAAGGGCTCCAACGCGATGGGCGCGCTGTCGATCGCCCAGGTCAAGGGTGGCGGAGCGGTCCCGCGCTGGCTGCGCTACCTGGGTAACTCGGTGCGCCACCCGGTGACCTTCGCCCGCTCGATGAACCAGCGCGGCTGGTCCGAGAAGACGATCATCGGCCTGGTGATGCAGTCGCTGGACAACTCGATCACCGTCTCGCTGAAGAAGGGCCCGCTCGGCAAGCCCCGGCTCACCTCCGGCCAGGGCCACGGCGAGCCCAACCCGACCTGGATCCCCGCCGCCGAAAAGGGCGCCCAGGCGCTGGCCGACGAGATCAACGGCTTCGCGGGCAGCACCGTCGGCGAGATCTTCGACATCCCGATGACCGCGCACTTCCTCGGCGGCTGCCCGATCGGCGACGCCCCCGAGACCGGCGTGGTCGACCCGTACCACCGGCTGTACGGATACCCGGGGATCAGCGTGGTGGACGGCGCGGCCGTCTCCGCCAACCTCGGCGTCAACCCCTCGCTCACCATCACCGCGCAGGCCGAGCGCGCCCTGTCGATGTGGCCGAACAAGGGCGAGGCGGACCGGCGCCCGGCGCAGGACCAGGCGTACCGGCGGGTCACTCCGGTGGCGCCGGTGCGGCCGGCCGTGCCGGAGAGCGCGTTCGGCGCGCTGCGACTGCCGCTGCTGCCCGTCCCGGAGGTTCCCGGGAAGCGCGGCTGAAGCCGGTCCGACCCCCCAACCCGCCTGCCCTTGTTCCCGGTTGACATCCGTTCGGGTCCGATGGGATAAACGGGCTCCTTGGGGCAACCCAGGGACTCGTCGAGCGGGGGGAACCGGTCCATGGCCAACTGCGCATCGTGCGGCGCGACTTCGGTGGAGGGGGCGTCGGCGTGCGGCTCGTGCGGGCGGCCGCTTGCACCTCCGCCCCCGCCCCCGCCCCCGCCCGCCGCGGCCCCGCCTCTGCCTGCCCCGCCTGCGGTGGCCCCGCCTCTGCCTGCCCCGCCTCTGCCTGCCCCGCCTGCGGTGGCCCCGCCTCTGCCTGCCCCGCCTGCCCCGCCCGCGGTGGGCACGTGGGGCGCCGGGACGCCGTACACCCAGCCGCCGCCCGTCCGCCGTCTGCTGACCGGGCCCGACTGGCGCCCGGCGTTCAGGGCGGCCGTCGCGCCGACCGCCGTGCTGCTGATGGCCGCGCTGATCGCGGCCATCCCGGGCGACTACCAGTACGAGTACCGGTTCCGGTCGCCCGACTTCGGCGACCGCTTCGGCGCGACACTGTCGATGGCGCTGAACGCGCTCGGCGCGCCGTTCAAGCTCGGGTACCAGAGCCCGCTGAGCCGCGGCCACGCCGAACGGATGGACATCGTCTTCCGGGTGGCGCCGATGACCGTCACCGCCCTGTGGTGCCTGGCGCTCTGGTTCGGCCTGCGGGCCGGGCTGCGGCGGCGCAAGGCGGTGGAGGGCCAGCTGACCCGGGTCCAGGCCGCCGGTGAGGCGCTGCGCACCGCCCTGGTCCTCGCCGGGGTGACGACGGTGCTCTGGGCGGTCGGCGGTACGACCTGGCAGCCGCAGGACACCTACGACATCCCGGACTACACCGGTACCAGCGGCCAGGACCTGGCCCGGCCGGTGATCACCGCGGGCGCCGGCTGGCCGGAGGCGGTCGGCTGGACCGTGCTGCTGGCCGGACTGCTGGCCTTCACCGTCTACGGCACCGACGCGCTGCGCTGGGCCGCCTGGCGCAGCCGGTCGGTGCGCGGCTGGGCGGTGGCCGCGCTGACCGCCGGCCAGGCGATGGCGCTGTCGGTGGCCCTGTCCGCGACGGCGGCCTTCGTCCTGGTCGCGGCGAACAGCACGAGCGGCGGGCAGACCGGGCTGTCGCTGGCCTTCCTGCCCAACCTCGGCCTCACCCTGCTCGGCTTCGGCTCGGGCGCGACCTTCCAGGCGCACAGCGGCATGACCGGCGGCAAGACGTCCTGGGGCGACCGCAGCGAGGACCTGGACCTCTCCTTCTTCGACCTGCGCGACCAGGTGACCGCCGACTGGCGCTGGGCCGGCCTGCTGGCGCTCGCCGCGGCGGGCCTGCTCGGCTGGACGGCGTACCGGCGACAACTGGACGCGGCCGACCGGCTGCGCCTGGCGGCGGTGCACGCCACGGCGCTCACCGCGCTGATGGCGGTGGCCGGGGCGATGATGACCCGGACCTCGTCCGTGGCGGGCTGGAGCCGGGCCACCGACACGGCGGTGTCCCAGGAGAACTCGGTCGGGCTGACCTTCCTCACCGTCCTGGCGGCCAACGCGGCCTGGGCGGTGGCCGGCGCGCTGCTGGTGCCGCCGCTGCTGGCGGCGGTCCGCGGCGGGGGCGCGCCGCAGGGCGCTGCTCCGCATCCGCATCCGCATCCGTATCCGTACGCGCCCGCGCCCGTGCCGCCGGAGGTGCCGCACGGGCCGATGCCGCCGCACGGCGTCCCCGCGCAGGGCGGTCCGGCGCAGGGCGCTCCCGTGCAGAGCGGTCCGCCGCACGGTGTCCCCGCGCAGGCCGCCGTGCCGCAGGACGGGCCGACCGCCCCCGGGGCCGGGGTGGGCGAGGTGCTGGGCTCGCACGAGGCGCCGCCCACCCCCGCGGCCGGGACTTCGGTCCCCGCCGACGCGCCGCAGGCCCGGGGCGAGGAGTCGGTGGACCCGAGCGTCTGGCGCGAGCACCCCTGAGGTCCGAAGGGTCCGGACGGCACAGGGCGGCCGGACCGGGGGCGGAGGCGTCCGGAACGGGCAAAGGGCCCCGCGGGGGAGCGGGGCCCTTTGTCGTTCAGCACTCGGCGTCAGGGCCGCGCCGGTGCTGGGGTGACGGCGCCGGGGGAGGAGCGCCGTCGTGTCGGTTGGCCTGGGGTCGCGCCCTCGCGGCTCCGGCGTGGGTGGCCGGCGGTCTGGGGCGCGGGCGCTCGTGGAGCGGCAGGCGGCGCGCAGGTCTGCGCCGGTCCCTCGCTCACGGAGCGTGAAGTGAAAACCGCTGTCGCCTGGCTGTGCGGCGGCTGCGGAACGTCGTCGGCGGGCCCTCTCGGTGAGCCGTCAGGTCGCCGGGAGAACCGCTTACAACGAGCATCGTGCTGGACGAGGGGCTCGCTCTGCAACCGATTCGGCACAGTTCGATCCTGTCCATTTGCTGTCAGGGCGACCGCCGATGATCACGGTGCGTAGTGGTCGGGAGGGTGCGGCGCACGGGGACGCGCGTAGCGGCGCGGGACGGCCGGGGGCGTGCGCCGGGTGTGCCCCGGATCGGGCCGGGGGTGCGACGGCCGGTCCCGGGCGTCCCCGGACTCCGGCCGTCCCACCTCTCGACCCAGTCGCGGCCGGGTTCGCTGTCCCCTGCTTGCCGACCGCGGCACCCGCGCACGGTCCCACGGAGCCGCGCTCCCGGCGGAGCCGGGCGGCGGCGCCACATGCGCCGGTGGACTGGGGTGAAGCTCCACGCGTGGTCCTGCAGCCGTACGGCGATGCCCCCGCGGGGGGCGGTCGGCGCGTCTGGCGGACGCGGCGCGGCCGTGCGGTCGTCTGAAGCAACGAATCGCGGCCCCGTCCGGTCACGGTCCTTTGGATGGGCAGACGAGTGAAACCGGACAGCCCGGTAGAATCGGAGCCAGACACCCCACGCCCGTCGCCACCGCAGCCCCGCAGGGGGAGGCGGCTCCGCGTGACACCTCGATACCGCTGCCGGAAGGCCGTCTGTGTCCTCTGCAATTCCCGTCCAGTCCGCGCCGGACAACGACACCGTCCTGGTGGTCGACTTCGGTGCCCAGTACGCCCAGCTCATCGCCCGTCGGGTGCGTGAGGCGCGGGTCTACAGCGAGATCGTGCCGAGCAGCATGCCGGTCGCCGAGATGCTCGCCAAGAACCCCAAGGCGATCATCCTCTCCGGCGGCCCGTCGTCGGTCTACGAAGAGGGCGCGCCGCAGATCGACCGCGCGATCTTCGAGGCCGGTGTCCCGGTCTTCGGTATGTGCTACGGCTTCCAGCTGATGGCCGTGACCCTCGGCGGCACCGTCGACAACACCGGTGCCCGCGAGTACGGCCGCACCCCGCTGACCGTCTCCCGCTCCGGCTCGACCCTGTTCGAGGGTGTCCCCGCGCAGCACTCGGTGTGGATGTCGCACGGCGACGCCTGCTCGGCCGCGCCGGAGGGCTTCATCGTCTCCGCCTCCACCGACGTGGTCCCGGTCGCGGCCTTCGAGAACGACGCGGCCCGCCTGTACGGCGTCCAGTACCACCCCGAGGTGCTGCACTCCGACCACGGCCAGCAGATCCTGGAGCACTTCCTCTACCGCGGCGCCGGCATCGCTCCGACCTGGACCACCGGCAGCGTGGTCGAGGAGCAGATCGCCCTGATCCGCGAGCAGGTCGGCACCAAGCGCGCGATCTGCGGGCTGTCCGGCGGCGTGGACTCCGCAGTCGCGGCCGCCCTGGTCAACAAGGCCATCGGCGACCGGCTGACCTGCGTCTACGTCGACCACGGCCTGATGCGCAAGGGCGAGACCGAGCAGGTCGAGAAGGACTTCGTGGCCGCCACCGGCGTGCAGCTGAAGGTCGTCGACGCCGCCGAGCGCTTCCTGAGCGCGCTGAAGGGGGTCACCGACCCCGAGGAGAAGCGCAAGATCATCGGCCGGGAGTTCATCCGGGTCTTCGAGCAGGCCCAGGCCGAGATCATCGCCGAGGCCGGCGAGCAGGGCGAGTCGGTCGACTTCCTGGTCCAGGGCACCCTGTACCCGGACGTGGTGGAGTCCGGCGGCGGCACCGGCACCGCCAACATCAAGTCCCACCACAACGTCGGCGGCCTGCCCGAGGACCTGCAGTTCCAGCTGGTCGAGCCGCTGCGCAAGCTGTTCAAGGACGAGGTCCGGATGGTCGGCCAGGAGCTGGGCCTGCCGGAGGAGATCGTCCAGCGCCAGCCGTTCCCGGGCCCGGGCCTGGGCATCCGGATCGTCGGCGAGGTCACCGAGGAGCGCCTGGACCTGCTCCGCGACGCCGACGCGATCGCCCGCGAGGAGCTGACCGCGGCCGGTCTGGACCGCGAGATCTGGCAGTGCCCGGTCGTGCTGCTCGCCGACGTGCGCAGCGTGGGCGTGCAGGGCGACGGCCGCACCTACGGCCACCCGATCGTGCTGCGTCCGGTCTCGTCCGAGGACGCCATGACCGCGGACTGGTCGCGCCTGCCGTACGACGTGCTGGCCCGGATCTCCACCCGGATCACCAACGAGGTCCGCGACGTGAACCGCGTCGTCGTCGACGTCACCAGCAAGCCGCCGGGCACCATCGAGTGGGAGTGACCACTCCCGCCGGCCGTTAGACCGACGACCGGAGCCTGAACGGTCGCGCCGTCGTTCCCGTATGGAAGGGAACGGCGGCGCGGCCGTTCGCGGTGCGGGCGCCGTTCCCCGGGTGGGACCTCCCACCGAAAGCGGTCAGGAGCGGGCAGAATGCGAACCGGACCTGTCAGGGAGTGACAGGCCGAGAGGGAAGGTGTGCGGGATGTCGGAGGCCAGCAACTCGGTGCCGGCCGGCGGGGGAGCGGCCGGCCGGGCCGACCGGGCGGCGCAGCTGCGGGCCCTCGGGTCCAGGTACGCACTGCTCCCGCTGCGGCTCTTCCTCGGCGTCACCTTCGGGTACGCCGCCCTCGACAAGCTCTCCGACGCGCACTACCTGGCCGGGGCGGGCGACCCGGCCTCCTTCGTCTCCCAGACCCAGGCGGCCAAGGCCGGCGGCAGCCCGATCTCGTTCCTGCTCGGCCCCGCCCTCGACCACCCGACCCTGTTCGCGCTCGCCATCGCCTTCGGCGAGCTGGCGGTCGGCCTCGGCACCCTGTTCGGCCTCTGGGGCCGGGCCGCCGCGCTCGGCGGCGCGCTCCTCAACCTCAGCCTCTGGCTGACCGTCAGCTGGAGTGTCTCGCCGTACTACCTCGGCAACGACCTCGCCTACCTGATGGCCTGGACCCCGCTGGTGCTGGCCGGCACCCCGTACCTGTCGGTGGACGGCTACCTCGCCCGCCGGGCCGGCCGGGACCGCGCGCGGGGGCTGGGCGAGGACCACGCCAGGCGCCGGGCACTGGTGGACGGCGGGATCGCGGCCGTCGCGATCGGCGGGGCCGGGCTGCTCACCGGCTCGCTGACCCGCACCTTCGGCCGGGACAAGGGCGCCGCGCCCAAGCAGTCGGCGGCCCCGGTCTCCGCCGCCCCGGGGCCCGCCCCCACGGTGTCCGCCGCGAGCGTGCCGGTCGGCGGCTCGGCCCAGGTCAAGGACCCGGCCACCGGGGACGCCGTCTACATCGTGCAGCCCACGGCGGGCCAGTACTGCGGCCTCTCCTCGGTGTGCACCCACTCCGGCTGCGCCGTGGACGCCCCGAAGAACGGCCGGCTCTACTGCCCCTGCCACGGCTCCCGGTTCGACGCCGCGACCGGCGCGGTGGTGAACGGGCCGGCGGTCAAGCCGCTGCCGAAGTACACCGTCACCAAGGACGGGGACAAGCTGACCCTGGGCCCGCAGCAGAGCTGAGGCCCAGGGCCGGGGGCTCGCTCGGGAGCGGGAGTCCGGGGGCGGGAGTCCGGGGGCGGCGACTCGGGGCGGATTACTCCTCGCGGCCGGGGCGGCCGCGCCGGGCCACCGCCGCGACCGCGCCGGCCAGGCCGCCGACGCCGAGCACGATGAAGGTGACCGGGATGACGATCCGCCCGTTCACCGACTGGTCGTTGAGCGCGGCGACCAGGTAGAGCACGGCGAGCACGGTGAACAGTGCGCCCGCGATCAGCGAGAACAGGTCGAGCCGGTGCTTCCTCACTGCTGGACCACCTTGATGTTGCCGAGCCCGATGCCGAGTTCGAGGTTGAGCGTGCCCTTGGAAGCCTGGCCGTCGGCCGGGCCGATCAGATAGCTGTGCCGTCCGGTGCTGTTGCTGCGGTCGCCGGGGACGGTGACGTCGCCGAGGCCGACCCGGGCGGTCACGTTCACCGTCAGGTCGGCCGGCACGGTGACGGTCATGTCGCCGGCGCCGAGGTCGACCTTGGTGGCGAGGGTGCCGCCAGCCGGGGCGAGCCCGGACAGGTCCAGCCGGAGGTTGCCCGCCCCCAGGTTGTACCGGTCGTGCAGGTCGGACGCCGCGGTGACCGTCCAGTCGCGATCGCCGACGGCGTTCCTCATCGAGTCCGGCGAGTGGCCGACGAAGGCCAGCGCCAGGGTGAGCAGCAGCCCGGTCGCCGCCAGCTTGCGGGCCCGGCCGAACTTCGCGCCGACCAGCAGGGTCAGGCCGACCACCAGCAGCGCGGCGGCCAGCGCCGTCGCGCTCAGCACGGTGGGGTTGTGGTGGTTCGCCGAGGCGGACCAGACCGCGGCGGCCGCGCCGATCGCCAGCAGGAAGCCGAAGAAGCCGAGCGCCGAGCGCTCCCGGGGGTGCCGTACGACGGCGGGCTCGGAGCGGCGCTTCGGGTGCTCCTTGCGCAGCGGGTCGCCCTCGGGCAGGTCGGCGCGCTGCCACCAGGGCTGGGCCGGGCCGCCGACCGGTGGCACCGGGGTGCCGAACGGCGGGGTCGCGGTCGCGGAGGTGGCGCCGTACGGGTTGCGCTCGGGGTGGCGCGGGTCCCACAGGTACCCGCTCGCGCCCGGGGCGGGGCTGTCGGCGGGGACCGTTCCGGCGGCCCGGTCGGCGGCGTGCCGGGCGCGGGCAGCCTCGTCCGGCGCCGACTGCGGCCAGAGGTGGCCCTCGGACTCGGACCCGGGCAAGTGGCGGTCGTACGGACCCCCGTGCCGGCGGCCACGCCCCCGGCCGCGGCGGCGGTCCGGGTCGTAGCGCACCGCCAGGAAGACCAGGCCGGCGAGCAGGAGCAGCGGGAACATCTGGTCGCCGTCGCCCATCGAGGAGAAGAACACCCCGGTGCCGATCACGGTCAGCAGCACCGCGCCGACCGACTGGCCGTCCACCCGTCCGGTGAGCACCCGCTGGAGCTCGGTGCGCCCGCCGCGGCCCTTGGACGGGTCGTCGGTCGGGACGATCAGCCAGGCCAGGCCGTACAGGAACAGCCCGAGCCCGCCGGAGAGGCAGAGCACCACGGTGACCACCCGGAAGACCACCGGGTCGATGTCCAGGTGCCGGCCGAGGCCGCCGCAGACGCCGGCCACCACACGGCGGTGCTCGGCCCTGGTCAGCGGCGGGCGTTCCGGCTCCGGCGGGGCGGCGGGCCCGGCCTCCTCGATGCGGGGGTCCTCGGTCATGGACACCATCCTTCCGGCAGGTACGGGTCCGGCCCAACCGGGAGCGCCCCTGCCCGTACCCTGACTTGTCCCTGATACGGGCTAGGGACACACCCTGATGCGCCCGCGGGGCCGCGCGTGGAACCATCGGTGGCGTGGCAGCCCCCGGTACCGACCCCCGAACCATCGCCTCCGACGCCGTGCCGTCGGCCGGCGCCGAGTCCAACGCGTCCGACGGCGGGAAGCCGCCGTACCGCCGGCTCTACCGCAGCCCGCAGGGCCGCATGCTCGGCGGCGTCGCGCACGGTCTGGCGGTGCACCTCGGGCTGCCGGTGCGCTGGGTGCGGCTCGCCTTCGTCCTGCTGTTCTTCGCGCAGGGGATCGGCGCGCTGCTGTACGCCGCGTTCTGGTTCGTGGTGCCGATCGGCATCGGCGAGCCCGCGCAGCGCGGCGGCGCCCAATGGGTGTACCTCAACGGCGTGTTCGTGCCGGCCGCGCCCGGGCTGCAGAGCGGCCTGCTGAGCAAGGGCCCCGCCGGCGGCTGGCTCGGGCGGCTGCGCCAACTGCTCCAGCACACCCTGCAGGGCGAGCCGGTGGCGCCGCTCGCGGAGGGCGAAGCCGCGGCGCCGACCGGCAAGAGCGGACAGGGCGGACAGGGCGGCCTCGCCCAGCTCGCCGCCCTGGTCATGGTCGTGATCGGCCTGATCGCCCTGCTCAACGTGCTCGGCTGGCAGACCGCCAAGCCGTACACCTGGCCGCTGCTGGCGATCGGCGTCGGCGTCGCGCTGGTCTGGCGGCAGGCCGACGACTCGCGCTGGCAGCGCTGGTTCGGCATCGAGGAGGGCGAGAAGCGGCGCGGCGCCTACACCCGGGTCGGCGCGGGTGTGCTGCTCACGGTGGCCGGCACCATCGCGCTGCTCGCCATGCAGGGCAGCGGTTCCGCGCTCGGCTCGGTCATCGAGGCCTCGCTCGCGGTGCTCGCCGGGGTGCTGGTGCTGCTCGGACCGTACGGCCTGCGGCTGTGGCAGGACCTCGGCGCCGAGCGCACCGCCCGCATCCGCGCCCAGGAGCGGGCCGAGATCGCCGCGCACATCCACGACTCCGTGCTGCACACCCTGACCCTGATCCAGCGCCGGGCCGAGGACCCCAAGGAGGTGCTGCGGCTGGCCCGCTCGCAGGAGCGCGAGCTGCGGCTGTGGCTGTACCGCCCGGAGGCCGCCGCCGAGGCCGCCCCGGACACCATGGCGGAGAGCCTGCGCGCCGCCGTCGCCGAGGTCGAGGACCGGCACGGCGTCCCGGTCGAGCTGGTCATCGTCGGTGACTGCCCGATGGACGAGAGGATCGCGGCACAGATGCAGGCCGCGAGGGAGGCGACCGTCAACGCGGCCAAGTACGGTGGCGGGGGACCGGTCCAGGTCTACGCCGAGGTGGAGGGGAGGACGGTGTCGGTGTTCGTCCGCGACCACGGCCCCGGCTTCGACCCCGACACGGTGCCCGAGGACCGGATGGGCGTACGGGAGTCGATCATCGGCCGGATGAAGCGCAACGGCGGCACCGCTCGGGTGCGGCCGGCGGCGGGTGGCGGTACCGAGGTCGAGCTGGAGATGGAGAGAACGAATGACTGAGGCAGCGCCGACGGGGGTCCCCGCGGCCGAAGGCTCCGGGCGTACCGCGCGGGTCGTCCTGGTGGACGACCACCGGATGTTCCGGACGGGGGTCCGGGCCGAGATCGGCCGCACCGACGTGACCGGCATCGACGTGGTCGGCGAGGCCGACGACGTGGACTCGGCGGTCCGCGTGGTCGCCGAGACCAGGCCCGACGTGGTCCTGCTCGACGTCCACCTGCCCGGCGGCGGCGGCGTCGAGGTGCTGCGCCGCTCGGTCGGCGTGATGGGCGAGCAGGGTGGGGTGAAGTTCCTGGCGCTGTCGGTGTCGGACGCCGCCGAGGACGTCATCGGCGTCATCCGCGGCGGCGCGCGCGGCTACGTCACCAAGACCATCACCGGCACCGACCTGGTGAACGCGATCTTCCGGATCGCCGACGGCGACGCCGTGTTCTCGCCCCGACTGGCCGGCTTCGTCCTGGACGCCTTCGCCGCCACCGACACCCCGCCGGTCGACGAGGACCTGGACCGCCTCACCCAGCGCGAGCGCGAGGTCCTGCGCCTGATCGCCCGCGGCTACGCCTACAAGGAGATCGCCAAGCAGCTCTTCATCTCGGTGAAGACCGTCGAGAGCCACGTCTCCGCCGTCCTGCGCAAGCTTCAGCTGAGCAACCGCCACGAGCTGACCCGCTGGGCCACCGCCCGCCGCCTGGTCTGATCCCCCCGGCGTCTAGCCCGCCCGGTCCGGTTCCTCCGGGCCGGGCGGGCTTGTCGGTGGGTGGCCATAGACTCGGAGTGCCATGAGTAGCCTCTTTGACGACCTTCCGCTCCCCGGTTTCGAGGCACTTGCCGCCGGGTCGAAGCAGCCCGACGCGCCCATCGACGAGGAGCCCCCGCCGTACGAGGACGACGTTCCGTACGACGCGTACGAGGAGGCGATCCCGGACGGGCTGTTCCGGACCGACCACTCCGCCGACGCGGAGCGGGACGCCTGGTACCGCAACGGCGCCGCCCGTACGGTGATCGACCCGGCGCAGCTGCTGGAGGGGATGAACGACCCGCAGCGCGAGGCCGTGCTGCACGCGGGGTCGCCGCTGCTGATCGTGGCCGGCGCCGGTTCGGGCAAGACCCGGGTGCTGACCCACCGGATCGCCTACCTGCTGGGCGCCCGCGGGGTGCAGCCGGGGGAGATCCTGGCGATCACCTTCACCAACAAGGCCGCCGGCGAGATGCGCGAGCGCGTCGAGGCACTGGTCGGCCCGCGCGCCCGGGCGATGTGGGTGTCCACCTTCCACAGCGCCTGTGTGCGGATCCTGCGCCGCGAGTCCAAGCAGCTGGGGTTCACCTCCAGCTTCTCGATCTACGACTCGGCCGACTCGCAGCGGCTGATGTCGCTGGTCTGCCGCGACCTCGACCTGGACCCGAAGCAGTTCCCGCCGAAGTCCTTCACGGCGAAGGTCAGCAACCTCAAGAACGAGCTGATCGACGAGGAGACCTTCGCCGACCAGGCCGCCAACCCGATGGAGAAGAAGCTCGCCGAGGCGTACGCGCTGTACCAGCGGCGGCTGCGCGAGGCCAACGCGCTGGACTTCGACGACATCATCATGACGACGGTGAACCTGCTGCAGGCCTTCCCCGACGTCGCCGAGCACTACCGGCGCCGGTTCCGGCACATCCTGGTCGACGAGTACCAGGACACCAACCACGCCCAGTACATGCTGGTCCGGGAGCTGAGCGGCGGATCCGTCGCGGCCGCGCCGAAGCGCACCGCGGACGGGGACTTCGTGAACCCGGCCGCCGCGCACCTCGCCGAGGTGCCGCCGGCCGAGCTGTGCGTCGTCGGTGACGCGGACCAGTCGATCTACGCCTTCCGCGGCGCGACCATCCGCAACATCCTCCAGTTCGAGGAGGACTACCCGAACGCGAGCACGATCCTGCTGGAGCAGAACTACCGCTCCACGCAGACCATCCTGAGCGCCGCCAACGCCGTCATCGAACGCAACGCCAACCGCCGCGAGAAGAAGCTCTGGACGGCCGGCGACCACGGCGAGAAGGTCATCGGCTACGTCGCGGACGACGAGCACGGCGAGGCCCAGTTCATCGCCGACGAGATCGACCGGCTCACCGACAAGGGCGAGGCCAAGCCAGGCGACGTCGCGATCTTCTACCGGACCAACGCCCAGTCCCGGGTCTTCGAGGAGGTGTTCATCCGGGTCGGCCTGCCGTACAAGGTGGTCGGCGGGGTGCGCTTCTACGAGCGCAAGGAGGTCCGGGACGTCCTGGCCTACCTGCGGGTGCTCTCCAACCCGGAGGACACCGTGCCGCTGCGCCGGATCCTCAACGTGCCCAAGCGCGGCATCGGCGACCGGGCCGAGGCGATGATCGACGCGCTGGCCGCGCGGGAGCGGATCTCCTTCGCCCAGGCGCTGGCGCGGGTGGACGAGGCGTACGGGATGGCCGCGCGCTCGGCCAACGCCGTCAAGAAGTTCAACACCCTGATGGCCGGGCTGCGCCAGGTCGTCGAGTCGGGCGCGGGCCCGGCGGCGGTGCTGGAGGCCGTCCTGGAGGAGACCGGCTACCTGGCCGAGCTCCAGTCCTCCACCGACCCGCAGGACGAGACCCGGGTGGAGAACCTGCAGGAACTCGCCTCCGTCGCCCTCGAGTACGAGCAGGACCCGGGCGAGCGGCCGGACGCCGAGGAGGACGGCGCGCCCCCGGTCGGCTCGCTGGCCGACTTCCTGGAGCGGGTCGCGCTGGTCGCCGACTCCGACCAGATCCCGGACGAGGACGAGGAGGGGCGCGGCGTCATCACGATGATGACCCTGCACACCGCCAAGGGCCTGGAGTTCCCGGTGGTCTTCCTGACCGGCATGGAGGACGGGATCTTCCCGCACATGCGGGCGCTCAACCAGGTCAAGGAGCTGGAGGAGGAGCGCCGGCTCGCGTACGTCGGGCTGACCCGGGCGCGCGAGCGGCTGTACCTGACCCGCTCGGTGCTGCGCAGCGCCTGGGGACAGCCGGCGTACAACCCGGCCTCGCGGTTCCTGGAGGAGATCCCGGAGACGCTGGTGGAGTGGAAGCGCACCGGGGCGGTGCAGGCGCCGGCCCAGCGCGGCTACTCCTCGGGCTCGTCCTGGGGCAAGTCCTCGTCCGGGGGCGGCAGTTCGCGTTCGTCCTCGGGGTCCTCGTCCTCGTCGTCGTTCTCGGCCTCGGCCTCGCCGAAGGCGGGCTGGGGGCAGTCCGCGCGGCGCGGCGGCAAGGTGGTGGAGCGCGACGGCGTCTCGCTGGCCGTCGGCGACCGGGTCACCCACGACAGCTTCGGGCTGGGCACGGTGGTGGCCGTGACGGGCGTGGGCGACCGGGCGCAGGCCACCGTCGACTTCGGCACGCAGGGGCGCAAGCAGCTGCTGCTGCGCTACGCGCCCGTCGAGAAGCTGTAGCGCTAGCGGGGGTCCAGGCCGTTGGCCAGGAACCACGGCAGCGGGTCGATCGGCCCGCTGCCGGCCGGCCGGATCTCGAAGTGCAGGTGCGGCCCGGTGCTGTTGCCGCTGCTGCCGACGAAGGCGATGACGTCGCCCTGCTTCACCGGCCCCTTGCGGATCTTGTAGCCGCGCAGGTGGCAGTACCAGGCCTCGGTGCCGTCGGACATCTTGAGGACCGACATGTAGCCGTAGAACGGGTTCCACTGGGTGCGGATCGTGCCGTCGGCGACGGCCATGACCTGGCTGCCGCCGTCCACCGGGAAGTCGATGCCGGTGTGGCGGTTGGCCCAGTGGGTGCCCGCCTCGCCGAACAGCTCGCCGAGGCCGTGCTGCGCGACCGGCATGACCACCTTGGGCTTGACCGGTTCCGGGGCCGGCTCGGCGGCGGGCTGCGCGGTCGGGGTGTCGCTCGGCCGGGCGTCGGTGGGCTGGGTGCCGGCCAGCGGTCGGCGGGCGTCGCCGCGCGAGGCCTGGGCCTGGTCGCCGGTCGCGAGGGCCTGCCGCGCCGCGGTCCGGGCGGCGGTGTTGTCCGGGGCGTCGGCCGCCGAGGCCTGCGCCGGCACCCGCCCGTCCTGCTCCTGCACCACCGCGACGGCCCCCGCGCCGGCGACCCCGAGCGCGGCCATCGACGGGAGCGCGACCCGCAGCAGCGCCGTCCGGGTGGCCGCCTTGGCGGCACCGCGGCGCTCGGCGCGGGACTGCTCGCGGGCGGCGAGGCGCAGCTGCGCACGGGTCGGACGGGCGGCTGCTTCGGGAGCCATCGGGGGCTGCCTCCTCGGTGGGCCTCGGTCACGGACGTCGTCGGTCGAGGTCGAACAGCCGTGACTGTAGCCGGAAGGCCGACGCGCCGGAAAAACCTCCGGTTGTCAAGGGGGCGCTCGGGGGGTCTGGGGGGAGGTCGGCGGAAGGATGGGTATACCCGCTGGTAGCAAGGCTTGGAGCTGTGACTTTGCCCTCCTCTTGGGAGGGGGCGCGGTCAAGCGGGCCGGGTGGCGCTAACCTCCCCTCAGGTTGGTTATTGACCGTTAACCGCGCCCGTGGCCCACGAAGCCCGGTGGGGTGGTGGACAACGATGTCCAGGAGGCAGTGATGAGTGTGTCGGGGCCGATCCGTGTGGTGGTCGCCAAGCCGGGGCTCGACGGTCACGACCGTGGCGCCAAGGTCATTGCGCGTGCCCTGCGCGACGCCGGTATGGAGGTCATCTACACCGGGCTGCACCAGACGCCCGAGCAGGTCGTCGACACCGCGATCCAGGAGGACGCGGACGGCATCGGGCTGTCGATCCTCTCCGGTGCCCACATGACGCTGTGCGCGCGGGTGCTGGAGTTGCTGAAGGAGCGCGACGCGGCGGACATCAAGGTCTTCTGCGGGGGGATCATCCCGGACGAGGACATCGCCGAGCTCAAGGCGATGGGCGTCGCGGACATCTTCACCCCGGGCACGCCCACCCGGGACGTGGTCGCCTGGGTCGAGGCCAACCTGCGGGCGAGCTGATCCTCGGGTGAGCTGATCGTCGGCAGGACGGGCGGGCCGGTCCCTCGGGGCCGGCCCGCCCTGCCGTTCCCGGGGCCGCTTCGTCACCCGGTCCGCCGGACCGCTCGTCCGGACTGCCCGGCCGGAGGCCCGTTCGGACTGCCCACCCGGCGTCAGCCCGCCAGCTCCGCGAGCATCGCGGCCCGGAAGCGCAGGGTGCCGGCCAGCCGGGCGAAGGTCTCGGCCCAGGCGGAGTCCGGGGCGGCCCCGGCGGCCAGCTCCTCCACCGCGCCGGCCGTCTCGGGCGCGAGCGCGCGCTCCGTCATCCCGAGCACCCCGCTGTGGCTCCACGGGTACGCGCCGGAGGCGGCGGCCCGGGCCAGGGCGCTCACCACGGCGGTGGACAGCGGCGGCGTCCACGGGGTGGCGCAGGCGCCGAGCAGCTGGAAGGCCTCGCCCAGCCCGTGCACCTCGATGAACGCGGCCGTCCAGGCGGCCCGCTCCTCGGGCGGCAGGACGGCCAGCAGCTTGGCCGGGGCGCCGGTGGCACGCGGGGCACGGGCCCGGCCGGCGCCGCGGGTGGGCGGCACCGGGGCCGGGCCGAGCAGTGCCCGGGCCCAGCCGGCGTCGTGCTGGCGGACCGCGGCGCGCGCCCAGGCCTCCCGCAGGTCGTCGGCCCAACTGCTGCTGGTCTCGTCGATGCTGTCGCCGACCCGCAGGGCGAGCAGCTGTTCGGGTGTCAGGCCGGTGCTCTCCGGCCAGACCGAGAGCGGGGCCGCGGCCACCAGCTCGCCGAACCACCAGGCCCGTTCGCCGCGCCCGGTGGGGGACTTGGGCGCGATGCCGTCGCGCTGCATCTGCGCGTCGCACTCGGCGGGCGGGGTGACCAGCAGGTGCGTGCCGCTCCCGGCGAGGCGTACGGCGGTCCGCGCGCGCTCGCCCATCCGGCGCGCCAGGGCGGAGCCGGGCAGGGTGGAGAGCAGTTCGGCGGCGGTGGCGCGGACGTTCTTGCTGCGGTCGCCGAGGGCGGCCTCCAGGAACGGCTCGTCGTCGGGGGAGAGGCCGTCCTGGAGGGAGTCCAGGAAGAGCAGGCGGTCCTCGGCCCGCTCGGTGGACCAGGTGCTCCGCAGCAGCTCCAGGCCGGCGGCCGGGTCGCGGCGGCGCAGCAGCGTGAGGTGGGTGACACGCTCGGCGAACAGGCCCTCGTGCCACAGCTGGTGGTCGGCGGGGTCGTCCTGCTGCCGGGCCGGCTCCTGGGTGGTGGTGCGCAGCACGAACCGCCAGTCGGGGTTCCGCTCGGCCAGCCAGCGGCCCAGCGGGCCGGCCAGTGCGACGGCGTCGGAACGCAGTTCGCCGCGCGCGCGGGCGGCGTCGAGCAGGCCGGGTATCAGTGCGGCGGGCGGCCGAAGGCCCCGGGCGCGGGCGGTGGCGAGCCACTGCGGCAGCAGCTCGGCCAGGTTGGCCAGGGTGCCGCCGGCGCCCCCGCCGCTGCGGCCGGCCAGCAGGACCGCCAGCCGGCGGGCGGCCGGCTCGGGCAGCTCCGGCCGGGTGTCCTCGGGCGCGGGCGGGCCGGGCGGCTCGGCGGCCGGTACGGGCAGCGCGCCCGCCCGGCGGCGGACGGTGGCGAGGGCGGCCAGCTCCAGCAGGGCGGTGGCCGGGTCGGTCCGGTCCACGGCGTCGGCGAGCGGCAGGGCGGTGGCCGGGAGCGGGCGGCGGTCGGTGCCGAGCAGGGCGCTGGTGTGCAGGGTCTCCCACGGGTCCTGGGTGATCGTCATTCTCGGTGCTCCTAGGAATTGGTGAGGCCGACCGGTCGGTGCCCGGCGGGCCAGGCCGTGACCGGGGCGAAGCCCTGGTGGCCGTACTCGCCGAAGACCGTCAGCGGGCGGCCGGTGGAGACCGCGGCCAGGCGCCACAGCGCCGCCTCCGGGACGGCCGAGGCGCGGACGGGCACGGTGTGGTGACCGTCCGTCAGGTGCCAGCCGTCCGGGGTGCGGACCGGGACGACGTCGGTGAGGACCGTCGGCCAGGTGTCCAGCCACGGGTCGTCGGCGACGGCGGTGCCGTACCCGGCCACCGCCTCGGCGACGGTCAGCCCGACGGGTGGGTCGGCCGGGCCCGCCTCGGGGGCGCCGTAGCGGGTGCCGAGGACGGCGCGCAGCGGGCGGGCGCCGGGGTGGTAGGCGAGTTCGGCCTCCAGCAGGTGGCCGGTGGGCAGGGCGAGGTCGGGGGCCTGGCCGGGGCGGCCGAAGGCCAGCAGCAGGGCCGGGCGACCGGTCTTGGCGCCGCGCAGCCAGACCCGGCGGGTGGTGAGCCGCTCGTCGGACGTGTCCCGGCTGCCGAGCACCAGCCAGCGGTCGCGGACGGTGGGGCCGGCCAGCACCTCGGCGGCATCCAGGGTGTAGCCGACCCGGGTGCGGACGCTCGCGGCCAGCTCGGCGGGCAGCTCGTCGAGCCGGGTGGCGGCGGTGGCGAGCAGGTGGAGCATCGCGTACTCCTCCAGCCGCCGCTCCTGCGGCAGGGCGTCGAGTTCGCGGACCCGGGCGGCCAGGCCGGGGGCCTGCGCGTCGACCATGCGGGCGGCGACCTCCTCCCAGGGGCCGGCGGTGGACTGGTCGGCCAGGCCGTGTCGGATCCGGTCGGCCAGGCGCAGCCGCAGCTCGGCCGCGCCGGCCGCGACCCGGGCGCCGCGCTTCTCGGCCCGGCGGCGGGCGGCCTCCGGGTCGACCGGCTCCGCCGCGCGTTTCTCGGCGCGCTCCTGGCGGGCCCGGAGCCAGTCGGCCGCCCAGTCGGCGGGCTCGGAGGCCGGGACGGCCTCCGGGGAGCCGCTCCACAGCAGGAGGAGTCCGAGCGCGTGCTTGCACGGGAACTTCCGGCTGGGGCAGGTGCAGTTGTAGGCGGGCGTGACGAGTTCGATCACGGTGCGGTACGGCGTGCGGCCGCTGCCCTTGCACTCGCCCCAGACCGCGGTGCCGTCCTCGCCCGTGCCGGACCACGACGCGGGCGAGGAGAGCTTGCCCGCCGCCTTCTGCGATGCGGCGTCAGGTGCCAGGGACAGGACGTGTTCGGTGCTCCAGCGTTCCTCCATGCGGCCGACCGTAGGCGGCGGCACTGACAGTGGCTGACTGACCGTCCGGCGCCCTTCCCGGGGTCGGCGGGCGTTGTCAGTGGGACGGTGCAGGGTGGTTCCCACAGGCCGGGACGCCGACCTGGCTCCCCCCGATCATCCTGCCCCGGGGCACCCGTGTGCCCCGGTGGCCGACCTCAAGGAGCCCCCATGACCGACGTTCTGCGGCAGCACGCCGAGGACGCCTTCGCCGGCGAACTGGCCGCCCTGGCCGCGCAGGACGACCGTCCGCGCCCGGAGCGCTGGAAGCTGTCGCCATGGGCCGTGGCGACGTACCTGCTCGGCGGCGAACTGCCCGACGGCACCCGGATCACCCCCAAGTACGTCGGCCCGCGCCGCGTGGTCGAGGTCGCCGTGACGACGCTGGCGACGGACCGGGCGCTGCTGCTGCTCGGCGTGCCCGGCACCGCGAAGACCTGGGTGTCCGAGCACCTGGCGGCCGCGATCAGCGGCGACTCCACGATGCTGGTGCAGGGCACCGCCGGCACCCCCGAGGAGGCCGTCCGGTACGGCTGGAACTACGCCCAGCTGCTCACCCGCGGCCCCAACCCGGACGCCCTGGTGCCCTCGCCGCTGATGCGGGCGATGGCCGACGGCAAGATCGCCCGGGTCGAGGAGCTGACCCGCATCCCGGCCGACGTCCAGGACAGCCTGATCACCATCCTGTCCGAGAAGACGCTCCCGGTGCCGGAGTTGGGCAGCGAGACGCAGGCGGTGCGCGGCTTCAACGTGATCGCCACCGCCAACGACCGCGACCGCGGCGTCAACGAGCTCTCCAGCGCGTTGCGCCGCCGGTTCAACACCGTAGTGCTGCCGCTGCCGGGCTCGCTGGAGGAGGAGGTCGACATCGTCACCCGCCGGGTCGGCCAGCTCGGCCGCTCCCTGGAGCTGCCCGAACTGCCCGGCGGCGCCGAGGAGATCAGGCGCGTGGTGACCGTCTTCCGGGAGTTGCGGGCCGGGATCACGGTGGACGGCCGGACGAAGGTCAAGACCCCGAGCGGCACCCTCTCCACCGCCGAGGCGATCTCGGTGGTGACCAACGGCCTGGCCCTGGCCACCCACTTCGGCGACGGCGTGCTGCGCGCCGGGGACGTGACGGCCGGCATCCTCGGCGCCGTCGTCCGCGACCCGGTGGCGGACCAGGCGGTCTGGCGCGAGTACGTCGAAGGGGTGGTGCGCGAGCGCGACGGCTGGAAGGACTTCTACCGGGCCGCCCGCGAGGTGACGGCATGACCGCGGAGGTCGCTCTCCTCGGCATCCGCCACCACGGCCCCGGCTCGGCCCGTTCGGTGGCCGCCGCGCTGGCGCAGTGGCAGCCGGACGCGGTGCTCGTCGAGGGCCCGCCGGAGGCCGACGGCATCGTCCACCTGGCCGCCGAGAAGGACCTGGTGCCGCCGGTCGCGCTGCTCGCCCACGCGGTGGACGACCCGGCGAAGGCCGCCTTCTGGCCGTACGCCGCGTTCTCCCCGGAGTGGGTGGCGATCCGGCACGCCGTGGAGCACGACCTGCCGGTCCGCTTCATCGACCTGCCCGCCGGGTACGGCTTCGCGCCCGCGCCCGAGGCCACCGCCGGTTCCGACGGCACCGGTGGATCCGACGCCACGGGTGCCGACGACGCCGGCGAGGTGCCCGCCGACCCGCTGGCACTGCTCGCCGAGGCGGCCGGGCACGACGACCCGGAGCGCTGGTGGGAGGACGTCGTCGAGCACCGCGCGCCCGGCACCGACGCGCTGGCCCCGTTCGCCGCCGTCGCTGAGGCGATGGGCGCGCTGCGCGCCGAGGGTCTCGGCGAGTCCCGCCGGGACCTGCTGCGCGAGGCGTACATGCGCCAGCAGATCCGTGCCGCCCGCCGCGCCGGGCACCGGCGGATCGCCGTGGTCTGCGGAGCCTTCCACGTCCCCGCGCTGGAGACGATGCCCACCGTCGCGCACGACCGGGCGCTGCTCGCCGAGCTGCCGAAGAAGGTGCGGACGGACATCACCTGGGTGCCCTGGACGCACCGTCGGCTCTCCCCGGCCACCGGGTACGGCGCGGGCGTGCACTCGCCCGGCTGGTACCACCACCTGTTCACCACCGACGGCGACCCGGTGCCGCGCTGGCTCACCCGGGCCGCCGACCTCCTGCGCGCCGAGGACCACCCGGTCTCCTCCGCCCACGTCATCGAGGCGGTCCGGCTCGCCGAGACCCTGGCCGTCCTGCGCGGTCGCCCGCTCGCCGGGCTGACCGAGACCCTGGACGCCGTCCGCGCGGTGCTCTGCGAGGGCTCGGACGTCGCCCTGGAGCTGGTCCGGGACCGCCTGGTGATCGGCGACGAGCTCGGCGAGGTCCCGGACGCCGCACCGGCGGTTCCGCTGCAGCGCGACCTCGCCCGGCTGCAGCGCTCGCTGCGACTCAAGCCCGAGGCCACGCCGAAGGACATCGACCTCGACCTGCGCAAGGAGACCGACGCGGCCCGCTCCCGGCTGCTGCACCGGCTGCGGCTGCTGGGCGTGGACTGGGGCGTGCCGGCCCGCTCCTCGGTCAACTCGACCGGGACGTTCCGGGAGAGCTGGCGGCTGTGCTGGCAGCCGGAGTTCGCGGTCCGGATCGCCGAGGCCGCCCAGTGGGGCACCACGGTCGAGGAAGCGGCCACCGGCAAGGCGGTCGGCACCGCCCGCGCCGCCGTCGAACTCGCCGAACTGACCGGCCTGGTGGAGACCTGCCTGCTGGCCGGGCTGCCCGGCGCGCTGCCCGCAGTGATGCGGGTGCTCGCCGACTGCGCGGCCCTGGACACCGACGTCGCGCACCTGGCGGGCGCGCTGCCCGCGCTGGTCCGCGCGCTGCGCTACGGCGACGTGCGGGGCACCGACGACGGCGCGCTCGCCGGGGCGGCGGCCGGCCTGGCCGAGCGGATCTGCGTCGGACTGCCGCCCGGCTGCGTCGGGCTGGACGCCGAGAGCGCGGCGGCGATGCGCGGCCGCCTCGACGAGGTGCACGGCGCGATCGGCCTGCTGACCTCCGCCGGGCCGCCGGCCGCCGACGCCGCACCGGACCGGGACGGTCCGGACGGCCGGGGTGACGCTGCCCACCCGGGCAACCCCGCCGCCCCCGCCGGCCCCGACCGGGCACCGGACCCGCACGGCCTGGCCGGCCTGGCCGACCGCTGGGCCGCCGCCCTGCGCTCACTGGCCGCCCGCGAGCCGTCCGGCGGCCCGGCCACCGGGGCCCCGGGCCTGCTCCGCGGCCGGGCCGTCCGGTTGCTGCTGGACGACGGCCGACTCGACTCCGAGGAGGCCGGCCGCCGACTGCGGCTGGTCCTGTCCGTCGCCAACGCCCCCGCGGACGCGGCCGGTTGGGTCGAGGGCTTCCTCACCGGCGGCGGCGCCCTGCTGCTGCACGACCCCCGGCTGCTCGCCCTGCTGGACGCCTGGCTGACCGGGGTGAGCGGCGAGGTCTTCACCGACGTCCTGCCGCTGCTGCGCCGTACCTTCGCCGGGCTGGAGGCGGGCGTGCGGACGACCATCGGCGGCCGGGTCGCGGCCGGTCCGCTCGGCGGCCCCCCGGCGGACCGGGCCCCGGTGGGCGAACTGGACCGCGCCCGCGCCGACGCCGCCGTCCCCGTCGTGGCCCTGCTGCTCGGCGTCCGCCCGCGGATCCCCCGGCAGGCCGCCGGCCGCAACACCTGACCCTCGCAGCAGCGGACACACCCGCCGCACCCGACGACCCGCCGCACCCGACGACCGGCCGCACCCGATCACCGCGGTACCCGCTGAAGCAGGAGGACGAGATGGCAGCGCCCACGACCGACGAACGGCTGCGCCGCTGGCGGCTGGTGCTCGGCGGCGAGGCCGACGGCACCGGCTGCACCCTGCGCGGCCGGGACGCCGCGATGGACGGCGCCCTCGGCGCGCTCTACCGCGGCGCGCCCGAGCAGGGCGGCCGGGCCGGCCGCGGCGGCGGGCGGCGCAGCGCGGGGCTGGGCGGTTCGGCCCCGCAGGTGGCCCGCTGGCTGGGCGACATCCGGGAGTACTTCCCGTCCACCGTCGTCCAGCTGATGCAGCAGGACGCGATCACCCGGCTCGGCCTGGACCGGCTGCTGCTGGAGCCGGAGATGCTGGAGGCCGTCGAACCGGACGTCCACCTGGTCGGCACCCTGCTCTCGCTCAAGCACGCGCTGCCCGAGACCACCCGGGAGACCGCCCGGGCCGTGGTCGGCAAGGTGGTCGCCGACCTGGAGCGCCGACTGGCCGACCGCACCCGGGCCACCCTCGGCGGGGCCCTCGACCGCAGCGCCAAGGTCAACCGCCCCCGGCACCGCGACATCGACTGGGACCGGACGATCCGGGCCAACCTGAAGAACTACCTGCCCGAGTACGGCACCGTCGTCCCGGAGCGGCTGGTCGGCTACGCCCGCGCGCAGCGCGCGGTGAAGAAGGACGTCATCCTCTGCATCGACCAGTCCGGCTCGATGGCGCCCTCGGTCGTGCACTCGGCGGTCTTCGGCGCGGTGCTCGCCTCGATGCGCACCCTGGACACCCGGCTGGTCGTCTTCGACACCTCGGTGGTCGACCTCACCGAGCAGCTCACCGACCCGGTGGACGTCCTGTTCGCCACCCGGCTCGGCGGCGGCACCGACATCAACCGCGCGCTCGCCTACTGCCAGTCGAAGATCACCCGCCCCTCCGAGACCGTCGTCGTGCTGATCAGCGACCTGTACGAGGGCGGTATCCGGGACGGCATGCTCAAGCGGGTCGCCGCGATGAAGGCGGCCGGCGTCCAGTTCATCGCCCTGCTCGCGCTCTCCGATGAGGGTGCGCCCGCCTACGACCACGCACACGCCGCCGCCCTGGCCGCCCTCGGCGCGCCGGCCTTCGCCTGCACCCCGGACGTGTTCCCCGAGATCATGGCGGCGGCGATCGAGAAGCGCCCGATCCCGGTGCCCGACCAGGGGGTGTGACGGATTCACCCGGACGTGCGAATCCACCCGATCGGTGGAAGGGGGTTTACCGGGACGCTCTAGGCTGTCTGTGACGGTTCTCACCCATGCCGGGCAGGCCCCGGGCGGAACAGTCCCGTCCCACGGGGATAACCTGCCAGACGGACGTGACGCGCGTGTTGATTGACGTGTGCGCCCGTGGCTGTGTGGGCCGCAAGGCCGTACCTCTGCGTACCCGCACCGCCCCGACGACCCGCAGCGAAGATCCTGCCGTGGCACGCTCGTAGAGACACAATCCGCGACCACGAACAAGGACGAACACACGTGGACCTGTTCGAGTACCAGGCGAGGGACCTCTTCGCCAAGCACGGCGTGCCCGTGCTTGACGGTGATGTCATCGAGACCCCCGAAGCCGCTCGTGCCATCGCCGAGCGCTTCGGCGGACGCGCCGTCGTCAAGGCTCAGGTGAAGGTCGGCGGCCGCGGCAAGGCCGGTGGCGTCAAGCTCGCCGCGGACCCGGCCGACGCCGTCGCCAAGGCCGAGGCGATCCTCGGTATGGACATCAAGGGCCACACCGTTCACAAGGTGATGCTGGCCCAGACCGCGGACATCAAGGACGAGTACTACGTCTCGTTCCTGCTGGACCGCACCAACCGCACCTTCCTGGCCATGGCCAGCGTCGAGGGCGGCGTGGAGATCGAGGTCGTCGCCGAGCAGAACCCCGAGGCGCTCGCCAAGATCCCGGTCGACGCCAACGAGGGCTGCACCCCGGAGAAGGCCGCCGAGATCGTCGCCGCGGCGAAGTTCCCGGCCGAGATCGCCGACCAGGTCGCCGATGTCCTGCAGAAGCTGTGGAAGGTCTTCATCGCCGAGGACGCGCTCCTCGTCGAGGTCAACCCGCTGATCAAGTCCGGCGACGGCAAGATCATCGCGCTTGACGGCAAGGTCTCCCTGGACGAGAACGCCGAGTTCCGCCAGCCCGAGCACGAGGCCCTGGAGGACAAGGCCGCGGCCAACCCGCTGGAGGCCGCCGCCAAGGCCAAGGGCCTGAACTACGTCAAGCTCGAGGGCCAGGTCGGCATCATCGGCAACGGCGCGGGCCTCGTCATGAGCACCCTCGACGTGGTCGCCTACGCCGGTGAGAAGCACGGCGGCGTCAAGCCCGCCAACTTCCTCGACATCGGTGGCGGCGCGTCCGCCGAGGTCATGGCGAACGGCCTGGAGATCATCCTGGGCGACCCCGACGTCAAGTCGGTCTTCGTCAACGTCTTCGGCGGCATCACCGCGTGCGACGCGGTCGCCAACGGCATCGTGCAGGCCCTGGAGCTCCTCGCGAGCAAGGGCGAGAACGTCACCAAGCCGCTGGTCGTCCGTCTGGACGGCAACAACGCGGAGCTGGGTCGCAAGATCCTCGACGACGCGAACCACCCGCTGGTCCAGCGCGTGGACACCATGGACGGCGCCGCTGACCGCGCCGCCGAGCTGGCCAACAAGTAAGGAAGGGGACTTCACACCATGGCTATCTTCCTTACCAAGGACAGCAAGGTCATCGTCCAGGGCATGACCGGCTCCGAGGGCATGAAGCACACTCGCCGCATGCTCGCCTCCGGCACCCAGATCGTCGGCGGTGTCAACCCGCGCAAGGCCGGCACCACGGTCGACGTCGACGGCACCGAGGTGCCCGTCTTCGGCACCGTCGCCGAGGCCATGGAGAAGACCGGTGCCGACGTCACCGTCATCTTCGTGCCGCCGAAGTTCACCAAGGACGCCGTCGTCGAGGCCGTCGACGCCGAGATCGGCCTGGCCGTCGTCATCACCGAGGGCGTTCCGGTGCACGACACCGCCGCCTTCTGGGCGCACGCCGGTGCCAAGGGCAACAAGACCCGCATCATCGGCCCGAACTGCCCCGGCCTGATCAGCCCCGGACAGTCGAACGCCGGCATCATCCCGGCCGACATCACCACCTCCGGCAAGATCGGTCTGGTCTCGAAGTCCGGCACCCTGACCTACCAGCTCATGTACGAGCTGCGCGACATCGGCTTCACCTCGGCCGTGGGCATCGGCGGTGACCCGGTCATCGGCACCACCCACATCGACGCTCTCAAGGCCTTCCAGGAGGACCCGGAGACCGAGATCATCGTCATGATCGGTGAGATCGGTGGCGACGCCGAGGAGCGTGCCGCGGACTTCATCAAGGCGAACGTGACCAAGCCGGTCGTCGGCTACGTCGCGGGCTTCACCGCCCCCGAGGGCAAGACCATGGGCCACGCCGGCGCCATCGTCTCCGGCTCCTCGGGCACTGCCCAGGCGAAGAAGGAGGCCCTCGAGGCCGCCGGTGTCAAGGTCGGCAAGACGCCGTCCGAGACCGCCCGCCTGGCCCGCGAGATCATCGCCGCCCAGGCCTGATCCCGCCCCCGCGCGCAACGGGCGCCCCCGCCCTTCCCGGGCGGGGGCGCCCGCCGCTTTCAGCGGGCTGCTTCGGCTGGCTGCTTTCGGCGCGCCTCCGGCTGCCGGCCTCCGGGCAGCCGGCGTCATTCAGTGCGCTCTCGGTCCCGTTGTGCAGGGCCGCGGCGACCACAGCGGGCAGACCACCGGACCCTGCGGCGGCGGGGCCTCCGCGCCCCGCGCCGCCTCCGGCAGCTGCCAGCGGGCGACCGCCTGGCTGTGCGGCTCCAGCACCACCGCCTCCAGTCCCGGCGCCGGGCTGCACCACAGGCTACTGATGCCGTTCGGCGCCCCGCCCGGCAGCAGCGGCACGCCCGGCTCCTCCGCCTCGGCAGCGGGCAGGCACAGCGAGGGTGCCGGCGGCTCGGGCGGCCGGAACAGCACGGCCGGCCGCACCCCCGACAGGGTCGCCAGCGCCGCCCCGCCCACCGCCGCCGTCAGCAGGGCCGCCGCGCCCGTCCGGCTCGCGGTCCCCAGCCGGTACCGGGCCCGCAGCACCGGCACCGGCGCCCGGTGCGGCGCCGGGCAGCCGCGCACCGCCGCCCGGTGCATCAGTCGGCTCAGCCCGTCCGCGAACCCCGGCGCCGCCGGATCCGGCCCCACCAGGTCCGGCACCCACTGCGCCAGCGCCGCCCTGGCCGTCCACACCCGCCCCTCGGCGGCCGCCCGCGTCGACTCCACCTCCACCGCGATCGCCGCCGCCGGCAGCCCCAGCCCGTCGTGCAGCACCAGCGCCCGGCGCTGCGGCCGCGACAGCCGCTTGAGCGCCTTCAGCAGCGCCCGGTCGCGGTCGGTCAGCCGGTCGTGGTCCGGTAGCACCGCCTGCGACTCGTCCGCCGGACGCACTTTGATCCGCCGGTGCGGCAGGCCCCACGCATGCGCCCGTCGCGGCCCGCCCCGGTGCCACGGCGACAGCGCCAGCTCAAACGCCCGCACCCGCACCCACGCCTCCGGATCCCCCGACCGGGCCACCGCCCGCCACCCCCGCCGCGCCTGCCCGAACGCCAGCCGCACACAGTGCACCGCGCGGTGGCGGCAGGCGGTCAGCAGGAACACCTGCTGCACCAGGCGGGTGTGCGTGCTCTCGTACAGCTCCTCGAAGCTCGGCGCCGGGCGGTCGGCGGCGTAGGGCGAAGCCGGTGCGGGGGACGAAGGATCGCGCCTCTCCGCGGGCCGGCCGCGCCCGCCCGCGGCCGGTGCGGCCGGAGCCGTGTGCGTCATCTCGCCGTGCCCTTCCGTGCCGGCGGGCGCCGGGGCGGGCCCGCCGCCGACGGCCGGGGGCTGCTGGTGCTTCGCGGTCGAGGAGTCCTGGGGGGCCTGCGGTCCGTCGCCGGAGGGTGCCGTACGGCTGGCGAGCGGGGGCCGCTGATGCTCCGGAGCCGTGGAACCCTGGGGGTTCTGCGCCAGGTTGTCGTGCTGTGCCGCCTCCTCGTTCCGTCCGGTGCCGGAGGACTGCCGCCGTTCTTCGTCTGCGGCCGAGGCGGCCGGAGCCGCCTGCCCGCCGTCGGCGGCCGGGCGCCCGTGCGCGGCCGCTGTCGGCGCCGCCGTCCGCGCCGTGCCGGTGCCGGCGGAGGTGTGCGGCTCCGCGCCGGTCTCCGGAGAGGTGTCGATGAGGTCCGGCCGGGGCGCCTGGTCGGGGCGGGAGGACGGACGCCCGCGCGCGGGCGCGTGCGCCGTGTCTCCGCACTCTTGGCGGGCGCGCCGCGCCGTCCGGCCGCGTCGGGCGCCGGAGGCGGGGGGTGGCGTGGCGCCCGGCGGCGCTGCCACCACTGCTTGAGGTGCCGGCTGCGCCGCCTGCTCGGCCGTTCGGGTCCGTCCGCCGTCGATCGCCGTCCGGCCGTTGACCGCGGCGGGGCCGAGGGAGGACGGGGTGAGGCCGGCGAAGTTCGCCGGGCGCAGGGGCGGGACGTACGGCAGGGTGCCCGCGGCGCGGGTGATCGCCTCGGCTTCGGTGGGGGCGCCGAGTTTCCGCATGGCGCGCAGGAGGTAGCTGCGTGCGGTGGTGGGGGTGATGCCGAGGGCGGCGGCGGTGCGGGGGAGGTCGTGCCCGGCGGCGAGGTGGGCGAGGGTCTGGGCCTCACGGGGGGTCAGCTTCCGCAGCAGGCGGGCCGCGTCGTGGTCGGCGCCGGCGGGCTCGCGGTGGCGCTTCGGGGTGGGGGAGTCGGCGGTGGGCGGCGTGGTCATCAGACGCTCCGGGCCAGGGCGCCGGCGGTTGGGGGGCACGGTCTGAAAATGCGCATAAGCCAATAATCTGGGACACGGCGGCGGTTTGCCGCTTCACGGAGCATGGCGAGTCGCCTTGGCACCATGAGGCGCATGACGCAGCTGATGGGCCGTCCGATCCTGGAGGCGCCGGGAGAATTGGGCGGACGCCCCGCGCTGGCCGACCTGTTGGCGGGGGTGCGGGCGGCGCTGGTCGGCTTGGCGGGGGTCGGAGTGCCGGTGCTCGGGCTGTGGGTGGTGACGCCGTACGCGGACGACGGCGCGGCCGCTGCCACCCGGTTGGCGGGGGTGCTGTGGCTGCTCGGGCACGGTGCGCCGGTGCTGCGCGGGGATGCGGGCGCCCCGCTGACCGTCACTCCGCTGCTGCTCGGCGTCCTGGCCGTGGTCCGGCTCCACCGGGCGGGTGCCGGGGTGGCGGCGCGGCGCGGGCCGCTGCGCTCGCGCTGGGGCGGCCCGGTGGCGCTTTGGGCGGGGTACTGCGCGGTGGCGGTGGCGGTGGCCCTGCACTGCGCGGGCGCCGGGCTGTTCCGCAGCCAGGTGCTGCTGGACGTCCTGGTGGTGGCATTGGTGGCGGCCCTGGCCACGGCCGCCGGAGTCCGCTCGGCCGACGCCGACGGCTCCCCGATCGCCCGCTCCCCGATCGTCGGCTCCCCGATGGCCCGCTCCCTGCTGGACCGTCTCCCGCCGTCGTGCCGTCCGACCGGCGGCGCGGCGGTGGTACGGGCCGCGGTGCTGGCGGCCGGAGCCGGGCTGGTCGCGGCGGGCGGGGTGCTGGTGGCGGTGTCGGCGCTGCTGGACGCGGTGGTCGGCGGCGGGCGCGGGATGGCGCTGCTCGGACGCGGGCCCGCCGCGCTGTCGGGCCTGCTGCTGCTCGCGCTGGTGCTGCTGCCGAACGCGGTGCTGTGGGGCGCGGCGTACGCGCTCGGCCCGGGGTTCGTGGTGGGCACCGGGACGGCGGTGTCGCCGGGCGGTACGGCGCTGGGACCGGTGCCGGATTTCCCGCTGTTCGCGCTGCTGCCGGCCGACGGCCCGGGCGGCTGGCGGTGGGCGGCGCTGGTGCTGCCGCTGCTGGCCGGGGTGGTGCCGGCGGTGATGTTGGGCCGCGCGGCGGCGGGTCGGCGGAGTCCGGCCGACGGGATCGACGGGATCGAGGGAATCGAAGGGGTCGAGGGGGCTGAGGACCGCGCCGAGCCCTGGCCGCCCGCTGCGACGGTGACGGCTGCGCTGGCGGCGGCCCTGGTGGTGGGGGCGGCGGCCGCCCTGCTGGGCTGGCTGTCCGGCGGGGCGCTGGCGGGCGAGCGGATGGTCTGGCTGGGGCCGGTGCCGTGGTCGACGGGCCTGGCGGCGGCGGCCTGGCTCGCGCTGGTGACCGTCCCGGGCGCCCTGCTCGTACGGCACCGCGCGCTCGCCCCGGCGGAGGGTCAGGGCGCGTACGCCCGGCTCGTGTGGCAGGCGCGCCGGGGTGCGCTGCGGCTGCGTGCCCGTACACACGCCCTCGTGCTGCGCCTGTCCGGGCCTGCCCGCGAGGCCGCGGACCCGGTCGACTGAAGCCGGACCGGTCGACTGACGGACTGACGGACTGACGGACTGACGGACTGACGGACTGACGGACGGCCGGGTTGCCGGACTGCCGGGCTACTCGGTGTTCCCGGTGAAGTCCACGTACCACTGCGGCGCGTACCGGTCGCAGTTCTCGGCGCCGACGGCGGTCAGCGAGTCCTGAACGCAGGTGACGTAGTCGCGGTAGTGGTAGCCGAGGCCGATCACCGACGTGGCGACGACGACGGTCATCGCGCCGGTCAGGATCCCGGCGAGCGCGGCCGGGGTAAGCGGGTTCGGCGCCGTGCCCCCGCGGACCGGACCGACCGCCCCAGCAGGCCCGAACGCCCCCGAAGGACCGACCGCCCCCGCAGGGCCGGCGGCCGCACCCGCGGCACCCTTCGGGCTCCGCAGGGCGCTGATGCCCCAGACGATGCCGAGCACCCCGACCAGCAGGGCGATCCAGTGGAAGCCCGCGAACAGGCAGACCAGCGCGAACGGCCCGGCCAGCGCGGCGTTGCGGGCCCGGCGGTGGGCCGGGTTGGCGGGGTCGAGCCGGGGCGGCTGCGGGGCCGGGGGCCGCTGGCCGGGCCGGCCGTCGCCCTGGCCGGAGCCCCACGGCGGCGGGAGCTGCGGGCGCTCGCCACCCTGGCCGCCGGCGCCGTCCGGGCCCTCGCCGGTCCAGGGGCTGCGCGGCTGCCACGGCTGGTCCGGGGCATCCGTGGGCGGCGGCGCGAAGGGGTTGCGCTCGTCGGTGTCGTCGCCGCTGCTCATGGGTTCAGCCAATCCTTGTCGGTCGGAGCTCGGCCGGAGCTCTGTCGGAACTCTGTCGGAACCCGGTCGGACTCGGCCGGAGCTCGCTCCGAGTCCGGCCTGAGGGTCCCGCGGTCGTCGCGGTCTCGCGGTCGGCGCGGTCTCCCGCGCCCTCCAATGATCCCGCAGCCGTTCGCCGGCCCACCGGCGGCCCGGGCCCCGAGCCCGGTCGGGCCCGCCCGGACGCGGCGGGACTCCGGTTCGGCGGGCCCCCGGCCGTGTCTTCGACAGGCCCGGGGAGATCCCCGTCTCAACTACGCGCGTAGCGCCGCCGGGAGGGTTCGGAGGCCGTCCGACCAGCCGTTATCGTGGTGACGGTCAGCAGCTCACATCGGTTCCCGGGGCCCGCGTCGCGGCGGGTTTTCCTGGTGTTCCCCCTCGCTCGACCTGCCGTTCGTAGTGGCCCCACCACCGGTGGACGTACCAGCGCACGGCGCCCGACCTACGGAGAATCGCGCAGTGGCCGCCGCCCCCGCCCAGCACTTCCCTCCCCGTACGCCCGGACCGGCCCGTCTGGTGGTGCTGGTCTCCGGCTCCGGAACCAATCTGCAGGCGCTGATCGACGCGGTCGCGGACCCGGCGTACGGCGCCGAGATCCTGGCCGTCGGCGCGGACCGGGACGGGATCGTCGGCCTGGAGCGTGCCGCGAAGGCGGGCCTGCCGACCTTCGTCCACCGGGTGAAGGACTTCTCCGACCGCGCCGCCTGGGACCGGGCGCTGACCGCCTCCGTCGCCGAGTACGAGCCTGACGTGGTGGTCACGGCCGGCTTCATGAAGATCCTCGGCCCCGAGTTCGTCACGGCCTTCGCCGGGCGGATCGTCAATACCCACCCCGCACTGCTGCCGTCCTTCCCCGGCGCCCACGGCGTCACCGACGCGCTCGCGTACGGCGTGAAGGTCACCGGCTGCACCGTCCACCTGGTCGACGCCGGTGTGGACACCGGGCCGATCATCGCGCAGGGCGTCGTCGAGGTCGTCGACGCCGACCACGCCGATGGCGGCGACGCGCTGCACGAGCGCATCAAGACAGTCGAGCGCAAGCTGCTCGTCGACGTCGTGGGCCGGCTGGCCCGCGAGGGCCACCGCATCGAGGACCGAAAGGTATGGATTCCGGCATGAGTGCCAGCTCCACCACGCCCCCCGTTTCGGAGAACATCCGTCCGATCCGTCGCGCGCTGATCAGCGTGTACGACAAGACCGGTCTGGAGGAGCTGGCCCAGGGCCTGCACGCCGCCGGGGTCGCCATCGTCTCCACCGGTTCCACCGCCGGCCGGATCGCCGCCGCCGGTGTCCCGGTGACCGAGGTCTCCGAGCTGACCGGTTTCCCGGAGTGCTTGGACGGGCGCGTGAAGACGCTGCACCCCCGCGTGCACGCCGGCGTGCTGGCCGACCTGCGGCTGGAGTCGCACCGCGCGCAGCTGGCCGAGCTGGGCGTCGAGCCCTTCGACCTGGTCGTGGTGAACCTCTACCCGTTCAAGGCCACCGTCGCCTCGGGCGCCACCCCGGACGAGTGCGTCGAGCAGATCGACATCGGCGGTCCGAGCATGGTCCGCGCCGCCGCGAAGAACCACCCGTCGGTGGCCGTCGTGGTCGACCCGGCCCGCTACGGCGACGTGCTGAAGGCCGCCCAGGGGGGCGGCTTCGACCTGGCCACCCGCAAGCGCCTGGCCGGTGCCGCGTTCGCCCACACCGCCGCCTACGACGTGGCCGTCGCCTCCTGGTTCGAGGCCGGCTACGCGCCCAGCGACGAGCGTTTCCCCGAGTTCCTGGGCTCGACCTGGGAGCGGCAGAACGTGCTGCGCTACGGCGAGAACCCGCACCAGGGCGCCGCGCTGTACAGCGACGGCACCGGCGGCCTGGCCGGCGCGCAGCAGCTGCACGGCAAGGAGATGTCGTACAACAACTACGTCGACACCGACGCCGCCCGCCGCGCCGCCTACGACCACGCCGAGCCGGCCGTGGCGATCATCAAGCACGCCAACCCGTGCGGCATCGCGACCGGCGCCGACGTCGCCGAGGCGCACCGCAAGGCGCACGAGTGCGACCCGGTCTCCGCGTACGGCGGCGTGATCGCGGTCAACCGCCCGGTCACCGTCGAGCTGGCCGAGCAGATCGCCCCGATCTTCACCGAGGTCGTCGTGGCCCCCGGCTACGAGGACGGCGCCGTGGAGGTGCTGACCCGCAAGAAGAACCTGCGGGTGCTGGTCGCCCCCGGGGCCCCGGCCAACCGCCAGGAGGTCCGCCCGATCTCCGGGGGCGTGCTGCTGCAGGACGCCGACCGGGTGCACGCCGAGGGCGACGACCCGGCGAACTGGACGCTCGCCACCGGCGAGGCGCTCTCCGCCGCCGAGCTGGCCGAACTGGCCTTCGCCTGGCGGGCCTGCCGGGCCGTCAAGTCCAACGCGATCCTGCTGGCCAAGGACGGCGCCTCGGTCGGCGTCGGCATGGGCCAGGTCAACCGGGTCGACTCCTGCAAGCTCGCGGTCGAGCGGGCCGGCGAGCGGGCCAAGGGCGCGTTCGCGGCCTCGGACGCCTTCTTCCCGTTCGCGGACGGCCCGGCGATCCTGATCGCGGCCGGCGTCAAGGCCATCGTCCAGCCCGGCGGTTCGATCCGTGACGAGGAGGTCATCGCGGCGGCCGCCGAGGCCGGCGTGACCATGTACTTCACCGGCGCGCGGCACTTCTTCCACTGATTCCGGACCGAGCCGGACCGAGCCGGTCGCCGGCCACAGAGCCGGCGTGACGCTATGACAGAGCGGCCCGACCCCTCCGAGGAGGGGCCGGGCCGCTCTGTCATACCGGTCGGACCGGTCAGTACCTCGGCCGGTTGAACCAGTTGACGCCGTCCCGGACGCACATGGCGGTGATCCAGATGATGCTGATCGCCAGCCACAGGAAGGCCATCACCAGGCCCACGGCGGTGCCGGCGGAGATGGCGCCCAGCAGGATCAGCAGGCCGACCAGGCCCCCGAGCGAGCCGTACACGATGGTGGTGATCCGGACGGTGTTGCCGCCCTTGCCGAACTTGGCGCCGAGCGTGATGGAGAGCGCGGCGAAGAGCCCGAACAGGACCGCGACGACGATGATGACGCTGGCGGCGGCGTCGCCCATCGCGGTGAACGGGTTGTCGCTGGTCGTCGTGTGCTTGATGGTGTTGGTGGCGTCCTTGGCGGCAGCTCCGATGACCAGGTAGATGATCGTCAGGATCGCCTGCACACCGCCCACGATGAACAGCAGCACCCGCGCGGTCATCACCAGGCCCGGCATCGACGCCGGCGCGGCCGGTGCGTAGCCGTAGGCCGGGGCCTGCTGCGGGTAGCCGTACGCGGCGGGCGGCGCCGGGGGCGCCTGCTGCGGGTAGCCGTAGCCCGGGGCGGCCGGCGGCTGGCCGTACGGGTTGTTCGGGTCGGGCGGATAACTCATGGATGCCTCCGGGCAGTTGCGGGGACGGGGACGGGACGGCGGACGCCCGGTGCCGGTCGGTGAGTCGGGTCGCCGACCAGGTGGGACAGTAGCGGAGCAGGGTGACAGCCCGGCGGCGGTGACGGGCGCCGTCGGCTCAGCAGCGCGGTGAGCGCCGGATCAGTGGAGCCCTCGACGGGCACAGCGCGGGCGGGACGGCGCCGCGACGGCCGGGCTGCTCGGTCTGCTGTGGTCGGCTCACTTGCTCTTTCCCCCGGGTACGCCCCGCCGCGGGACCCGTCGGCCCGTCACCGGGCCGGGGCGCGGCGGGAATGCCCGCTTATCGTGATCCGGACGGCAGCGCCCTGTCCAGCCGGTTCCACGGGCCGGGTCAAGAATGTGGCGCAACCGCAACGTGCGGCGGACCTTCGTGCCCGTCCGGTCACCCGGACCGGACCCGCCGCGAGACCCGCCCGCGGACCCGCTCGAGGACGCGTCGTGCACCCGACCGCGGGTCCGCCCGCGGGACGTGGCCGGCCGTGGTACGGCGACCTGCCGCGATCCGGGAGAATGGGGTCATGACTGCCCAGATTCTCGATGGCAAGGCCACCGCCGCCGCGATCAAGTCCGAACTCGCCGCCCGCGTGGCGGCCCTCAAGGCGAAGGGCGTCACGCCCGGCCTCGGCACCGTCCTGGTCGGCGACGACCCGGGCAGCCGCTGGTACGTGAACGGGAAGCACAAGGACTGTGCCGAGGTCGGCATCGCCTCGATCCAGCGCGAGCTGCCCGCCACCGCCACCCAGGAGGACGTCGAGAACGTCGTCCGCGAGCTGAACGCCGACCCGACCTGCACCGGCTACATCGTCCAGCTGCCGCTGCCCAAGGGGCTGGACCAGAACCCGGTCCTGGAGCTGATGGACCCGGACAAGGACGCCGACGGCCTGCACCCGACCTCGCTCGGCCGGCTCGCCCTGGGCATCGACGGCCCGCTGCCCTGCACCCCGCTGGGCATCGTCGAGCTGCTGCGCCGCCACGACGTCGAGATCAACGGCGCCGAGGTGGTCGTGGTCGGCCGCGGCATCACCGTCGGCCGCTCGATCGGCCTGCTGCTGACCCGCCGCTCCGAGAACGCCACGGTGACCCTGTGCCACACCGGCACCCGGGACCTGAGCGCCCACCTGCGCAAGGCCGACATCATCGTGGCCGCCGCCGGCGTGCCGCACCTGGTCAAGCCGGAGGACGTCAAGCCGGGCGCGGCGGTGCTGGACGTGGGCGTCAGCCGCAGCGAGGGCAAGATCGTCGGCGACGTCCACCCGGGTGTGGCCGAGGTGGCCGGCTGGATCTCCCCGAACCCCGGCGGCGTGGGCCCGATGACCCGCGCGATGCTGCTCAACAACATCGTCGAGGCGGCCGAGCGCCGCGCCGGCATCTGACACCCGAGGGACGGCGAGCATGACTGAACCGCGACCGGCGCGGTCCCGGCGCAGGCCGGTCAAGACCACCGGCATCCTGCCGCCCGAGGGCTCGTCCGCCGCCCTCGGGGGCGACCACGCCCTGCCGGTCCGGCAGTGGCCGATAACGCTGGTCCTGCTGGTGGTCGGCGCGGGCCTCGCGGTCACCTGGTTCGCCGACTTCAAGGACGGCTTCAAGTACGGGCTGCTGATCCTCGGCGGCGGCGTGCTGCTCGGCGCGGTGCTGCGCCTGGTGCTGCCCGAGGTCGGGATGCTGGCGGTGCGCAGCCGCTTCACCGACGTGATCGTGCTGACCTTCCTGGGCGCCTCGATCGTGCTGCTGACCCTGGTCGCGCAGCCGAACCCGTGGCTGCAGATCCCGCTGCTCGACAACATCGGCAAGCTGATGGGCCGGCCCAGGCACTGACCGGCCCGCGCGCCGATCGAACGGCCCCCGCCCGGCTCCCCGTCCTTCGGGAGCCGGGCGGGGGCCGCGGTGCTTCTGTGACGCATCAGCCACGCCCGCGCACGCGGCGTACGCTTCCCTTTGCGATAACCTGACGCCGGTCTCTCGATGTCGAGAGACCATCCTCGGCTCCAGTGCGCCGGTGTGCCTGGGGCACCTGGCGATTTGCTGGAGAAGGTAGAAATGACTCGCACCCCCGTCAACGTCACCATCACCGGAGCGGCCGGCCAGATCGGCTACGCGCTGCTCTTCCGCATCGCCTCGGGCCACCTGCTCGGTGCCGACGTGCCGGTGAACCTGCGCCTCCTCGAGATTCCGCAGGGCCTCAAGGCTGCCGAGGGCACCGCCATGGAGCTCGTCGACTGCGCCTTCCCGCTGCTGCGCGACATCGAGATCACCGACAAGCCTGAGGTGGCCTTCGACGGCGCCAACGTCGCGCTGCTGGTCGGCGCCCGTCCGCGCACCGCCGGCATGGAGCGCGGCGACCTGCTGCAGGCCAACGGCGGCATCTTCGGCCCGCAGGGCAAGGCGATCAACGCCCACGCCGCGGACGACATCAAGGTCCTGGTCGTCGGCAACCCGGCCAACACCAACGCCCTGATCGCCCAGCGCAACGCCCCGGACGTCCCGGCCGAGCGCTTCACCGCGATGACCCGCCTGGACCACAACCGCGCCGTCGGCCAGCTGTCCGCCAAGACCGGCGCCCTGGTCTCCGACATCAAGCGCGTCACCATCTGGGGCAACCACTCCGCGACCCAGTACCCGGACATCTTCCAGGCCGAGGTCGCCGGCAAGCCGGCCTTCGAGGCCGTCGGCAGCGACCAGGCCTGGCTGGAGAACGACTTCATCCCGACCGTCGCCAAGCGCGGCGCCGCCATCATCGAGGCCCGTGGCGCCTCCTCGGCCGCCTCGGCCGCCAACGCCGCGATCGACCACGTGTACACCTGGGTCAACGGCACCGCCGAGGGCGACTGGACCTCCATGGGCGTCGTCTCCGACGGCTCCTACGGCGTCCCGGCCGGCCTGATCTCCTCCTTCCCGGTCACCACCAAGGACGGCAAGTTCGAGATCGTCCAGGGCCTGGAGATCTCCGACTTCTCGCGCGGCCGCATCGACGCCTCGGTCAAGGAGCTGACCGAGGAGCGCGACGCGGTGCAGGAGCTGGGCCTCATCTGAGCCCGCTGAGCACTCCGGCGGCCCGTCACCCCTCCCCGGGGGCGGCGGGCCGCCGCCGTGTCCGGCCTCGGAGGCCCGCCTCCGCGCACCGGCCGCCCTACACTGGCCCGCTGTGAACGAAACCCTCGGGGACGCCGCGCTCGTCCTCGTCTTCATCCTGCTGGGCGGGCTGTTCAACGTCGCCGAGATCTCGCTGATCTCGCTGCGCGAGGGCCAGATCCGGACGCTGGAGGCGCTTGGCACCCGGCGCTCGGCCCGGGCTGCGCACCTGGCCGCCGACCCCAACCGCTTCCTGGCCGCCGTCCAGGTCGGGGTGACCTGCATGGGCTTCCTGTCCGCCGCCTTCGGCGCGGACACCCTGGCGGGCAAGGTCGCGCCGCTGTTCGTCCGGGCGGGCCTGACCGAGGGCGTGGCCGACGCGATCGCCCTGGTCAGCCTCACCCTGGTGATCAGCTACGCGTCACTGGTGCTCGGCGAGCTGACCCCCAAGCGGATCGGCCTGCAGCGCGCCGAGTCCATCGCGGTCATCGCCGCCCCGGTGGTGGACGTGATGTCGGTCGTGCTGCGCCCGGTGATCTGGCTGCTCGGCCACTCCACCAACCTGATGGTCCGCCTGCTCGGCGGCGACCCGGCGGCCGGGCGCGGCTCGATGAGCTCCGAGGAGCTGCGCGGCCTGGTCGCCGCCAACACCGAACTCGGCAGCGACGAGCGGGCGTTGATCGCCGACGTGTTCTCCGCCGGCGAGCGCCAGCTGCGCGAGGTGATGGTCCCGCGCACCGAGGTGACCTTCCTGGACGCCGAGCGCCCGCTGGCCGCCGTACGGCACCAGGCCGACACCTCGCCGCACTCGCGCTACCCGGTGGTCGAGGGCAGCGCCGACGCGGTGGTCGGCTTCGTGCACGTCCGCGACCTGTACGGCGCCCGCGGCGAACAGGCAGCCAAGGTCCGCGACCTGGCCCGCCCGGTCAAGCTGCTGCCCGGCACCAAGCGGGTGCTGGAGGCGATGGGGGAGATGCGCCGCGAGGGCCACCACCTGGCCATCGTGGTGGACGAGTACGGCGGCACCGCGGGGATCGTCACCCTGGAGGACCTGGTCGAGGAGGTCATCGGCGAGATCCGGGACGAGTACGACCGGCCGGAGTCCGCCCCCACCCGCCGGCTGGCCGGCGGCGGCATGGAGCTGGACGGCCTGCTCAACCTCGGCGACTTCGCCGAGGAGACCGGCGTCACCCTGCCCGAGGGCCCGTACGAGACGGTGGCCGGCTGCCTGGTCGCCTCGCTCGGCCGGCTGCCCCGGGACGGCGACCACGTGCGCATCCCGCTGGAGGGCGGCGGCGGGGTGCTGCTGACGGTGGCCAAGGTCGAGGGCCGGCGGATCGCCCGGGTGAGGGTGAGTGCCGTCACACTGGTGGAACCTCCAGGGGCGGACGTTTCCTGAGCGACCGGTGGAACTGGAACAATGGCCCGCATGGTCAACGCAGCGGTCACCGGTCCGGTCAAGGGCCGTCCCCGGGTACTCTCCGGCATCCAGCCCACCTCCGGCTCGTTCCACCTCGGCAACTACCTCGGCGCGGTGCGCCAGTGGGTCGACCTGCAGAAGGACAACGACGCCTTCTACATGGTCGTCGACCTGCACGCGATCACGGTGCCGCAGGACCCGGCGACGCTGCGCGAGAACACCCGGGTCTCCGCCGCCCAGCTGCTCGGCGCGGGCCTGGACCCGGACCACTGCACGCTCTTCGTCCAGTCGCACGTGCCCGAACACGCGCAGCTCGCCTGGGTGATGAACTGCCTCACCGGCTTCGGCGAGGCCTCGCGGATGACCCAGTTCAAGGACAAGTCCTCCCGGTACGGCTCCGAGAGCACCACGGTCGGCCTGTTCACCTACCCGATCCTCCAGATCGCGGACATCCTGCTCTACCAGGCGGACGCCGTCCCGGTCGGCGAGGACCAGCGCCAGCACGTCGAGATCACCCGCGACATCGCCGAGCGCTTCAACACCCGCTACAGCCCGACCTTCACCGTGCCGAAGCCGTACATCCTCAAGGAGACGGCGAAGATCCAGGACCTCCAGGACCCGGCCGTCAAGATGAGCAAGTCGGCCTCCTCGCCCAAGGGCCTGGTGGGCCTGCTGGACGACCCGAAGGCCAGCGCCAAGAAGATCAAGAGCGCCGTCACCGACACCGGCACCGTCGTGTCCTACGACGAGGAGGAGAAGCCGGGCGTCTCCAACCTGCTGCGCATCCACTCCGCGCTCAGCGGCCAGTCGGTCGACCAGCTGGTCGCGCACTTCGAGGGCAAGATGTACGGCGCCCTGAAGACCGAGCTGGCCGAGCTGTTCACCGAGTGGGTCACCCCCTTCCAGGAGCGCACCCGCACCTTCCTGGACGACCCGGCCGAGCTGGACCGGGTGCTGGCGATCGGTGCCGAGAAGGCCCGCGAGGTGGCGTCGGTGACGCTGGAGACGGTGTACGACCGGATCGGCTTCCTCCCGGCCGCCAAGCGGTGACTCCCGTCACACGCCTGCCCGGTGGTGACGACCGTGACTCGCCCTTCGCCTCCGAGCGCCCGGATTCGGCGCGCTCTTCGGCCCAGGGCGGGGAGGTCGTCACCATCGGCGTGTCCGTGAGCGTCCCGGATCCGTACGGCGTGGCGATCCAGGACGCCCGGGCCGGGCACGGCGATCCGCTGGCCCGGTCGATACCGACGCACGTCACCCTGCTGCCGCCGACCGAGGTGCCGGCCGAGCTGCTGCCGAAGATCGAGGAGCACCTGGCGGCGGTGGCGGCCGCGCACCGGCCGTTCCGGATGCTGCTGCGCGGCGGCGGGACCTTCCGCCCGGTCTCCCCGGTGGTGTACGTCCGGGTCGAGGAGGGCGCGCAGGAGTGCCGGCTGCTGGAGGCGGACATCCGCTCCGGCCCACTGGCCCGCGAGCTGGCCTTCCCGTACCACCCGCACGTGACGGTCGCCCACGGCCTGCCGGACGACGTGCTGGACCGGGCGTACGAGCAGGCGCGCGGTTTCCGGGCGTCGTTCCCGGTGCCGGGCTTCGGCCTCTCCCGGTTCGACGCTGACGAGGTCTGGCGGCCCTGGCGGAGCTACTCCTTCTCCTGAGTCGGGGTCCACGACCGACCTCCTGGGCCGGGGTCCACGACCGACCTGCTGGGCCGGGGCCCGCGACCGGCGCCGGGCTATCTCTCGCCCGACCGCGGTGCG
The DNA here is from genome assembly GCF_044455625.1 of Kitasatospora sp. NPDC051164. NCBI lineage: Bacteria > Bacillati > Actinomycetota > Actinomycetes > Kitasatosporales > Streptomycetaceae > Kitasatospora > Kitasatospora sp. NPDC051164. Next base: position 93,116 of record NZ_JBITFB010000015.1, on the reverse strand, counting down.
AGCATCCGGTCGACCACCCGGCGGGCCGCGCCGCCGTCGTCCAGTGCGCAGTGCTCGGCCTGGAAGCGCCGGTAGCGCTCGACGCAGCCGGGCGGTAACCCGGCGCCGCTGTCGGCGAGTTCGCGCAGCGCGCCGAGCAGTTCGGCGGAGGTCGCCACCAGCGGGCCCGGGGCGTTCGACTCGAAGTCGAAGTAGAAGCCACGCAGGGTGTCGCGGTAGTGCTCCAGGTCGTAGGTGAAGAAGTACATCGGGCGGCCGGTGATCGCGAAGTCGAACATGATCGACGAGTAGTCGGTCACCAGGACGTCCGCGACCAGCAGCAGTTCCTGCGGGTCGGGGTAGTCCCCGCAGTCGTACCGGAAGCCGTCGCCCGCGCCCGGGAGGGGTTCGCGCACGTGCGTGTGCGGACGGACCAGCAGCACGTGGTCCTTGCCGAGCAGCCGCCGGGCGTGGTCGAGGTCCAGCCGCAGGTCGAGCCGGAAGCCGTCGCCGTCGCCGCGCCGCTGGTCCTCGCGCCAGGTCGGCGCGTACAGCACGATCCGCTTGCCGTCGGGGACGCCGAGCCGGCGGCGGACGGCCGCGGCGATCCGTCCGTCCGGGCGGGCGAGCATGTCGTTGCGCGGGTAGCCGGACTCCAGCACCTCGCCCCGGTAGCGGAAGGCGCGCCGCAGGATCGGGGTGGCGAACGGGCTGGGGGAGAGCAGCAGGCTCCACTGCGGGGTCTCCCGGTCGAGCGCCTCCAGGTAGCCGTGGTCGGCCAGCCAGGGGTTCTCGACGTCGTGGGCGATCCGCTTCAGCAGCGAGCCGTGCCAGGTCTGCACGACGACCTGGCCGGGGCGGCGCTCCAGGAAGTCCGGGAAGTGCGTGTTGCCGACCAGGTAGCGGCAGGTGGCCAGCGCCCGGTACCACTCCGGGCTCCAGATCCGCACCGGCGTGATCCCGGTCGGCACCTCGGCCTGTGCGTCGTCGACCACCCACAGGTGCTCCAACGGCGTGCTGCGGCGCACGAGTTCGGCGTGCACCGCGCGCGGGGAGTCGGCGTAGCCGCGGCCGCCGAACACGTCGTACAGCACCGCCTCGCGCAGCGGTTCGCGCCGGGCGGCCGGGTAGTGCTCGGCGCGCTGGCGGTGCTGCGTCCAGGCGCTGCGCTCGGCGGCGCCGAGCACCGGGGTGGAGTCCACCAGGAGGGTGTCGTGCCAGCGGCGCTGCAGCAGGATCCGCTTGCCGCCGGCCGTGGCGGCGGCGGGGACGGCGGGCAGCGCGGCGGGGGCGGCGAGCAGCGGGCGGCCCGGGCCGGAGCCGTCGGCGGGCTCCAGCGCGGCCTCCCAGATGCCCTTGCGCAGCGGCAGCGCGGCGCCGTCCGAGCCGGTGCGGGTGGCGGGCACCCGGGCCAGGAAGCGGCCGTCCGGGCCGGTCTCGACCGGGGTGCGGACCTCGCTCGCGGTGCCGGAGTGCCGCAGCACCAGTTCCAGTCGGTCCGCGGCCGGGTCCGGGCAGTGGCCGCACAGTTCGAAGCCGTCGGCCCGTACCGCGATCCGGTCGACCAGGCCGACCGCGGGCTGGACGCAGACCTGGAGGCGGCCGTCGGCGAGGTGCTTGAGGTAGAGCACGCGGCCGGGGGCGTCGGGCAGCGGGTGCTGGCCGGCCACCGGGCCGCCGCGCTCGTCGAGGCAGAGCTGTTCGGTGCCGCCGTCGGGCCGCAGCAGTTCGGCGTCCCAGTGCTCCGGTTCGCCGCTGCCGCGCCCTGCGGCGGTGAACGGCCGGTACGGCAGGCGGGTGGTGAAGGTGTTCCCGCCGCGGGTGAGCGGCTGCTCGATCACCGCGTCGCTCTGCCGGTGGCGCAGCCGCAGCACGGTGCCGGAGGGGCAGGAGTCGGCGATGCCGCCCAGGTCGAGGTCGACGGCGGTGCGGGCGGCCCGGGTGATCCGTACGGCCGGGCGCTCCAGCCGCAGCCGTAGCCGGCCGTCCTCGAAGTAGGGCTGGAGGCGGACGTCGCGGTCCACCCAGCGGGCCGGCGGGTATTCGCCGGAGCCGCACCAGTGCGGGGCGAGGGCGCCGTACTGGCGGCGCACCCGGGCGGCGCGGGGGCGGGTGAAGAGGGTGGTGTCGATCTGCCAGTCGCCGAGGAGCCACCGGCCCTCGCGGCGCAGTCGGCCGGGCGCCAGCAGCGCGGTGAAGCCGGACCAGTCGTGGTTGTACTCGGGCTGGGCGCTGTCGTCGGTGATCTCGGGCAGCCTGCGGGGCGTGGAGCGCAGGTGCAGCGGGGGCTCGGCCTGGTCCTCGTGGCGCAGGGTCAGCCAGGTCCAGGCGGAGCCGGGGCGGCCGGTGTCCAGTCCCTGGGGGCGGGCGAATCCGGTGAGCTCCAGGCCGCGGCCGTGCCAGCGGGCGCGCAGCAGCCCGAACACCACGTCCTCGTCGTCCGCGGGGCGGGCGGTGGTCACACGGGGAGCGGCGTGCGGCAGGACGAGCCGTGTGAGCACAGGCATGGCAATGGGGGCCCTTCGGAATGGAAATTCATATCCCATCCAGAAATGGCACCAAGGTCAACTGCACGCTTTTTCGAATTGCCCGGAGAATTCATTTCCTGGAACATGGGTGCGGAAATGATTCAGGGGTTCGAGGAAATGTCGAATATGGGCTCCGGGAAATGCGGAGGCGCCCGACACCGGTGGTGTCGGGCGCCTCTCGGACCGTTCGCGGTGACTACTCCTTGCGGAGCATCGCGTCGACCACCCGGGCGGCGGCCTTGCCGTCGTCCAGGTCGCAGTACGCCTCACGGAACGCGGCGGCCTTGTCCGCGAACTCGGCCGCGACCTCGTCCACCCGGCCGAGCGCGGAGACCAGCTCCTCGGAGGTGGCCAGCAGCGGGCCGGGCGCCTCCGCCTCGAAGTCCAGGCTGAATCCGCGCAGGTTGTCCCGGTAGTGCTCCAGGTCGTGGGTGAAGAAGAACATCGGCTTGCCGGTCGACGCGAAGTCGAACACGCTCGACGAGTAGTCCGTCACCAGCACGTCGGCGATCAGCAGCAGCTCCGCCATGTCGGGGTAGCTGCCGACGTCCCAGATGTAGCCGTTGCCGGCGCCCGGGATCTGCCCGCACATCACGTTGTGCCGGCGCACCAGCAGCACCTGGTCGTCGCCGAGCGCGGCCTTCGCCGCCTCCAGGTCGATCCGCAGGTCGATCTGGTAGCCGCCCTGCGGCCGGCGCCGGTCCTCGCGCCAGGTCGGCGCGTAGAGCACGACCTTCTTGCCCTCGGGCAGGCCGAGCCGCTCCCGGACCTGCTCGGCGGTCTTGTCCCGGTCGGCCGCGAACAGCAGGTCGTTCCGGGGCGCACCGCTCTCCAGGATCTCGCCCTTGAAGTCGAAGGCGCGCCGCAGCACCGGGGCCGCCCAGCTGCTGCCGGCCACCAGCAGGCTCCAGTTCGGAACCTCCCGGGCCAGGGACTTGAGGTAGTTGGAGTCGGTGAACCAGACCTTCTCGAAGTCGAAGCCGACCTGCTTCAGCGGGCTGCCCTGCCAGGTCTGCAGAACGACCTGGCCGGGGCGGCGGACGAAGAAGTCGGGCAGGTGGGTGCTGGTGACGATGTACTTGGCGGTGGCCAGCGCCTCGAACCACTCCGGGCTCCACAGCCGGACCGCCGACGCGCTCTGCGGCAGCTCGACCTGCATGTCGTCGCTGCCCCACAGGTGCTCCAGCGCCAGACCGCGGCGGACCAGCTCCTCGTGGACCGCCCGCGGCGAGTCGGCGTACATGCTGCCGTTGCCGGCGTTGTACAGCACCGTGTCGCGCACCGGCAGCCGACGGGCGGCCGGGTAGTCGACGCTGCGCAGCTGGCGCTGGCGGTAGCCGGACCGCTCCTCGGGCAGCAGCGCCGCGTGCGCCTCCAGCGACAGACCGTCGTGGTGGCGGCGCTCCAGCACGATGCGCTTGCCGCGGGACTCCACCTCCAGCGGCAGGGCGGCGAAGCAGACCGGGGTGACCTGCGCGGAGGCGTCGGTCAGCTTCTCGACCGGCGCGCCGACCTGGCGGAAGTAGACGTCCCAGGTGCCCTTGGCGAACGGCACCCGGCCGGCGAACGAGGCCGTCGGCACGGCGGGCAGCGCGGTGCGGAACCGGCCCTCCGAGATCTCCACCGGGTAGACGTGCTCCTCCTCGCGCCAGTTGTGCCGGACCACCAGCTCCCAGAGGTGCGCGCCGGGCAGCGGGAACGAGCCGCTGAGCAGGAAGCCGTCGGCGCCGCGCGAGGACACCTCGTCCACCAGCGGCTGCAGCAGCTGGTCGGAGAACTGCAGGTAGCCGCTGGGAGAGGGCTTGGAGTACAGCGCCCGGCGCAGACCGGCCGGGGCTTGCGGGTTCAGCGGCAGGTGCAGCTGCTCGGGCGCGTTGCGCTCGTCCCAGACCAGCCGGACGACGCTGCCGTCGGCCAGCAGCAGCGCGGTGTCCCAGCGGTCGCGGGCGCGCTCGGCGGCCACCGGGTCCAGCTCGGCCCAGGCCTCGCGGACGGCGGTCAGCTCGGCGACCTGGAAGGACGCGGTGAAGGGCTGCAGCGAGCCGACCGGCGCGTCCAGCTCCAGCGGGACGTCCAGGGCACGGTCCGACTCGACGTGGGTGAGCTGCAGCCGGGCCCCGGCGAAGCTCGGGCCGGAGCGGGCCGCGCCCGAGACCTCCACCCGGCCGGCGTGCGCGACCAGGCCGGTCACCCGGGCCTTCACCGTCTCGACCCGCAGGTAGACGAAGCTGTCCCGGACCCACGGCATGATCCGCACGTCCGGCTCGACCCAGTGCGAGGGGATGTACTGCGCGGTGTCGCTCCAGCCGGCCGAGATCCGGCCCTTGTACACCCCGCCCTTGCCCGCGCCGGCCACCAGGAAGCGCCAGTGCCCGTCCTTCCACTGGCCGCGGTGCTTGAGCTTCTTCGGGTCGAGGGAGACGGAGAAGCCGGACCAGTCGCAGCTGTACAGGTCGTGGTTGCAGCTCGCGGTGGCCTCGGGGCTGTACGTGGTCTTCATCGGCACCGCGATCACCCGGCGGCCCTTGGTCTCGCGCAGCACCAGGGTGCGGACCATGTCGTGCTTGTTGGCCGCGCCCAGCTGCTCCGGGTACGCGTGCCCGGTCAGCTGCAGCTTCCCGCCCACCCAGGCGCTCTCGTACAGCCGGCTGCGCATGACCAGCGAGTTGTCCAGCTTGAGCACGCCGGACGGCACGCTCTTGCGCCCGCCGCGCAGGAACGGGTAGTCGGCGTACGGGCGCAGCAGACCGCGGGCCTGGACACCGCCGCCGCTCTCGCCCTCGTACTTGATCTGCTCGACCAGCTCGTCCACCCGGCCCGCCAGGGTCAGGTGGAACTTCAGCCGCAGCGGCGCGCGCAGCTTGCGGACCTGCTCGGGGCCGATCGCCCGGAGCAGCCGGCTGACGTTCTGCACGTAGGCGTCCCGGTACTCCTTGTCGCCGTCCACGACGGACCAGAAGAACATCGGGATCTCCTCGACGAGGGTGTTCTCGTCGTAGGAGCGCAGGTACTGGGCGAAGCGCGGCTCGGTCTGCTTCTTCAGCCACTCGCGGACCAGCTCGACCGAGGCCACGCGGTCGATCAGGCCCTTCGGGTTGGTGCGCATCTGCGTGATCGACATCTCGCCGACCTCGCGCTCGCGCCAGTGGTAGATCGGCTCGGAGAGCACGTCCACGCTCTTGGCCAGGTAGTGGTGCGGGACGCTGACCGGGGCGTCCTCGTACAGGATGCCCTCGGGGTACAGGATGCCCGCGGCGTCGAAGAAGGAGCGCCGGTACACCTTGTTCCACGCGGTGCGGTCGGTGACCAGCGCCGGGACCTCGGTGATGTGGGTCTTGAGCTTGGTCTCCTTGAACGGCTTCACGTGGCCGCCGGACTGGTAGTAGCCCACGGCGCGGAAGCGCAGCACGTTGCCGGTGCAGAAGTCCGAGCCGGTCTCCTCCAGCGTGTTGATCATCAGCTCGTACGCGCTCGGCGGCATCGAGTCGTCACTGTCCACGAAGCACAGGAACTCGGAGTCCGGGTCGATGTGCCGGATGCCGGTGTTGCGGGCCGCGCCGAGGCCCTTGTTCACCTGGCGGACCAGCCGGAAGCGCGAGTCCTTGGCCGCGTACGCCTCGGCGAGCGCCGCGCTGTCGTCCTTCGAACCGTCGTCGACCATGACGCACTCGAAGTCCGTGAAGGTCTGGGCGGCGATCGAGTCGAGGCACTCGACGAGATAACGCTCGACGTTGTAGATCGGAACGACGATGGAGAGGCGGGGAGCCATCGGCTACGCAGGCCTTTCTGGGGAAGGAGCGTGGCAGCCCGGTGGGGGCCTGACCGCACTTTGATCGGTGCGTACGTGCGACCCGATCCTACCTCTGGGCCAGGGCCCTCCCCGGGGGCCACTACGCTGGGCCCGTGCCCCGCTTCAGCGTCGTCGTCCCCGTGTACAAGGTCCAGGACTACCTCGCCGAGTGCCTCGACTCGGTGCTCGGCCAGGACGGCCCGGACCTCGAACTGATCGCGGTGGACGACCGCTCCCCGGACGCCTGCGGCACGATGCTGGACGAGGCCGCCGCCGCCGACCCCCGGGTCCGGGTGCTGCACCTGCCGGAGAACGTCGGCCTCGGCCGGGCCCGCAACGCCGGCCTGGACGTCGCCGGCGGGGACTACGTGATCTTCCTCGACAGCGACGACACCCTCACCCCCGGCCTGCTCGAGGCCATCGACGAGCGGCTCGCCGCCACCGGCGACCCGGACGTCCTCGTCTACGACTACGCCCGCACCTACGTCGACGGCCGGATCACCCGGGCCGCCTCCGCCCACGTCTTCGGCGCCGCCTCCCCGGACGTCTTCGACCTCGCCGCCCGCCCCGACCTGCTCGACCTCCTCCAGGTCGTCTGGAACAAGGCCTACCGCCGCGACTTCATCACCGAGCAGCAGCTGGTCTTCCCCGCCGGCTACTACGAGGACACCCCCTGGACGTACCCGGCGCTGCTCGCCGCGAGCCGGATCACCCTCCTCGACCGGATCGGCGTGCACTACCGCCAGCGCCAGGAGGGCGGCAACATCCTGGCCACCGCGAGCCGCAAGCACTTCGACGTCTTCGCCCAGTACGACCTGGTCTTCGCCTTCCTCGACCGCCGCCCCGACCTGGACCACTGGCGCCCGGTCGTCTACGGCCGGATGCTGCACCACCTCAACACCGTGGTCTCCAAGCCCGGCCGGGTCCCGCCCGGCGACCGCCGCGAGTACTTCCGCCGCGCCGCCGCGCACTGCACCCGGCTGCGCCCCGCCGGCTACCGCCCGCCGGCCGGCGTGGACGGCGTACGCACCGAGCTCCTCAGCCACGGCCGCTACGGCGCCTACCAGGCCGTCCGCGCGGTGGCGAAGGCCCGCCGCCTCGTCAAGCGGTAGGCAGGTCCGCCGGATTCGGTCCCGCGCCTGAGGGCCATTCGGGGGACGGGCCGGTATAACCGGTCGGGTGGACTTCCTGACTCGCCTTCCGGCCATCGGCCCGCTCGTCGCCCGGGTGCTGCGCAGCCGCCCGTACCGGGTGTACGAGTACTTCTCCGCCGCCCGCGGCAACCGGCTGGCCGGCGCCGTGACCTTCTTCGGCTTCCTGGCCCTCTTCCCGCTGCTCACCGTGGGCCTGGCGGTCGCCGTCGCGACGCTCAGCGACAGCCGGGTGCACGACCTGCAGACCCGCATCTCCGACCAGCTGCCGGGCCTCTCGGACGCGCTCAACCTGCCGTCCCTGGTGGCCAGCGCGGGCGCGGTCGGGGTGGTCGGCGGGGCGCTGCTGCTGGTCTCCGGCCTCGGCTGGGTGGACACCATGCGCACCTCGATCCGGGACCTGTGGCAGCTCCCCGACGAGGAAAGCAACCCGGTGCTGCGCAAGGCCTGGGACGTCGTGGTGCTGGGCGGCCTCGGCCTGGTGTCGCTGTTCTCCCTCGCCGCCTCCGCCGCCGGGACGACCCTGGCCGGGCGGATCGCCGGCGCGATCGGCCTGGGCAGCGGCTACCTGCTGACCGGCGTCGGCGTCCTGATCGCCATAGGGTGCGACACCCTCCTGTTCGCCTACCTGCTGGCGCCGTTCCCCGGAATCACCGGCCAGCGCCGCCGGGACCTCCTGCAGGGCGCGCTGATCGGCGCGGTCGGCTTCGAACTACTGAAGCTCCTGCTCGCCTCCTACCTGGGCTCGGTCGCCGGGCGGAGCCTGTACGGGGCCTTCGCCACGCCGGTCGCGCTGCTGCTGTGGATCAACTTCGTCTGCCGGCTGCTGATGTACTGCGTCGCCTGGACCGCGATGGCCGACCCGGCCGCCGCCCGGGAACGGACCAGGGCGCACGGACGGGCCCTGCTGGAGGCCGCCGACGAGGCGGAGGCGCAGGCCGAGAAGGCCGCGGCGCGCCCGGAGAAGGCCGAGGCACAAGCGGAGCACGGCAAGGCGCACGCCGAGAACGGCAAGGCGCACGCCGAGAACGGCAAGGCCCGGTCCCAGGACTGAGACCGGGCCCGCTCGCTCGACGGGCGGTCAGCCGGCGGAGCGGCGCCGCCGCAGGACCAGCGCGCCGTACCCGACCCCGACCCCGGCCGGCACGACGGCCGACCAGCCGACGAGGCCGAGCCCGTCATCCCCGGCAGCCGCGGGCGCGCCCGCGGTGGCGGGCCCGGTGGCGGCGGGGGAGGGGTGCGGCGGCGGCGCGGGCGCACCGGCCGTGCCGCCGGCCTGGCCCGTCGGCTCGGCGCCACCCGGCGGGACCTCGTCGACCAGCTTGCCGACCGGCTGGACCTTGCCCGCCGCGGCGAAGCCCCAGTCCAGCAGGGCGGCCGTCTCGTCGTACACCTTCTGGTAGCTCGCCGGGTGCATCACCGTCACCAGCAGGGTGCGCCCGTCACGCTCGGCCGCCCCGACGAAGGTCGAGCCGGCGTTGGTGGTGGTGCCGTTCTTCACCCCGATCAGCCCCGGGTACTTGCCCAGCAGCCGGTCGGTGTTGGCGATCCCGAAGCTGCCGCGCTGGCCGGTGTTCTTGTCCACGGCGCCCGGGAACATCGCGTCCCGGGTGGCGCAGTAGCTCCGGAAGTCCGCGTTGCGCAGGCCGGCCCGGGCGAACAGCGACAGGTCGTACGCCGAGGAGACCTGGCCGTCCATGTCGTAACCGTCCGGGGAGACCACCCTGGTGTCCTTCGCCTGCAGCGCCTCGGCGCGCGCCTGCATCTCCGCGACGGTCTGCTGGACGCCGCCGTTCATGTGCGACAGGACGTGCACGGCGTCGTTGCCCGAACTCAGGAACACCCCGCGCCACAGGTCCTCGACCCGGTACTCCAGGTTCTCCTTGATGCCGACCAGGCTGCTGCCGGCGCCGATCCCCTGGATCTCCTCGTCGGCGACCTTGTGCACCGCGTTGCGGTCGAACTTGGGCAGCACGGTGTCCGCGAAGAGGATCTTCAGGGTGCTCGCCGGAGGCAGCTTGAGGTGCGGATTGTAGGACGCCAGCACCTCGCCTGACGTCGCGTCGGAGACTATCCAGGACTGGCCGGTGAGGTCGCCCGGCAGCGCGGGGGCGCCCGCCAGCGGGGCGACCTGCACCCCGGGGTTCCCCAGCCGCTCGCCGCCGACCGCGGCCGACGGTGGCGGCTGCTGCGGGGCCGCGACCGCCACCGGGGCGACGAGCAGGACCGGGAGGGCCGCGGTGACCGCGGCGCACAGACGCGCGAACGTGTGAGGGGGTGTGGGCACCAGCAGACCGTACCCATTCCCGACCCCGGGCGTCCGCCACTCCGGGCCCGTCCTCCGCAGGAGGGGCCCGCCGTACGCCGATCGGCGGCCCGCGCATACTGGGGACGCACACCACCTTCACACCCCCGTCGAGGACCACCCATGAAGCTCAGCCGCCGCACCTCCTGGTTCCTGACCGCCTTCGGGGTATGGTCGATCATCATCTGGACCACCTTCGTCAAGAACCTGTGGAAGGACTCCGGCGGCCAGGCCTTCACCAACGGCGACCACTCCCAGCCCACCGCCTTCTTCTGGGTCCACCTCCTCCTCGCCGTCACCTCCTTCGCCCTCGGCATCGCCGTCGGCACCATCGGCCTCCGCGGCCTCCGCGCCACCCGCCGCACCCCGGCCACCGACTGAAATCCCCGTTGCCGCTGTCAGTCCCCGCTGGCAGGATCGCCACCGCTCGTGCACGTATCGAACAGATCCGCAGACAAGGGTGGGGAATCCTGATGAAGCACGCATATCCGCGCAGGCTCGGGGGGCTGGCCGCGGCGACCGTGGCGGCGGGCCTGCTCGCCACGCCGACGGCGGCAGTGGCCGACACCGCGCCGGACACCACGAGCCCGACGGTCACGGTCTCCTCGCCCGACTTCCCGGCGGGCGGCCCCGCCGCCAAGTACGCGGGGCAGAAGGCGACCTTCGTCCTCAGGACGGCCGACCCGGCCCCGCCCGGCGGGACGGCCTCCGGGGTTGCGTGCGTCCGGTACGGCTGGGGCTACCTCGGGGTCTCCTCCGGCTGCGACGCGCCGGGGTCCGTCCGTCCGGACGCCGACGGCACGGTCACCGTGAACCTCACGATCCTGAACTGGGGCACCAACACCCTCAACGTCGAGGTGACGGACCGCGCGGGCAACACCGGCCGGGCGGACTTCACCTTCTCCGCCCCCTCGAACCCCTACCCGCCGACGACCCTCGGTGACGTCGACGGGGACGGTGTCGCGGACATCCTGCTGCCGGACGCTCAGGGCAACCTGCAGTACATCGGCGTGAACGCCTCCGACACCACGCCCGCTTCGACGGTCCGTGCGGCCATCGCGCCCGATCGCACCAGCTGGGCCTCGTACCAGGTGGCGCACCGGGGCTGGACCGACCACGCGCCGTCCGCGGACGACTTCTTCGTCCACAAGCCCGGCCAGGGCTACCTCTACCTGTACCGGAACCTCGACTACGGCTCGTTCGGCCAGATGTGGTCCGGCGCCGAGCGGTCGACCGAGTGCGTGGACGGCACCGGGACGGTCGTGGCCTGCCCCGCCGACTATGCTCGCGACTGGTCGAAGGCGGACCAGCTGGTCGCGTTCGGCCCGACCGGCGAGGACTTCGGGCCGTCGCTGCTGACCCTGGAGAACGGCAACCTCTGGCTGCACGCGGGGGGCGACTTCGCCTTCGGCTACCAGCAGGCCCGCAAGCTCACCACCACCGGCACCTGGAATGGCTACGACCTGATCGCCCCCGGCCCGGACGCGGCCGGCGACCTCGCGCTCTGGGCGCGTGACCGGGCCACCGGTGAGCTGCATGCCTACCCCGTCCCGAAGAAGGCCGACGGCACCTTCGACTTCTCCGCCCTCGCCGACCCGTCGGCGAACGTGGTGGCCACCGGTTTCACTGCCGCCGCCTACCCGACGCTCGGTAGCTCGGGCGACGGTGACGGGGACGGCAAGCCGGACCTGTGGGCCGTCACGGCCGACCGGCACCTGGTGACCTTCGGCGGCTGGGCCGCGCCGACCGACCTCGGCGCGCTGCGTTAGGGGAACGCGAAGGCCCCCGTCCGATCCGGGGATCGGGCGGGGGCCTTCGCGGTTTCAGGCGGGGGTCAGAAGCGGCGGGTGACCAGCGCCCGCTTCACTTCCTGGATCGCCTTGGTGACCTCGATGCCGCGCGGGCAGGCCTCGGAGCAGTTGAAGGTGGTGCGGCAACGCCACACGCCTTCGCGGTCGTTGAGGATCTCCAGGCGCTGCTCGGCACCCTCGTCGCGCGAGTCGAAGATGAAGCGGTGCGCGTTGACGATGGCGGCCGGGCCGAAGTACTGGCCGTCGTTCCAGAACACGGGGCAGGACGACGTGCACGCGGCGCACAGGATGCACTTGGTGGTGTCGTCGAAGCGCTCGCGGTCCTCGGCGGACTGCAGGCGCTCGCGGGTCGGCTCGTTCCCCTTGGTGATGAGGAACGGCATGACGTCCTTGTACGCCTGGAAGAACGGGTCCATGTCCACGACGAGGTCCTTGAGGACCGTGAGGCCCTTGATGGCCTCGATCGTGATCGGCTTCTCCGGGTCGACGTCCTTGATCAGGGTCTTGCACGCGAGCCGGTTGCGGCCGTTGATCCGCATGGCGTCGGAGCCGCAGATGCCGTGCGCGCAGGAACGGCGGTAGGTGAGGGTGCCGTCCTGCTCCCACTTGATCTTGTTGAGCGCGTCCAGGACGCGCTCCTTCGGGTCCATGGTGAGCTGGTAGTCGACCCACACCGGGTCCGGGTGTTCCTCCGGGTTGAACCGGCGGATCCGGAAGGTGACGGTGATCAGCTGGACACCGCCCGCCTCGACCGCGTCCAGAGCGGCCGAGTGCTTCTCCACAGTCGGAGTGCTCATCAGTACTTACGCTCCATCGGCTGGTAGCGGGTCGTGACGACCGGCTTGTAGTCGAGGCGGATGGAGGTGGTGCCGTCGGCGGCCACCTCCTGGTACGCCATGGTGTGCTGCATGAACTTCACGTCGTCACGGGTCGGGAAGTCCTCGCGGTAGTGGCCGCCGCGGGACTCCTCGCGGGCGAGCGCGGAGACGGCGAGCACCTCGGCCAGGTCGAGCAGGTTGCCCAGCTCGACGGCCTCCAGCAGGTCCGTGTTGTAGCGGAAGCCCTTGTCCTGGATGGCGACGTGCTTGTAGCGCTCGCGCAGTGCGGCGATGTCCTCGACGGCCTGCTTCAGGGTGGCGCCGGTGCGGTAGACCATGGCGTTGGCGTCCATGGTCTCCTGCAGCTCCTTGCGGATCTGCGCGACGGACTCGGTGCCGGTGGACTCGCGGAGGCCGTCGACCAGGGCCTGGACCTTCTCGGCCGGGTTCTCGGGCAGCTCGGTGTAGTCCACGGTCTGCGCGTAGTCGGCGGCGGCGATGCCCGCGCGCTTGCCGAACACGTTGATGTCCAGCAGCGAGTTGGTGCCCAGGCGGTTGGCGCCGTGCACGGACACGCAGGCGACCTCGCCGGCCGCGTACAGGCCGGGGACGACGTCGGTGTTGTTGCGCAGGACCTCACCCTCGACGTTGGTCGGGATGCCGCCCATGGCGTAGTGCGCGGTGGGCTGGATCGGGATCGGGTCCGTGTAGGGCTCGATGCCGAGGTAGGTGCGCGCGAACTCGGTGATGTCCGGGAGCTTGGCGTCGAGCTGCTCCGGCGGCAGGTGGGTGAGGTCCAGGTAGACGTGGTCGCCGTCCGGACCGCAGCCGCGGCCTTCGCGGATCTCGGTGTAGATCGCGCGGGAGCAGACGTCACGGGACGCGAGGTCCTTCATGACGGGGGCGTAGCGCTCCATGAAGCGCTCGCCGTCCTTGTTGCGCAGGATGCCGCCCTCGCCGCGGGCGCCCTCGGTGAGCAGGATGCCCATGCGCCAGATGCCCGTCGGGTGGAACTGGAAGAACTCCATGTCCTCCAGCGGCAGGCCGCGGCGGTACACCAGGGCCTGGCCGTCACCGGTGAGGGTGTGGGCGTTGGAGGAGACCTTGAAGAACTTGCCGGTGCCGCCGGAGGCGAACACGACCGACTTGGCCTGGAAGACGTGGATCTCGCCGGTGGCCAGCTCGTAGGCGACGACGCCGGCCGTCCTGCCCTCGTTGATCAGCAGGTCGAGGACGTAGAACTCGTTGAAGAACTCGACGCCGTGCTTGACGCAGTTCTGGAACAGCGTCTGGAGGATCATGTGGCCGGTGCGGTCGGCCGCGTAGCACGAGCGGCGGACCGGGGCCTCGCCGTGGTTGCGGGAGTGACCGCCGAAGCGGCGCTGGTCGATGCGGCCCTGCTCGGTGCGGGAGAAGGGCAGGCCCATCTTCTCCAGGTCGAGGACGGCGTCGATGGCCTCCTTGCACATGATCTCGGCGGCGTCCTGGTCGACCAGGTAGTCACCGCCCTTGACCGTGTCGAAGGTGTGCCACTCCCAGTTGTCCTCTTCGACGTTGGCGAGGGCGGCGCACATGCCGCCCTGGGCCGCGCCGGTGTGGGACCGGGTCGGGTAGAGCTTGGTCAGGACGGCGGTGCGGCTGCGCTGCGTGGACTCGATGGCCGCGCGCATGCCGGCGCCGCCGGCGCCGACGATGACGGTGTCGTACTGGTGAATCTGCATGGGGGGTTAACTCGCCTCTGGCCTCTGCCGATGGTCGATGGTGCTCGCGGCTCAGATGTTGGGGTCGAAGGTGAAGATCACCAGGGTGCCCAGCAGCACGGTGAAGACCGTGGCGGTACCCATGAGTCCCTTGAGCCAGAGCCGGGTCGAGTCCTTCTCGGCGTAGTCGTTGATGACCTGACGCATGCCGTTGGCGCCGTGCAGCATGGCGAGCCAGAGCATCAGGAGGTCCCAGCCCTGCCAGAACGGCGAGGCCCAGCGGCCGGCCACGAAGGCGAAGCCGATCTTGGAGACGCCACCGTCGAGCATCAGCATGATGATCAGGTGGCCGAGGATCAGGGCGACCAGGACGACACCGGACAGGCGCATGAAGAGCCAGGCCAGCATCTCGAAGTTGGTGCGGGTGCGGCGCGGGGTCTTCTTCGTCCGCTGGCGCGGCGGCTCGATGACGAAGGCGTCGGCGGGGTTGCCGGTGCCGAGGCCCTTGCCGGTGTGCGCCTGCTTGGAGGGGACGACGATGGCGTCGGAGATTTCCGTGGACATGTGTCAGCTCACTTCCCGAACCAGGAGATCAGCGTGTGCTGCAGGATCCCGTAGAAGGAGCCGGCCATCAGGAGCACCCAGACTCCGACCACGGTCCAGAGCATCTGCTTCTGGTACTTCGGGCCCTTGGACCAGAAGTCGACCGCGACGACGCGCAGGCCGTTCAGGGCGTGGAACAGGATGGCGGCCACCAGGCCGTACTCCATCAGGTTCACGAGGGGAGTCTTGTACGTCTGAATGACGGTGTCGTAGGACTCCGGCGACACTCGCACGAGGGCGGTGTCCAGGACGTGGGCGAACAGGAAGAAGAAGATGAGGACGCCGGTGACTCGATGAGCCACCCAGCTCCACATGCCTTCCCGGCCGCGGTACAGCGTTCCAGCCGGCACGGAAAAACCCTCCGGAAGCGGATTGGGGGCTCGGCCGGCTTCGGTGTCGGTCAGCCCGGCCGGGTACGGTCCACCGGCCGCGAGCATCCTATCGACGCCTTCTCCCGTGCCGCCTCCGGGGGCCCCAGGTGTGATCAATCAGGCACTTCTGGCCTAGTGGGGCGGGAACCGGGGCGGAGTTCGCCACTCCTAGTGACGACATGGTCGCGCCCCGCACATGAGGGTGCGGGGCGCGACGGTCAGGCTTCATTCGCAATTCACCCGTACGGGCGGTTTTGCCCCCCGGATGTGCGGCGGGCGGGGGACGGCTCAGTGCGCTCCGGCCTCCGAATGGGTGGCGACCAGGTGTTCCAGCCGGGTCAGGGCGATCCGGCGGAGCTCGTCCGCCGCGATCAGCCGCTCCTCGTCCGGGTCGTTGGCCAGTCGGATGCGGATGGAGGAGAGCACGGTGTCGAGCATCTCCTCCGGGGCGACGCTCTCCAGGCAGACCACGAAGACGTGGCCGAACCGGGCCTCGTACGCGGCGTGCGCCGCCCGCAGCGCGGTGTGCGCGGCCTGGCTGCCGGGAGCCCGCATGCCGAGCAGCGGCTGCGGCATCCAGCTCTCGTCCGCCAGCGCCTCGGCGAGGTCGGCCGGGCGGAGGTCGTAGGAGGCCTCGCTGGCGGCGGCCAGCAGGGACTCTATGTCGGGGTACGGCCGGTGTGCGGTGAGCCGCAGGGCCCAGCGGTGGCTGCCGCAGCAGGCCAGGAGGGCCTCCTCGGCGGCGCCGGCGTCGGCCTCGTTGAAGCGGTGCAACCCGAGGAGGGTCGGCTCTGTTCTGACGTCGAGCCGCTGTGACGGGATGTCGCTGGCCAGCGGGTCCTCCTCGTGAGGGCGGGAAGGTGCCGGTGAAGCAGGGGTGGTGAAGCAGATGAAGTATGGGGCTGCGGAGAGGCGCTCGGCGCCGGTGGGGCAGCGTCTCAAAGGTAGTTGAGGCGTCATCAGTTGGGGAGGGCGCACGCCGAATTCATCCGGACGAGCTATCAAGTTGTGACGTTGACACCTTCGCGTCAGCGCCCTCCCCGCGTTCATCTGCTAATCGCACGGCCTGCCGGGCCGCCCGGGCCAGGTGCAGGCTCAGGTGCGGGCTCAGGTGCAGCGGGTCCCCGCGGCCGGCATGGTGCCCTCGGTCAGGTAGGCCTCCATGGCCCGGTCGATGCAGGTGTTGCCCTTGCCGAAGGCGCCGTGGCCCTCGCCGACCCGGGTGAGCAGGGTGGCGTTGGCGAATCCCTTGGCCAGGGACTCGGCCGAGGCGTACGGGGTGGCCGGGTCCCCGGTGGAGCCGACCACCAGGATCGGGGCGCTGCCCTCGGCCCGGACGGTGTGCGGCTTCTCCTGGGTCTTGAACGGCCAGTAGGCGCAGCCGGGCTCGCTGTAGTCGTCCACCGTGACGCCCTTGGACAGCAGCGGCGCCTCGGCGAGCAGCCGGTCCACCGCGGCCCTGGCGTGTTCGGGGGTGGGCGCGGGGCGGGCGGTGTCGGCGCAGCCGATCGCGGCGTTGGCCTCCTCCATGGGGCTGTAGTGGCCCTTCTCGTCGCGGCCGTCGTACTCGTCGGCGAAGGCCAGCAGCAGGTCCCCGCGCTTCATCGTCATCGCCATGCCCAGGCCCGCCCGCAGGTACTGCCAGGAGGTCTTCTCGTCGCCGTAGAGCATCTGGATGGTGCCGGTCCAGGCCAGGTCGCGGCCGAGCTTGCGGCCGTCCTTGGTGGTCAGCGGGCTGTCGTGCAGGCTGTCCAGGAAGTCGGCGGCCTTCTTGGCAGCCGCGTTCTGGTCCTTGCCGAGCGGGCACTCGGCGGCGTGGTTCTCGACGCAGTCGGCGGCGAAGCGCTCGAAGGACTTCTCGAAGCCGACCTGCTGGTCGACGCCGTGGTCCAGGCTGTCCTCGGCCGGGTCGACGGCGCCGTCCAGGATCAGCCGGCCGGTGTTCTGCGGGAACTCCTCGGCGTAGAGCGCGCCGAGGTAGGTGCCGTAAGAGATGCCCAGGTAGTTGAGCTTCCGGTCGCCGACGACGCCGCGCAGCACGTCCAGGTCGCGGGCGGTGTTGCGGGTGCCGACGAAGGGCAGCAGCTTGCCGGACTTGGCCTGGCAGGCGGCGGCGTGGTCGGTGGACTGCTTGATCTGCGCGGCCTTGCGCTCGGCCGGGTCCAGCGGCTCGTCCAGCTGGTTGACGGCGTCGTGCTGCTTGTCGTCGTAGCAGACGACGGGCGAGCTGCCGCCGGTGCCGCGGGGGTCGAAGCCGATCACGTCGAAGCGGTTGTGCAGGGCGCCGACGAAGTCCTTGGCGCCGTACTCGACCATCTCGACGCCGGAGCCGCCGGGGCCGCCCGGGTTGACCATCAGCGAGCCGATCCGCTGGTCCGGCTTGGCGGCCGGGTACTTGATCAGCGCGAGGTCGATCGCGTCGGTGGCGGGGTTGGCGTAGTCGAGCGGGACGTGCAGCTTGCCGCACTTCATCCCGGAGGTGTCGATCTTGGCCTTCTCTGCCTGGGGGTCGGCCGGGCAGTCCGCCCAGGTGATCTGCTGGCCGTAGAAGGGCTTGAGGGCCGGGTCGGCCTCACCGGTGGCCTTGGCGGTCGGCGCCGGGGCGGCCGTGCCCGAGGCGGCGGCGGGCGCGGAGGTGCCGGCGGCCTTGTCCTGGGCCGGCTTGGCGGTGTCGTCGCAGGCGGTGGTGAGGAGGAGGGTGCCTGCCGCCACGGCGGTCAGCAGGACTCGTGGGCGGGCGGCCCGGAAGGTTCTCATCGCACGTGTGTACCACTGGGTGGTGACGCGTTCGATCATGGCCCTCCCGCGCCGAGTCGATCGGTCGCCTCCGGGCGCCCGCCCGGCCCGGTCAGCCCCGGTGGACCTTGTGGTTGGCGGCCTGCGCCCGGGGGCGGACCACCAGCAGGTCGATGTTCACGTGCGAGGGCCGGGTGACCGTCCAGGCCACGGTGTCCGCGACGTCCTCCGAGGTCAGCGGCTCGGCCACGCCCGCGTACACCGCGGCCGCCTTCTCCTCGTCGCCGCGGAAGCGGGTGATCGCGAAGCCCTCGGACTTCACCATGCCGGGCGCGATCTCGATCACCCGGATCGGCTCCCCGCACAGCTCCAGCCGCAGCGTGGCCGCGATGGTGTGCGCGGCGTGCTTGGCGGCGACGTACCCGCCGCCGCCCTCGTACGCGGTCAGCGCGGCGGTCGAGGAGAGCACCAGCACCGTGCCGTCGCCGGTGGCCCGCAGGGCCGGCAGCAGCGCCTGCGTCATGTGCAGCACGCCGAGCACGTTCACCTCGTACATGGCCCGCCAGTCGGCCGGGTCGCCGTGCTCGACGGTCTCGGCGCCGATCGCGCCGCCGGCGTTGTTCACCAGGACGTCCACCCGGCCGACCTCGGCCGCGAAGGCGTCCACGGCGGCCCGGTCGGTGACGTCCAGCGGGTACGCCCGGCCGCCGATCTCCTTGGCCAGCGCCTCGATCCGCTCGGTGCGGCGGGCGGTCACCACCACGTCGAAGCCCTCGGCCGCCAGCCGGCGGGCGGTCGCCGCGCCGATTCCACTGCTGGCACCGGTGACCACGGCCACCTTCTGCTCGGTCATTGCCACTCCCTGGGGCTCATCGGTCGTTCACCCGATCATCTCAACCGCGTCGGCGCCCCGGCCGACCGCCCGCGTCCTACATTGCGAGGACCCGTGCCCGCCGATCCCCTGGAGGGACCCATGGCAGCCGATCCGCGCCGCGCCGAGTCGGGCCGCGCCCCGGAACCAGCCCGGCTTTCCGAATCAGGCCTCCCGATCGAGCCGCTGTACGGCCCCGAGGCACTGGCCGGCTGGGACCCCGCGACCCGCCTGGGCCGCCCCGGGGAGTACCCGTACACCCGGGGCGTCTACCCGACCATGTACACCGGCCGGCCCTGGACGATGCGCCAGTACGCGGGCTTCGGCACCGCCGCCGAGTCCAACGCCCGCTACCGGCAGCTGATCGCGGGCGGCGGCACCGGCCTGTCGGTAGCCTTCGACCTGCCCACCCAGATGGGCTACGACTCGGACGCCCCGCTCGCGGCCGGGGAGGTCGGCAAGGTGGGCGTGGCGGTGGACAGCGTCGAGGACATGGCGGTGCTGTTCGACGGCATCCCGCTCGGCGAGGTCTCCACCTCGATGACCATCAACGCGCCCGCCGCCCTGCTCCTGCTCCTCTACCGACTGGTGGGCGAGGCCCAGGGCGTGGCGCCGTCGGCGCTCACCGGCACCGTCCAGAACGACGTGCTGAAGGAGTACATCGCCCGCGGCACGTACATCTTCCCGCCACAGCCCTCGCTGCGGCTGGTCGCCGACGTGTTCCGGTACTGCCGGGCCGAGATCCCGCGCTGGAACACCATCTCCATCTCCGGCTACCACATGGCCGAGGCCGGGGCCGACCCCGCGCAGGAGATCGCCTTCACCCTGGCCAACGGCATCGCCTACGTCCGGACCGCGATCGCCGCCGGGATGGCCGTGGACGACTTCGCGCCCCGGCTCTCGTTCTTCTTCGTGGCCCGGACGACCCTTCTGGAGGAAGTGGCCAAGTTCCGTGCCGCGCGCCGGATGTGGGCCAGAGTCATGCGCGAGGAGTTCGGCGCGCAGGACCCGCGCTCGCAGATGCTGCGCTTCCACACCCAGACCGCCGGGGTGCAGCTCACCGCCCAGCAACCAGAGGTCAACCTGGCCCGGGTCACCGTGCAGGCGCTCGCCGCGGTGCTCGGCGGCACCCAGTCGCTGCACACGAACAGCTACGACGAGGCGATCGCGCTGCCCACCGAGAAGGCCGCCCGACTCGCCCTGCGCACCCAGCAGGTGCTCGCCCACGAGAGTGACGTGACCGCCACCGTCGACCCGTTCGCCGGGTCGTACGCCGTCGAGTCGCTCACCGACGAGGTGGAGGCCGCCGCGCTGGCGCTGATGGCCCGGATCGAGGACCGGGGCGGTGCAGTGGCCGCGATCGAGCAGGGCTTCCAGAAGGGCGAGATCGAACGCACCGCCTACCGCGTCCAGCAGGAGACCGACTCCGGCGAGCGGACCGTGGTCGGCGTCAACCGCTTCCGGATGGACACGGAGGAGCCGTACCAGCCGCTGCGGGTGGACCCGGCGATCGAACGGCAGCAGGCCGGCCGGCTGGCCCGGCTGCGGGCCGACCGCTCCGCCGGCGCCGTCACCCGGGCCCTGGACGCGCTGCGCCGCACCGCCGAGGGGCCGGACAACGTGCTGTACCCGATGAAGGAGGCGCTGGCCGCCCGGGCCACCGTCGGCGAGGTGTGCGACGCGCTGCGCGAGGTGTGGGGGACGTACGCCCCGGTGGAGCGCTTCTGAGATCCGCGGTTCCGGGATTCGCCTGAACGGCCGTCAACGGCCGGTCGCCGTTCAGGACGTGGCGGCCGTGACCACCGGCCGGTGTGATCGTTGCACAGGGCAAGCAACCCGGGGAAGGCGGCTGAAACGAGATGTCATACCCACCTGTCCGGCCGGTATGCGCCCATCTGGGGACTAATTTTCCGGAAGTCGGGCCAAAACCCCCCAACAGGCCTACGCTTGGGGAGATGAACCGTCCTGAGCCCGCTCAGCCGGGCGCCACTCTCGCCGCCGCACGCCCCGCTGTCGAACTGCGCGACCGGGTCAGGGCGCTGGAGCCCGAGCTGATCGCCTTCCGCCGTGATCTGCACCGGCATCCGGAACTGGGTCGACAGGAGTTCCGTACCACCGGGCTGCTGCGCGACCGGCTGGTGGCGGCCGGCCTCGAACCCCGGGTGCTGCCCGGCGGCACCGGCCTGCTCGTCGACATCGTCCCGGCCGGCACCGCCCCGGGCGCCGAGTTCCTGGCCTTCCGCGCCGACATCGACGCGCTGCCGATCGACGACGCCAAGACCGACGTGCCGTACCGCTCGACCGTCCCCGGCCGGGCCCACGCCTGCGGCCACGACGTGCACACCTCGGTGCTGCTCGGCGCCGGCCTGGTGCTGGCCGAGGCCACCCGCACCGGTGAGCTGCGCCGACCGGTCCGGCTGATCTTCCAGCCGGCCGAGGAGGTCATGCCGGGGGGCGCGTTGGACGTGATCAAGGCCGGCGGGATGGACGGCGTCGGCCGGATCTTCGCGGTGCACTGCGACCCGAAGGTGGAGGTCGGCCGGATCGCCCTGCGCACGGGGGCGATCACCTCGGCCTGCGACCGCCTGGTGCTGCACCTGGACGGCCCCGGCGGGCACACCGCCCGCCCGCACCTGACCACCGACCTGGTGACCGCGGTGGCCCGGATGGCCGCCGACCTGCCCGGCGCGCTGGCCCGCCGGATGGACCCGCGCTGGGGCGTCAGCCTGGTCTGGGGCCGGATCGCCTCCGGCTCCGCGCCCAACGTCATCCCGCAGCACGCCGAACTGGAGGGCACCGTCCGCTGCCTGGAGCTGGACGGCTGGCGCGAGGCGCCGGACCTGCTGCACGAGCTGATCGCCAAGCTCGCCGAGACCTACCGGGCCAAGTGGACGCTGGACTACCACCGCGGGGTGCCGCCGGTGGTCAACGAGGCGGTCTCGGTCACGCAGCTGGACGAGGTGATGCACGCGCGATTCGGGCGCGAGGGTTCTGTGGTGGTCGAGGGCACCGAGCAGAGTCTGGGCGGCGAGGACTTCTCCTGGTACCTGGAGCACGCCCCGGGCGCGCTGGCCCGGCTGGGCGTCCGAGCCCCCGGTGACACCACCGTCCGTGACCTGCACCAGGGCCGGTTCGACGTGGACGAGCGGGCGATCGGCATCGGTGCCGAGCTGTTCGTGGCGCTGGCGCTGGAGGCGGACGGCGACCGAGGGAACGGCTGAGGGAGCAGCTGAGCGCGCGACTGGGGCCGCCTCCGCGGGCCGGGTGGCCGACACGTGGGCGGATCGTCGGGATCCGGGGTTCGGGAACGGTTCCGTAAACTGGGCCGAACCAATCTCGGATCACCGTCCGTGGAGGAGGAAAGAGTCTCGGGGCGGGCGTCAGACCACGGTTTGATAACAACCCGAATGCTCTGGCACCCCGTAACACAACCGTGTTCTACGCGCGTTACGGTGGCGTCCGACCACGCCAAACGGTTGCGTGTCAGAAGGAGAAACTCCCTTGCGCCGTTCAATGAAGCTCGCCGCGGTTGTGCTCTCGGGTTCCCTGGGCATGGCCTCGCTCGCCGCTTGCGGCGCAAAGAGCACCGACAGCACCTCTTCTTCCGCCTCGGGCGACGGTTCGCTCAAGGTCGGCATGGCCTACGACATCGGCGGCCGCGGCGACCAGTCGTTCAACGACTCCGCCGCCCGCGGTCTCGACAAGGCCAAGGCCGACCTGGGTGCCTCCGTCACCGAGGCCGAGGCCAAGACCGGTGAGGCCGAGGCCGACAAGGAGACCCGCCTCAAGAACCTGGTCGACGCCGGCTACAAGACCATCATCGCGGTCGGCTTCGTCTACCAGCCGGCGGTCAACAAGATCGCCAAGGACAACCCGAACGTGAAGTTCGCGATCATCGACTCGAACGACAAGGACCAGCCGTCCAACGTCACCTCGCTGCTCTTCGCCGAGCAGGAGGGTTCGTACCTGGCCGGTGTCGCCGCCGCCAACAAGTCGAAGGCCCACCACATCGGTTTCATCGGTGGTGTGCAGTCCGAGCTGATCAAGAAGTTCCAGGCCGGCTACGAGGCGGGTGCCAAGTCCGTCGACCCGAACATCGTGATCGAGACCACCTACCTGACCACGCCTCCGGACTTCACCGGCTTCAACTCGCCCGACAAGGGCAAGGAAGCCGCGCAGGGCCAGCTCGACAAGGGCGCGGACATCATCTACTCCGCCGCCGGCTCCTCCGGCAACGGCGCCATCGAGGCCGTCGCCAACAAGCAGGGCGCCCTGGCCATCGGTGTCGACTCCGACCAGGCCGCCCAGCCGGCCCTGGCGAAGTACAAGAACAGCATCATGACCTCGATGGTCAAGAACGTCGACAACGCGGTCTTCGCGTACATCGACTCGGTCAAGAAGGGCAACGCCTTCACCGGCATCAAGCTCTTCGACCTGAAGGCCGACGGTGTCTCCCTCGCCACCACCGGTGGCAAGATCGACGACATCCAGGACAAGCTGAAGGCCGCCGCCGACGCCATCAAGAGCGGCGCCACCACCATCCCGACCGCGCCGGCCAAGTAAGGCCGCGCGTCTCGGACGCGACAGCGCCTGCCGCCTGCCCGGCAGCGCGATGATCGACACAGTTCACGGGAGGGGCCCGGCAGGGTGCGCTCAACGCGTACCCCCGGGCCCCGTTCCGTCCCCCCGTTTCCCCCCTTGGCCCTCCGAGCGCAACGACGCGCCTCCAGACCACCAGGAGACCGCCATCACCGCATCCGACCCCGTCCCCCTGCGCAAGGACGGCACCCCCAGCGCGGGGACGGCGACACCGGCCGTCGAACTGCGCGGCATCACCAAGCGCTTCCCCGGTGTCGTGGCCAACCACGACATCAACCTCACCGTCCGCACCGGCACCGTGCACGCCCTGATGGGCGAGAACGGCGCCGGCAAGTCGACGCTGATGAAGATCCTCTACGGCATGCAGAAGCCGGACGAGGGCACCATCGCGATCAACGGCGAGCAGTGCGAGTTCAACACCCCCGGCGACGCCATCTCCCGCGGCATCGGCATGGTGCACCAGCACTTCATGCTGGCCGACAACCTCACGGTGCTGGAGAACGTCGTCCTCGGCGGCGAGAAGATCCACGGCATCGGCGCCAAGGCGAAGGCGAAGATCAAGGAGATCTCCGACCAGTACGGCCTGGGCGTGCGCCCGGACGCCCTGGTGGAGGACCTCGGCGTCGCGGACCGCCAGCGCGTCGAGATCCTCAAGGTGCTGTACCGCGGCGCCAAGATCCTGATCCTCGACGAGCCCACGGCCGTGCTGGTCCCGCAGGAGGTCGACGCGCTGTTCGACAACCTGCGCGAGCTCAAGTCCGAGGGCGTCACCGTCATCTTCATCTCGCACAAGCTGCACGAGGTGCTGGCGGTGGCCGACGCGATCAGCGTCATCCGGCGCGGCACCACGGTCGGCGACGCCGACCCGAAGGCCGTCACCGCCCGCCAGCTCGCCGAGATGATGGTCGGCGCCGAGCTGCCCTCCCCGGAGAGCCGCGAGTCGACCGTCACCACGGCCGAGATGCTCGACGTCAAGGACCTGCGGATCGCCAAGACCGACGCCGAGGGCATCGAGCGCGTCGTCCTGGACGACATCTCGCTGCGCATCCACAAGGGCGAGATCCTCGGCATCGCGGGTGTCGAGGGCAACGGTCAGGCCGAGCTGGTCGAGGCCATCATGGGCATGCTGCCGCTGGACGGCGGCACCGTCACCCTGGACGGCAAGGACCTCTCCGGCACCCTCACCCGGTCCCGTCGCGAGGCCGGCATCGGCTACATCCCCGAGGACCGCCACAAGCACGGCCTGCTGCTGGAGGCCCCGCTCTGGGAGAACCGCATCCTCGGGCACGTCACCGAGGAGCCCAACTCCAAGGGCGTGCTGCTCGACCCGTCCGCCGCCCGGGTGGACACCCGCCGGATCGTCGAGCAGTACGACGTCCGCACGCCCGGCATCGAGGTCACCGCGGCCTCGCTCTCCGGCGGCAACCAGCAGAAGCTGATCATCGGCCGCGAGATGAGCCACCAGCCCAAGCTGCTGATCGCCGCCCACCCCACCCGCGGTGTGGACGTCGGCGCGCAGGCCCAGATCTGGGAGCACATCCGGGTCGCCCAGCGGGAGGGCCTGGCCGTCCTGCTGATCTCCGCCGACCTGGACGAGCTGATCGGCCTCTCCGACACCATCCGGGTCATCTACCGCGGCCGCCTGGTCGCCGACGCCGACCCGGCCACCGTGACCGCCGAGGACCTGGGCACCGCGATGACCGGTGCGGCCAGCGGCCACATCGAGTCCGAGCCGGATGCGCTCGCCGAGGCGCACGCCGTCGCCGCCGAGGGCACCCAGGCCGAGGACACCCCGGCCGACGGCACCGACCCGTCCGACACCGCCGACGACCCGCAGGCGGGGGAGTAACCACATGACCAGTCCCAACCCCGCCGCCAAGCGCAGTCTGGCGCAGCGGATCAGCGTTGAGCGGATCGTGCTCGCACTGGCGGCGCCGGTGCTCGCGGTGGTGCTCTCCGTCGCGATCTGCTCCGTCCTGCTGGCGACCTCGGGCAAGAACCCGTTCGACGCGTGGAACGTGATGATCACGTACGCCACCAAGTCGGACGGTCAGGTGGCCATCCTCAACCGGTCCACCACGTACTACCTGGCCGCCGCGGCCGCCGCGTTCGGGTTCCGGATGAACCTGTTCAACATCGGCGTCGAGGGCCAGTACAAGGTCGCGGCGCTGTTCGCGGCGTACGTCGGTGCGCAGGTCGACCTGCCGGCCTTCATCCAGATCCCGCTGCTGCTGGTCACCGCCATGCTGGTCGGCGGCCTGTACGCGAGCATCGCCGGTCTGCTGAAGGTCTACCGCGGCGTCAGCGAGGTCATCTCGACCATCATGCTGAACTCGATCGCGATCGCGATCGTGGGTCTGCTGCTGGCCCCGGGCATCTTCGCGCCGAAGGTAAGCGGCACCAGCAACTCGATCCAGACCGACCCGATCTCGCAGTCCAGCCACTTCTTCGGCATCGAGACGGCCGGTGGCGTCCTCTGGGGCTTCATCTTCATCGCGGCCCTGGTCGGCGTGGCCTTCCAGTTCACCCTTTCCCGCACCCGCTTCGGCTTCGACCTGCGCGCCACCGGCCGCTCGGAGAGCGCGGCGACGGCGTCCGGCGTGAACGTCAAGAAGATGGTGATCACCTCGATGGTGGTCTCCGGCGCGATCGCCGGTCTGATCGGCATGCCGGAGCTGCTGCAGAACTCGTTCAACTACGGGCAGAGCTTCCAGCCCGGCCTCGGCTTCCTCGGCATCTCGATCGCCCTGCTGGGCCGGAACAGCCCGATCGGCATGGTCTTCGCGGCCCTGCTGTTCGCCTTCCTGGACGCCACCGGTTCCCAGCTGCCGCTGCAGGGCGGCTTCCCGTCCGAGATCGTCGCGGTCATGCAGGGCACCATCGTCATCTGCGTCGTCGTCGCGTACGAGCTGGTGCGCCGCTACGGCCTGAAGCGCCAGCAGCAGAAGGTCGGCGCCGAGCTCGCCGCCCAGCTCGCGGCCACTGAGAAGAAGGAGGTGTCCGCGTGAGTACGGCCACTGCCGCTCGTCCGAAGGCGCCGGGCGCGCCTGCGAAGAAGCGCAAGCTGTCCTGGCCGGTCGTCCTGCTCCTGATCGCGGGCGCCCTGGTGCTGTTCTCCGCCGTGGGCATGGCCACCGGCAACCACTCGCTGACCTCCTCCGGTCAGGTCACCGCCGCGCTCAGCGCCGCCGTGCCGATCGGCATGGCCGGTCTCGGCGGTCTCTGGTCCGAGCGGGCCGGTGTGGTCAACATCGGTCTCGAAGGCATGATGGTCGCCGGTACCTTCTGCGGTGCCTGGGCCGGTTACCTGGTCAACCCGTGGGTCGGCCTGCTGGCCGGCATGCTCGGCGGCGCACTCGGCGGTCTGCTGCACGCGATCATCACCGTCACCTTCGGCGTCGACCACATCGTCTCCGGCGTCGGCATCAACCTGCTGATCCCCGGCATCTGCGCGTACGTCAACCGGATCTACTACAAGGACTACATCTCGGCCGGTGCCGGGGCGAACCAGTCCCCGCCGGCGGATCCGCTGCCGTACATCACCATTCCGGGACTGTCCTCGGGCCTGAGGAGCATCGAGAACCACCACTGGTTCTTCGTCTCGGACGTCGCCGGCGTGCTCGGCGGCCTGGTCACCAACATCTCGGTGGTCGTGCTGCTGGCCGGCGCGCTGATCGTGGTCACCTACTTCGCGCTCTGGCGCACGGTGTTCGGCCTGCGGCTGCGCTCCTGCGGTGAGAACCCGACCGCAGCCGAGTCGCTGGGCGTCAACGTCTACAAGTACAAGTACCTGGCGGTCATCGCCTCCGGCGCCTTCGCGGGCCTCGGCGGTGCGTACCTCTCGCTGGTCGCCGCGCACTTCTACAAGGACGGCCAGACCCTGGGCCGCGGCTTCATCGGCCTCGCCGCGATGATCTTCGGCAACTGGATGCCCGGCGGTCTCGCCATGGGCGCCGGCCTGTTCGGCTTCACCGACAGCCTCCAGCTGCGCGACCCGGGGTCGGTGCACGTGCTGATCCTGATCGTCGGCATCGCGATGATCCTGCTCGCCCTGTGGCAGCTGTACCGGCGCAAGTACACCGCGACGGTGATCTACTTCGTCGTCGCCGGCGGCCTGATCGCCTGGTACTCGCTCACCGACCAGGTGCAGCGTCCGCTGATCGTCGCCACGCCGTACCTGATCACCCTGATCGTGCTCTCGCTGGCCTCGCAGCGGCTGCGGATGCCGAAGGCGGACGGTCAGATCTACCGCAAGGGCGAGGGCAAGTGACCGCCCCCACGCCTTCCGCGATCGACTGGGAGCGGCTGCGCGAGGCGGCGCGCGAGGCGATGGGCCACGCGTACGCCCCGTACAGCAAGTTCCCGGTCGGCGCGGCCGCGCTGGTGGACGACGGGCGGGTGGTCACCGGCTGCAACGTCGAGAACGCCTCGTACGGGCTCGGGCTGTGCGCCGAGTGCGGGCTGGTGTCCGCGCTGCACGCCACCGGCGGCGGGCGGCTGACCGCGTTCACCTGCGTGGACGGCGCCGGCGAGCTGCTGATGCCGTGCGGTCGCTGCCGCCAGCTGCTGTACGAGCACGGCGGACCGGAGCTGCTGGTCGACCTGGCCTCGGGCGTGAAGCCGATGAGCGAGGTCCTGCCCGACGCGTTCGGGCCGGAGCGGCTCTAGCATCGCCGTTTGTTACGCGCGTAGAGTGTCGCGAGTGGGCCGTAACCCGGTCATCTCGCGGCACTCTACGCATTTGACGCTTTAGAACCCCTCTTGGAGCACGCATGGACGCCATCTCCGTCATCAGGACCAAGCGCGACCGCGGAGAGCTGAGCGACGCTCAGATCGACTGGGTCATCGACGCCTACACCCGCGGCGAGGTCGCCGACGAGCAGATGTCCGCCCTGGCCATGGCGATCCTGCTGAACGGCATGCAGCCGCGCGAGATCAGCCGCTGGACCGACGCCATGATCCGCTCCGGCGTGCGGATGGACTTCTCCTCGCTGCCGCTGCCCACCAGCGACAAGCACTCCACCGGCGGCGTCGGCGACAAGATCACCCTCCCGCTCGCCCCGCTGGTCGCCGCCTGCGGCGCCGCCGTCCCGCAGCTCTCCGGCCGCGGCCTCGGCCACACCGGCGGCACCCTGGACAAGCTGGAGTCCATCCCCGGCTGGCGCGCCCTGCTCTCCAACGAGGAGATGATGGACGTGCTCCGCGGCGCGGGTGCGGTCATCTGCGCGGCCGGCGACGGCCTCGCGCCCGCCGACAAGAAGCTGTACGCGCTGCGCGACGTCACCGGCACCGTGGAGGCGATCCCGCTGATCGCCTCCTCGATCATGTCCAAGAAGATCGCCGAAGGCACCGGCGCGCTGGTCCTCGACGTCAAGGTCGGCTCCGGCGCGTTCATGAAGAACCTGGCCGACGCCCGCGAACTCGCCCGCACCATGGTGGGCCTGGGTACCACGGCCGGGGTCAACACCGTCGCCCTGCTCACCGACATGTCCACCCCGCTCGGCCTCACCGCGGGCAACGCGCTGGAGGTCCGGGAGTCCGTCGAGGTCCTGGCGGGCGGCGGCCCGGCCGACGTCGTGGAGCTCACCCTCGCGCTGGCCCGCGAAATGCTCGCCGCGGCCGGCGTGCACGGCAAGGACCCGGCCGACGCACTGCGCGACGGCTCCGCGATGGACCACTGGCGCCGCATGATCGCCGCCCAGGGCGGCGACGTGGACGCCCCGCTTCCGGTCGCCCGCGAGCAGCACGTCATCCCCGCGCCCGCCTCCGGCGTGCTCACCGAGCTCGATGCCTACGCCGTCGGCGTCTGCGCCTGGCGCCTGGGTGCCGGCCGCGCCCGCAAGGAGGACCCGGTCCAGGCCGGCGCCGGCGTCGAGATGCACGCCAAGCCCGGCGACACCGTCGTGGCCGGCCAGCCCCTGCTGACCCTGCACACCGACACCCCCGAGCGCTACGACTACGCCATCGAGGCCCTGACCGGTGGCATCACCGTCGCGCCCGCCGGCACGGAGTTCACCCCGAACCCGATCGTGCTGGACCGCATCGCCTGATCCGCCCTGAGTCCTGCGGACGTGCGCTCAGGCGTACGTCCGCAGGACGCTGGTGTCGAGCTTCCACGGGCCGACGGTGATCGTGTCACCGAAGACGAAGTCCTTGCGGCGGGTGTAGGCGGGCTCGTCGTGAATGATGCCGGTGCCCTTGCGGGGATCCACGAGCAGATACAGCGGGATACCCATCGCCGAGTAGTCGCGGACCTTGTTGTGGTAGTCGTTCTCGGGGTTGGACTTCGAGACGATCTCCACGACAAGGAGGATCTCGTGGGGAAGAAACGCCGGGCTGTCGTCGTCCAGAGCTGCGTCGGGGAACACCATCAGGTCGGGGTTTCGGAGCCGACCGAGGCCGACGTCCTCCAAGTCAGCGCCGCCGTGGGCGATGTAGCCGGGGTGGGTCTGCGGCAGTTGGGCATTGAGCTGCTGTGCCAGGCGGATGACGGCGAGTTCGTGGCGCTTCACGGGCGACATCATCATGACGATCTCGCCGTCGGCGATCTCGATCTTCCCTATCCCCGGCACCTTTGGCAGTTGTTCCGCGATCTCGCGCAGCCGGGCGTACACAGCAGGATCGATGCTCATGTTCCGGAGTGTATCGGCGACGACTGTCAAGCGTCCGCGACTGCATGCCGGGTGCTGTGGGCCTGGTGGGTCGCGTAGAGGGTGACGGCGGCGGCGAGGGTCATGGCGGTGAGGCCGACGGTGGCGGCGCCGGGCCAGCCGGTGGCGTGGTAGGCGTCGGCGCCGAGGGTGCCGCCGAGACTGTTGCCGAGGTAGTAGGCAATCAGGTAGAGGGCGGAGGCCTGGGCGCGGCCCTCGGTGGCGGTGCGGCCGACCGCCGAGGAGGCGGTGGCGTGGCCGGCGAAGAAGCCGGCGGTGATCAGGACCAGGCCGAGCAGGGCGCAGGCCAGGGACTCGGCGAGGGAGAGCAGCAGGCCGGCCGCGGTCACGCCGATGGAGACGTAGAGGGCGCCGCGGCGGCCGAGGCGGGCGGAGAGGCGTCCGGCCGCGGCGGAGGTGCCGGTGCCGACCAGGTAGACCACGAAGATCGAGGCGGCGATCGACTCCGGCAGGTGGAACGGCGCGGAGATCAGCCGGTAGCCGACGGTGTTGTAGACCGCGCCGAACACGGCCATGAACAGCATCCCGAGTGCGTACAGCCGGACCAGCAGCGGGTTGCGCAGGTGCCGTCCGACGGTGCGGGCGAGCGCGCGGGCGTCCACCGGGGCGGGGGTGAAGTGCCGGGCGGCGGGGATCAGCAGCCGGAAGACGAGCGTGGCGAGCAGCGCGAGGGCGGCGGAGGCGGCGAGGCCCCAGCGCCAGCCGAGGGCGGCGGCGGTCCAGCCGGAGAGCAGTCGGCCGCCCATGCCGCCGATGCTGTTGCCGGCCACGTACAGGCCCATCGCGGAGGCCAGGGCGCTGGGGTGGACCTCCTCGGCGAGGTAGGCCATGGCGGTGGCCGGCAGCCCGGCGAGGGCGGCGCCCTGGAGGACCCGCAGGGCGACGAGGGTGGTGAGGTCCGGCGCGAAGGGCAGCGCGAGGGCGAGGACGGAGGCGGCGAGGGTGGAGGCCGTCATCACCCTGGTGCGGCCGTACCTGTCGGAGAGGGCGCTTGCCGGGAGCAGGCCGAGGGCGAGTCCGAGGGTGGCGGCGGAGGCCGTCCAGCTGGCCTGGCCGGGGGTGAGGTCGAGGTCGGCCGAGAGGATCGGCAGCAGGCCCTGGGTGGAGTAGAGCAGGACGAAGGTCGCGACTCCGGCGGCGAACAGGGCGAGGTTGGCGCGGCGGAAGGCGCGCTGGCCGGGGCGGTGGCGGTCGTCCGCGGTGAGGCGGGTGGGGGCGGCGGCGGGGGCATCCGGGGAGGTGACGGATGCCCTGGTATCGGCGGGCTGCATGACATCGACGGTAGGCCCGTTGTCGTTGATGCGTCCAATGCATGAAGCAGGGATGATCGATGCACTGGCGTATGAGTCGAGGTGGTGGCGGGATGGCGGCTTCGGAGTCGGTGGACGGCGGGGAGCGGTACCGGGCGGCCGAGTTGGGGCCGGAGGAGCCGGCCGTCCTGCTGGCGCCCCGGCTGGCGCAGTTCGCGGCGGTGGCCCGGCTGGAGCACGTGACGCAGGCGGCCGGGCTGCTCGGGGTGCCGCAGCCGACGCTGTCGCGCGCGGTGGCCCGGCTGGAGGAGGAGCTGGGGGTGGAGCTGCTGGCCCGTCAGGGCCGTACGGTCCGGCTGACCAGGGCGGGCCGGCTGCTGCTGGCCTCGGTGGAGCGGGCGCTGGCCGAGGTCGAGCGCGGCGCGCAGGCGGCCCGGGCGGAGGCGGACCCGGAGGTGGGGCTGGTGGCCTTCGGCTTCCTGCACACGATGGGGCCGGACGCGGTGCCGGCGCTGCTGCGCGGCTTCCGCGCGGCGCACCCGCGGGTGCGCTTCCAGTTGGTGCAGGACTACGGCGCGGCGATGCTGGAGCGGCTGCGGGCCGGCGAGCTGGACCTGTGCCTGGTGGCGCCGCTGCCGGACGACCCGGCGTTCGCCGCCCGCCCGCTGGACGAGCAGCGACTGCACCTGGTCGTCCCGGCGGACCACCGGCTGGCCGGGCGGCGGCGGATCCGGCTGGCGGAGGTGGCCGAGGAACCGTTCGTCGGGCTGGAGCAGGGGTACGGGCTGCGGGCGATCACGGACGGCTTCTGCGCGGAGGCGGGGTTCGTCCCCCGGTTGGCCTTCGAGGGGGAGGAGGCGGAGACGCTGCGCG
This sequence comes from Kitasatospora sp. NPDC051164, assembly GCF_044455625.1. Classification (NCBI taxonomy): domain Bacteria; kingdom Bacillati; phylum Actinomycetota; class Actinomycetes; order Kitasatosporales; family Streptomycetaceae; genus Kitasatospora; species Kitasatospora sp. NPDC051164. The sequence goes on along the minus strand of NZ_JBITFB010000015.1, from coordinate 61,060 downwards.
GGCTGGTGGCGGCCGGGCTGGGGGTGGCGCTGCTGCCGCCGGCCCTGGTGCCCCGGCCCGGGGTGGTGGAGCTGGAGGTGACGGCGCCGCGCACCCGGCGGGCGGTCGGGCTGGCCTGGGCGGCGGGGCGGCCGCTGACCCCGCCGGCGGAGGCGTTCCGGGACTTCGTGCTGTCCCGGCGCGGTCGGCTGCTCCAGCACGACTGAGGTCGTCGGCGGGGTGTTCCACGGTGGTCGGCGCCCCTGCGGAACGGCGCGCGCTTTTGGCGGATCGTATGGACCGGTCGGTGGAATTCCGGGGGGAGTTTGGACCATCCGGTGGTGTTCCCGGTGGTGGGTCTACGCGCGTAGGGGCTATATTTCCGCAATGGAAAAGCAGATCCCCGTCACCACCGCGGGCACGGGCCCGCGCATCCCCACCGCCGACCAGATCCGCCGCGCGCCGAAGGTCCTCCTGCACGACCACCTGGACGGCGGGCTGCGCCCGGAGACCGTGGTCGAGCTGGCCGCCGCCGTCGGCTACCAGGGACTCCCCACCACCGACCCCAAGGAGCTCGGCGAGTGGTTCCGTGAGGCCGCCGACTCCGGCTCGCTGGTCCGCTACCTGGAGACCTTCGCGCACACCTGTGCCGTGATGCAGACCCGCGAGGGCCTGATCAAGGTCGCCGCCGACTGCGCCGAGGACCTGGCCGCCGACGGTGTCGTGTACGCGGAGGTCCGGTACGCCCCCGAGCAGCACCTGGAGGCCGGCCTGACCCTGGACGAGGTCGTCGAGGCCGTCCAGGAGGGCTTCCGCCTCGGCGAGGCCAACGCCCGCGAGGCCGGGCACCGGATCCGGATCGGCACGCTGATCACCGCGATGCGGCACGCCGCCCGCTCGCAGGAGATCGCGGAGCTGGCCAACCGCCACCGGGACCAGGGCGTCGTCGGCTTCGACATCGCGGGCGCCGAGGCCGGCTACCCCCCCACCCGCCACCAGGCCGCCTTCGACTACCTCAAGGGCGAGAACAACCACTTCACCATCCACGCGGGCGAGGCCTTCGGCCTGCCGTCGATCTGGGAGGCCCTGCAGTGCTGCGGCGCCGACCGGCTCGGCCACGGCGTGCGGATCGTCGACGACATCACGGTGGGCGAGGACGGCTCGGTCGAGCTCGGCCGACTGGCCGCGTACGTGCGCGACAAGCGCATCCCGCTGGAGATGTGCCCGACCTCCAACCTCCAGACCGGCGCCGCCACTTCGTACGCCGAGCACCCGATCGGGCTGCTCAGCCGGCTGAAGTTCCGGGTCACCGTGAACACCGACAACCGGCTGATGAGCGGCACCAGCATGAGTCAGGAGTTCGGGCACGTGGTGGAGGCCTTCGGCTACACGCTGGGGGACCTGGAGTGGTTCACCGTGAACGCCATGAAGTCCGCGTTCCTGCCGTTCGACGAGCGACTGGCGATGATCAGCGACGTGATCAAGCCGGGCTACGCCGAGCTGAAGTCGGAGTGGCTGTTCAGCGGGGGCGCCGGCGGCAACTGAGCCGCGGGGCGAACGCGTTTCCGGCCATCGGATGAAAGACCGGTTCTGGCAAGGATTTGCCGTTCATCCGACTACTCACTCGAGTGAGTGAACGCCCTTTGGTTCTCCCGCGACCGGCTCACTACGGTGTGCCAGTCATTGCCGATCAGGTGCGGTGGCGGCCACCCGGCCGCCGAACCCGCGCCGCGTCGTCGGCCACCGACGAGGACCCAAGGGGACGAACCATGAAGCAGGCTCTCAAGGCCGCCGGCACAGCGGCGCTCGGCATCGCCATCGCGGCGGTCGGCGCCGGCACCGCCTCCGCCGACGCCGCCCCGGCGCCCGGCGGCCTCGGGCTGCCCACCGGCGCGGTGACGAACCCCGCGGTGACCGGGGCGGTCACCGACACCGCCGCCAAGCTGCCCGGTGGCGACAAGGTCACCGGCACGCTGGGCACCCTCGCCCCGACCGCCGGCCACGCCGCCCCGGCCGCGGAGGCCCCGCTCGCCGGCGTCACCCAGCAGCGCGCCGCCGTCCCGACCGTCCCGGGTCTCGACAAGACCCCCGTCGGCGGGCTGACCGGCGCCCTGCCCGGCCTGCCGGGCCTCGGCGGCTGATCCGAGCCGCCGGCACGACGACGGGCCGCCCGCCCCCGGGATCACCGGGGCCGGGCGGCCCGTCGTCGTCTTCACACCGCCCGGTCTCACGGCTCCTGGGGGAGGAGCAGCCAGAGGGCGAGGTAGAGCAGGAACTGGGGGCCGGGCAGCAGGCAGGAGAGCAGGAAGATCAGCCGGACGGTCCACGGGGTCAGCCCGAAGCGGGCGGCGATCCCGGCGCAGACGCCGGCGATCACACGGTTGTGGCGAGGACGGGCAAGGCGAGCGCTCATGCTCCCACCTCGCTGCGCTCGGCAGGGGCCTTCGCCCCTGCGCACCTCTTGATGGTTCGCTCGCTTTGCTTGCTCATGATGGTCTCCTGATCTGCTCCGCACGGTGGCGGCCCGGTCCGGTCGGTCCGGCGGGCATACGTCCATACTCCGCCGCCGCGGCCCCGAAGTCCTCAGCCCGCCAGGTGATTCCGCACCCCGACGGGTCACCGGGGAGACGTAGTCGGATGTCGGGGTCGTCCTCAGGGTGACCCTGAGGATGGCCGACCGTTCCGAAGCCCCTCACCCTCCCGTCACAGGCGCGTGGAAACGGCTCGGTATGATGCCGCAGTCGCTGGTGGTCGGGGGGCGGAACATCGGCGCGCCATCGCTAGGAAATGGCCTCTCACGCAAGCGATTTCACGTTCTGTTGGGCTCTGTCCGAATTCTCTCGTGGGGTTGAAATTGCGCACTCGGCATCGCAGATTCCTGGCCGCGACCGCCGTCGTCACGCTGGCTTCGGGTGCGGCTGCCGTCGAGGCCCCGACCGCCCTCGCCGCCTCGGTGGTCGTCGCGGCCGCCCAGGGCGCCGAGGCCCAGTCCTCACCGGTCACGGCGACCCTTTCGGGCCTGCCCGGCACCGTCAAGGCGGGCGGCGCGCCGGTGGAGTTCACCGCGACGCTCAAGAACACCGCCGACCACCAGATGGACGTGCCACTGGCCACCTTCGTCATCGGGGACACCGGTACCGGCACCAAGCAGGGCCAGTTCACGCTGGAGTACCAGGCGCCCGGCGGCACACAGTGGCAGGACGCCAGGGCGGACACCGCGAGCGCCGGCGCCGTCTGGGAGCTCAACCAGCCCGCCGTGCCGCACCTGGCGGCGGGCGCCGAGGCCGTCTACCGGCTGCGGCTCACCGTCGCCGCCGACGCCCCGGCCGGGCGGGTAACGCCGGGCTTCACCGCCGTCGTCTCCGACCCCGCCCTGCCGCCGGAGCAGCGCATCTCCCAGGCGATGAGCGGCTACTCGGGCCTGGTCATCGCCCCGTCCGTCACGCCGACCACCCCGGCGCCCACGCCGGCCGCCACGGCGGACGCCAGGCTCGACGGGGTGCCCGCCGCGTTCAGGGCGGGCGGCGAGGCGAAGCCGTTCAAGCTGGTCTTCACCAACAACAGCGGCAAGGACCTCCGCCTGCTGCCCGCGATCGTGTTCCAGGGGGCGACCGAACTCCCCTCCGAGACCGTCATATTCGAGTTCCGGACGGCCGACGGCAGATGGCTGGAGGGCACCCCCGGCGGCAACTCGGAGCACCCGGGCTGGCTCTACCTGGGGCTGCGGACCGGCGACAGGAACGCCGATGTGATCGCCCTGGCGAAGGGCGAGAGCCGCACGATCGAGGTCCGGCTGTCCTTCACCAAGGACGCCCCGGTCGGAGCCCAGTCCCTGGCGGCCCTCGCGGGCAGCCTGCCCGGTGCGGGCGAGAACGGGGCCGAGGCGTCCAGCCCGAAGGCCGGCATCACCATCGAGGCCCCGGCGGGCGCCACCGCCACGCCGACCCCCAGCTCCCCGGCCACCCCGACACCGACCGCGACCCGGCCGGCCACCGCCCCGGTCGTCCCGGTCGTCCCGATCACGCAGGCCACCAGCGAGGCGCCGAGTCCGGCGGCGGGCGGCTCGCAGGTGGTCGCCGTCGCGGCCCCGGCCGCGGACACCGGACTGGCCTCCACCGGTGGCGGCACCCGAACGAAGCCGATGGCGATCACCGGTGCGGTCGCGATCGCCCTCGGGCTGGGCACGCTGGTCGTGGCGCGCCGCCGCAGGAAGGCGTAGCGCGCCACCGGGCGCCGACCCCGGACACGGACCCCGACAGGCCGGAAGGCCCGTCCGTCATCCGCTGCGGAGCGGGACAGGCGGGCCTTCCGGCGTTCGTACGGCGGGTGCGGACCCGGTCAGCCGGCCGGCTGCTGCGGCTGGGCCGGCGGCGCGGGCTGCGCGTACGGGTTGTCCGCCACCGGCTGCGGCGGGACACCCGGCTGGTACGGCGCGGCGGCCGGCGGCGCGGCCTGGTGCGCGGCCGGCGGGACGGGAGCCCCGCCCTGCGGCGGCACGGGCGCGCCCGGCTGCGGGGCGTTCGGGTTGTACGGCGCGTTGGGGTTGTACGGCGCCTGCGGGGCGTTCGGGTTGTACGGCGCCTGGGGCGCGTTGGGGTTGAACGCGGCGGCGGCCTGCGCGGCCGCCTGCTGCTTGGCGTTGCTGCGCTGGGTGATCGCCTTCACCGAGTAGACGATCATCGCGACCGGCAGGATGAAGACCTTGAGGAAGATGTAGTACGTGCCGCCCTCGAAGACGAACACGAGGTAGTAGGCGTACCCCAGGAATCCGAGGCCGATGAGGACGTTGAGGATTCGCAGACCGGTCTTCAGACCGCCGGCGACGGCCCCGAGGCCGACCATGATGACGCCGCTGAGCGCCAGCAGGACGGCGTACCAGGAGAACAGCGGCTCAGCGCCGAAGTCGAGATTGTTCAAGGGGGGTTTCCTGTGGGAGGGAAGAATCAACGGCTGAACCGTTTGGGGACGAGAGCGCACAGTACTGGAGGCGGCTGACATTCGTCGTCGCCTTTGCATCACGGTGTCGTTGCGCTCTGCCGGAACGGCAATTGACGAGGTGGGAAATGACGGATTATGAGGTGCTGCGGGTCTTTTGCGGGCCCGGTGGGGGGTACGGGAACGCGCTCGGCGTCGTGCGCGACGGCGCCGCCGTGCCGGAGAGTGCGGACCGGCAGGAGATCGCGCGCGAACTCGGCTTCAGCGAGACGGTGTTCGTCGACGACCCGGAGCGCGGGGAGATCGACATCTACACGCCGACGCTGCGCCTGCCCTTCGCCGGCCACCCGTGCGTGGGCGCCGCCTGGGTACTCGGGGTGGACCGGCTGGTCACGGCCGCCGGCGTGGTGGGCGTCCGGCGCGAGGGCGGGCTGACCCGGATCGAGGCCCGGCCGGAGTGGGCCCCGCCGCGGACGCTGCGGCAGTACGGCTCGGCGGCCGAGGTGGAGGCGCTGGAGGTGCCGCCGCCGGGGGAGTGGATCTACGCCTGGGCCTGGCAGGACGAGGCGGCCGGCACCGTCCGGGCGCGGGCCTTCCCCGGGCGGGGTGACGGGATCGACGAGGACGAGGCGACCGGCGCGGCCGCCCTGCTGCTGACCGCGCGGCTCGGCCGGGCGCTGACCGTCACCCAGGGCCGGGGCTCGCAGCTGATGACCGGGCCGCGCCCGGGCGGGCTGATCGAGGTCGGCGGCCGGGTGGTGCCGGCGCCGGCTCAGCGGGCGGGCGGCGTCGGCTCCGCGTAGGCGCGCGGGCGGGCGGCGGGCGCGACGGCCGCCACCCGGCCGACGGCGGCGGCCGGGACGGTCACCGGTGGGACGGCCAGGACGGGCACCCGGGGCGCCCGCGGCCGCCGTTCCCGCAGCAGGTGCCGCAGGCCGGGGACCAGCGCGAGGTGGACGGCGGCCACGCCGACCACGGCGAACAGGATGTGGTCCACGTTGAGGACGTGCCCGGGCGTCCAGGAGGAGAGGAACTCCAGCCCGGTCGCCAGCAGCGCGGAGGCGCCGGTGGTGCGCAGGAAGGAGGGCAGCCAGGGGGCCCGGAGGCGGCCGCCGGCCAGCGGCAGCAGGACGCCGAGCGGGGCCAGCAGCAGGAGTTCGCCGACCACCTGCCAGGCGGTGGAGGACCGGAGCGAGGCCAGCGGGGTCAGGTTGGCGTCGTACACCCAGGCCACCGGCAGCGGTCTCAGCACCAGCCAGAGCACCAGTGCCAGGTGGCAGGCGAGGCCCGCCAGCCCGGTCTGCCGGAGGGATCGGTGGACGGCCGCCGCCGGCCTGCTCTCGGTCCCCGCGCCGGAACGCTCGTCGCGTGTCCTGGTGCCATCTCGCTGCACGGGGGGAAGGACGTGAGCCGGTGGCACGGCGGTTCCACGCCGGGCGTGAACATTCCCGAACACGCCCCCGGCACTCCCTGCTACTTACAAGGAGCGGCCGTCGGCACCGCGCTGAACACGTTGTCCGGCGGCGGGCTGCCCGGCACCACCGGCGTGGGCGACGGGCTCGGGCTCGCGGCGCCCTTGGAGGCACCGCGGGCCGGGGTCACGGCTGGCGCGGGGCCGGGCGGGGTGACCAGCGCGGTCGGTATGTGCGGGGTGGTCGGGCAGGCCGTGCGGCTGGCCGGGGCGCCGCCGTCGACCGGTACGGCGGTCGGCCGGATACCGCAGCCGGAGGCCAGTGCGAGCAGGAGCAGTACGCCGGCGGTACGGCGCAGGGTGGTACGGGCGGGGGCGGTCACGTGGCGTCCTTGTCCTCTACGGCGTCGCGGGCGGAGCCGCGCTCGGCCTCCCCCGCGGACGGCGGAGGCGGCGGTGTCAGCGGCAGTGTCAGGGTGAACACCGCGCCGACCTCCCCGTTCGCCGCCGTGATCGTCCCCCCGTGTATCTGCGCGTTGGCCATCGCGATCGACAGCCCCAGGCCGCTGCCCTCCGAGCGGGCCCGCCCCCGGTCGGCCTTGTAGAACCGGTCGAAGACGTGCGGCAGCACGTCCTCCGGGATGCCCGGGCCGCTGTCGGAGACCTCGACCACGACCGAGTCCGCGGCCTGCCGGACCCTGACCCGCACCGGTGAGCCGCCGTGCTTGAGCGCGTTGCCGATCAGGTTGGCGAAGACCACGTCGAGCCGGCGCGGGTCGACCACGGCCAGGATGCCGCGCGGGGCGTCCACCTCGACCGCGTCGTACCAGGCCCGTCCGTCGATGCAGGACATGATCAGGTCGGCGATGTCCACCTCGTCGGCGACCAGCCTGGCGGTGCCCGCGTCGAAGCGGGTCACCTCCATCAGGTTCTCCACCAGGTCGGACAGCCGCCGGGTCTCGCTGACCACGAGCCGGACGGCCGGCTCGATCATCGGGTCCAGCGACTCGGCCTCGTCCTCCAGGATGTCGGTGACGGCGGTCATCGCGGTCAGCGGGGTGCGCAGTTCGTGCGACATGTCGGCGACGAACCGCCGGCTCTGCGCCTCGCGCGCGCTCAGCTCCTCGACCTGCTCGTGCAGCGACTCCGCGGCCCGGTTGAACGTCCGTGCCAAGTCGGCGAGTTCGTCCGAGCCCTCGACTTCGAGCCGGGTGTCCAGGTGCCCCTGGCCGAGTCGCCGGGCGGCGTCGCCGAGCCGCTTGACCGGTCGCAGTACGGTGGCCGAGGCGGCCTGGGCGAGCAGCGCCGAGCCGATCAGCGCGAGCAGGGTGGCGATGGCCAGCGACCAGCCCAGCGTGTTGAGGTCGGCCCGTTCGTTCTCCAGCGACTTGAACATGTACGCCGTCGGGCCGCCCGGCACCACCTTGGTGCCGCCGATCACGAACGGCCGGCCGTCCAGGTTCTGCCGCTGCCAGTACAGGTGGTACGGGTACGGGTTGCTCTCGGTGACCTCGCGGGGCTTGGCGACGGTGGACTGCAGCGCGGTCGGCACGTCGGCCAGCGTGAAGTGCGCGGGATCGGAGGACGTCGAGGGGCACTCCGGGTGCGTCGGATCGACCACCACGACGTCGTAACTCAGGCCGGAGCTGGCCACGTTGGACGCCAGTTCGGCCAGCTCCGGGCAGCCGGCGTTCAGTGGCAGCTCGGAGACGTTGCGGCTGAGCGAGACCCGGAAGTCGTTCAGCGCGGTGTCCTGGGCGCGCTTGAGCACCGCGTCGCGGTTCAGCCAGTACGCGATGCCGGAGGCCGAGACGGCGGCGAGCAGCGCGACCGCCGCGAACACCGCGATCAGTCGCACCCGTAGGGAGCGCAGCCGGCGCCACCGGCCCGCCGGGAAGCGCCGGGCAGTCGTCTGATGGTCAGTCACAGGAGCCTGTCGTGGGTACGGGAGTTCAGGAGTCGGACGGGCGCCGGGTCGGGCCGGCCGGTCAGGCCGGAGGGTCCAGCCGGTAGCCCACCCCGCGCACGGTGCGGATCAGCGTCGGCGCGGACGGCACGTCCTCGACCTTGGCCCGCAGCCGCTGCACACAGGCGTCCACCAGGCGCGAGTCGCCGAGGTAGTCGTGCTCCCAGACCAGCCGCAGCAGCTGCTGGCGGGAGAGCGCCTGCCCGGGGCGGCGGCTGAGTTCCAGCAGCAGCCGCAGCTCGGTCGGGGTGAGCTGGAGGTCCAGTCCGTCCTTGGTGACGGTCATGGCCGCCCGGTCGATCACCACGCTGCCGTACGCGGAGGAGTCCGAGCTCTCCCGTTCGCCGCGGCGCAGCACCGCCCGGATCCGCGCATCCAGCACGCGCGGCTGCACCGGTTTCACCACGTAGTCGTCGGCGCCGGACTCCAGGCCCACCACCACGTCGATGTCGTCCGAACGGGCGGTCAGCAGGATGATCGGCAGCTGGTCGGTGCGCCGGATCCGGCGGCACACCTCGAAGCCGTCGATTCCGGGCAGCATCACGTCCAGCACGATGAGGTCGGGCCGCTGCTCCTTGAAGAGCCTCAGACCGTCCTCGCCGGAGGCGGCGGTGGCCACGCGGTGGCCCTGGCGGGTGAGGGCGAGTTCGAGGCCGGTCCGGATGGCGTCGTCGTCCTCGATCAGTAGGAGGAAAGGCACGGCCCCATTTTGGCCCACCCGCAGCCCCGAATCACCCCCCGGATCCCTCACGGCCCGTTCGGGAACCGGAAGGACCGCCACCGGCGTCCGGTACGGAGGGAGGCGGACCGGGACGAAAGGCCCCCGCCTGTGACACCCCTGTGACAGTCGGCGGACAGCGCCATCACAACCGGCGGGCAGGATTTTCCATGTCGCCGCAGGACAGCGGGCCGCAAGGCCGGCTGAAAGGCGGCAACCGGAACCGCTCGTACCGAACCAAGGGGGCGCACGATGAACGCCATGCTTCAGACCCGGACCAACCCGGCTGTACGCACCGCGCGTTCGTCAGCGACCACCCACCGGACCCGGTACGAGGTCAGGACCGACGAGAACTCCGGTGCCGTGACCGTACGGGGGTGCGCGCACAGCACCGGTGGAAACCCTGGCGCCCGTCGGGTGAGCGGCGGCGGCAGGACGGGGGAGCTGTACGGAATCGGCCGACTGGGGAGTGCGGTCGACTCCGCCAGCACCCTCACGCTGCGGGGGATCCTCCCCGTCCGCGTCGAGGGCACGGACGCCCCCGGGGGGAACCGGGGGACCGGGGGGAACGGTCTGCGGACGGTCGGTTCGGGGGAACCGTCCGGTCGCGAGGCCGCCGGTGCGACGCTGCTGCGGCTGAACCCCGCCGCGGCCCGCACCACCGAGGCCGGGCAGGGAGGCGCGCAGGGGGAGCACTCGGCCGCCGCGGAGGACCACATCACGGAGTTCACCGCGTACGTGCGCGAGCGCCGCGCTTCCCTGTACGCCACGGCCTATCACCTGACCGGTGACCGCTACGAGGCCGAGGACCTGCTGCAGAGCGCGCTCTTCAGCACCTACCGGGCCTGGGGCCGGATCACCGACAAGGCCGCGGTCGGGGGTTACCTCCGCCGCACCATGACCAACCTGCACATCTCCGCCTGGCGGCGCCGCAAGGTCAACGAGTACCCGACCGAGGAGCTGCCGGAGACGGCCGGCGACACCGACGCGATGGGCGGCACCGAGCTGCGCACCGTGCTCTGGCAGGCGCTGGCGAAGCTGCCGGAGAACCAGCGGACCATGCTGGTGCTGCGGTACTACGAGGGCAAGACCGACCCGGAGATCGCCGACGTGCTGGGGATCAGCGTCGGCACGGTCAAGAGCAGCATCTGGCGCGCCCTGCGCCGGCTGCGCGACGACGAGCACCTGAACAAGTCGGGCGACACCATCCGGGCGTTCGGCGAGCTGGTCGCGTAACGAAGGACTCCCGTCGGGGGACGGGAAGCGAACGGTCACGGTCCGGGGACAGCGGCTCGGGGGAGCATGTCCGTGGGGGAGCCCGAGGACCGTTCGGGAAGGCGACGGGCCCGGTGCGGGGGAGACGCACCGGGCCCGTCGTTTTCTGCTGTCCGCACCCGTTCCGGCGGTTCAGGGCCGCTGTGGGCCGCTGTGGGCCGCTGCGGGCCGGCTCAGGCCGCGGAGAGCTCCGCCGGCCGGGCCGCGGCGCGGATCCGCCGCTCGGCCTCCGGCCCCGCGCACGCGTACGAGCCGAGCGTGACCTGCCGCCCGACGATGGACCGCTCGGCCCGCATCAGCCGGAAGCCCCGGCGCAGCAGCACCGGCAGCGACTTGCGGCCCTCCCGGACGTCCCGGCGCAGCCGGCGCCAGGCCGTGGTGAGCGCGCCGTTGCGCAGGCACAGGGCGTCGCCGAGCAGGCCCTGCTCGGCGCACTCGGCGGTGATCTCGGCGGCGAAGATGCCCTCCGCGATGAACGCGCAGGCGCCGTCCAGCTCCAGGGCGTGGGTGCCGACCCGGCCGTTGTCCGGGATCGAGTACACCGGGACGTCCGTGCGGCCGTGCTCGTGCAGGGCGCGGATGGCGGCGACGGCCTGGTCGCGGTGCCAGGCCAGCGGGGAGTCCCAGTCGACGGCGCCGTCCGGCAGCCGGGGCAGCGTGGGGTCGTCCCCGTCCTTGTAGAAGTCGTCGAGCTGGAGCACCGGCAGGCCGCTGCGCTCGGCGAGCGAGGACTTCCCCGACCCGGAGGGCCCGGAGAGCAGGATCACCCGGGCATGCGCGGCCGGTGCGGGGTTCAGGGGGGAGTCACTCACGGGACACCAGTCTGACGCATCCCGGCCCGTTGCCGAAACCGGTCGGTCCGGACTTCTGCTGTGACGGCCGGCCGCGCGGGCCGGTGTCGTACGGCGGCGGAACGCCGACGGACCCGCGCCAGGGGGGGAGAGGCGCGGGTCCGTCCAATGACCGTCCGGGCCCCGGGGGGGGGTAGGGCACTGGGGACGGCCAGCTTGTGGAGTTGTCACCCCGAGGGGCGAGGGTCAGATACCCATCGGGTGCCAGACCGTCTTCGTCTCGAGGAACGAGAGTAGCCGGTCGGTACCGGGCGCATTGGTCCAGTCCTGGGCGAACGGGTCCAGCTCCGGACGGACTACCCGCTTCAGGGTATCCGCGGCGGCCGCTTCCAGCGCCTGCGCCGCGCCGGGGCCGTCGGCGGCGATGGCTCCGGTGAGGTCCACCGCGTTGACGTCCTGGTGCGAGGCCAGGGTGGGCGCGATGTCCGCGGTCTTGCCCGAGATGATGTTGACCACGCCGCCCGGGACGTCCGAGGTGGCCAGCACCTCGCCCAGCGACAGCGCGGGCAGCGGGGCGTCCGCGGCGGCCGCGACCACGACCGTGTTGCCGGTGGCGATCGCCGGGGCGATCACCGAGACCAGGCCGAGCAGCGAGTGCCCGTAGCCGGCCTGCGGGGCGACGATCCCGACCACGCCGGTCGGCTCCGGGGTCGACAGGTTGAAGTACGGACCGGCGACCGGGTTGGCGCCGCCCGCGATCTGGGCGACCTTGTCCGTCCAGCCCGCGTACCAGATCCAACGGTCGATCGCGGCGTCCACCAGCGCGGCGGCCTTCTTCGGGCCGATGCCTTCGGAGAGGGCCACCTCGGCGGCGAACTGCTCGCGCCGGCCCTGCAGCATCTCGGCCACCCGGTACAGCACCTGGCCGCGGTTGTACGCGGTGGTGCCGGCCCAGCCCTTCACCGCGGCGCGGGCGGCCAGGACGGCGTCACGGGTGTCCTTGCGGGTACCCAGCGGGGCGTTGGCGAGCCACTCGCCGGTGGAGTCGGTCACCTCGTACACCCGCCCGCTCTCGGAGCGCGGGAACTTCCCGCCGACGTACAGCTTGTAGGTCTTGAGGACGTCAAGACGCGCGAAGGTCGTGTCAGACATCGAGGTAGGCCTCCAGACCGTGGCGGCCACCCTCGCGGCCGTAGCCCGACTCCTTGTAGCCGCCGAACGGCGAGGTCGGGTCGAACTTGTTGAAGGTGTTGGCCCAGACCACGCCGGCCTTGAGCTTGTTGGCCGCCCAGAGGATGCGCGAGCCCTTCTCCGTCCAGATGCCGGCGGAGAGGCCGTACGGGGTGTTGTTGGCCTTCTCGATCGCCTCGGCGGGGGTGCGGAAGGTCAGCACCGACAGGACCGGGCCGAAGATCTCCTCCTGGGCGATCCGGTGGGCCTGGCTGACGCCCATGAACAGGGTCGGCTTGAACCAGAAGCCGGTGCCCGGGAGTTCGCAGACCGGCGACCAGCGCTCGGCGCCCTCGGCCTCGCCGGCGTCGGTCAGCGCGGTGATCCGGGCCAGCTGCTCGGCCGAGTTGATGGCGCCGATGTCGGTGTTCTTGTCCAGCGGGTCGCCGACCCGCAGGGTGGACATCCGGCGCTTGAGGGCGTCCAGCAGCTCGTCCTGGATCGACTCCTGGACCAGCAGGCGCGAGCCCGCGCAGCAGACGTGGCCCTGGTTGAAGAAGATGCCGTTGACGATGCCCTCGACCGCCTGGTCGATCGGCGCGTCGTCGAAGACGATGTTGGCGGCCTTGCCGCCCAGCTCCAGCGAGAGCTTCTTGCGGGTGCCGGCCAGCTGCTTGGCGATCGCACGGCCGACCGGGGTGGAGCCGGTGAAGGCGACCTTGTTGACGTCCGGGTGCGCGGTGAGCGCGGCGCCGGTGCGGCCGTCGCCGGTGACGATGTTGACGACGCCCTTCGGCAGACCGGCCTGGCGGCAGATCTCGGCGAAGCGCAGCGCGGTCAGCGGGGTGGTCTCGGCCGGCTTCAGGACGACCGTGTTGCCGGTCGCCAGCGCGGGCGCGATCTTCCAGGCCAGCATCAGCAGTGGGAAGTTCCACGGGATGACCTGGCCGGCCACGCCGAGCGGCTTCGGGTTCGGGCCGTAACCGGCGTAGTCGAGCTTGTCGGCCCAGCCCGCGTAGTAGAAGAAGTGCGCGGCGACCAGCGGCAGGTCGACGTCGCGGGTCTCGCGGATCGGCTTGCCGTTGTCGATCGACTCCAGCACGGCGAGCTCGCGGCTGCGCTCCTGGATGATCCGGGCGATCCGGAACAGGTACTTGGCGCGCTCGCTGCCCGGCAGCGCCGACCAGTCGGCGAACGCCCTGCGGGCGGCGGCGACCGCGCGGTCCACGTCCTCGTCGGTGCCCTGGGCGAACTCGGCGAGCACCTGCTCGGTGGCCGGGTTGACCGTCTTCAGGGACTCGCTGCCGGAGGAGTCGACGAACTCGCCGCCGATGAAGTGGCCGTAGGAGGTGGCGATGTCGCCCGCGGCGGCGGGGGACTCGGGGGCCGGGGCGTAGGCGAAGAGGCCTCCGGCGGGCTCGGCCGCGGGCTCCTCGATGTTCTTCTTCTTGGCCATGGTGATCAGTCCACCGTCACGTAGTCGGGGCCGGAGTAGCGGCCGGTGGCGAGCTTCTGGCGCTGCATCAGCAGGTCGTTGAGCAGGCTGGAGGCGCCGAAGCGGAACCAGTGCGGCGTCAGCCAGTCGTCGCCGAGGGTCTCGTTGACCATCACCAGGTACTTCATGGCGTCCTTGGTGGTCTTGATCCCACCGGCGGGCTTCACGCCGACCTGGACGCCGGTCTGCGCGCGGAAGTCGCGGACCGCCTCCAGCATCAGCAGGGTGACCGGCGGGGTCGCGTTGACGGCGACCTTGCCGGTGGAGGTCTTGATGAAGTCGGCGCCGGCCAGCATCGCCAGCCAGGAGGCCCGGCGGACGTTGTCGTAGGTCTGCAGCTCGCCGGTCTCGAAGATCACCTTGAGGTGGGCGGAGCTGCCGTCGGGGCGCTTGCACGCCTCCTTGACGGCGACGATCTCGTTGAAGACGTCGTAGTAGCGGCCGGAGAGGAAGGCGCCGCGGTCGATCACCATGTCGATCTCGTCGGCGCCCGCGGCCACCGCGTCGGCGGTGTCGGCGAGCTTGACCGGGAGGGCGGCGCGGCCGGCCGGGAAGGCGGTGGCCACCGAGGCGACCTGGATGTCGGTGCCCCGCAGGGCGGCCTTCGCGGTGGCGACCATGTCCGGGTAGACACAGATGGCGGCGACGCGGGGGGTGGTCGGGTCGGTCGGGTCGGGGGTCCTGCCCTTGGCGCACAGCGCGCGCACCTTGCCGACCGTGTCCGCGCCCTCCAGCGTGGTCAGGTCGATCATGGAGATCGCCAGGTCGATGGCGTACGCCTTCGCCGTGGTCTTGATCGAGCGGGTACCGAGAGTGGCGGCACGCGCCTCCAGGCCGACCTGGTCGACGCCGGGCAGGCCGTGCAGGAAGCGGCGGAGCGAGGCCTCGGACGCCGCAACGTCCTGAAGGCCGCTGCCCGCAACGCCGGGGGCATTGGCTGCAACAGTGGACATAGTCACCAGACCAGCATATCTACGCGCGTAGCCGTCCGCTAGGGTGGCGGCCTTTCGTGGCCGGACCGAGACCTCAGGGTGAGGGGCATGGGGCAGAATCGACGCCATGACCGATTCCGACGGCAAGCCCCACCAGGGCCCGGCCGCCCCCGCCGGGGAACCCGAGTACGCGGACCGCGTGTACCGCTCCGTCCCCGGCGTGATCTCCGGCGTGTTCCTGCTCACCGTCGCCGCCTGGCTCATCGGCGACGCGGCCGTGACCGGCACCGGGAAGACCCCGTACGTCGCGCTCGCCGCCGTACCCGTGTTCGCCCTCCCGGTGATCGCCTACACGCTGCGCCCGGTCGTGCGGGCCTCCCGCAGCCGACTGGTGGTGCGCAACCCGTGGCGGACCATCACCGCGCCGTGGGCCTCGGTGGACGCCCTGCGCGCCGGCTACTCGGTCGAGCTGCTCGCGGGCGGCAAGAAGTACCAGGTCTGGGCCGTGCCGGTGTCACTGCGGCAGCGCAAGCGCGCCACCCGCGCCCAGAGCCGCAGCATCGCCGAGCACGCCTCCCGGACCGGACTCGGGATGGGCCTCGCCGCCCGGACCAACCCCGTCGTCCAGGGCTCCCCGGACCCCACCCGCGCCTGGTCCGACCAGGTGACCAACGTGCTGCAGGAGATGGCCGAGCGCAACGCCACCCGCCCCGACGCCGCGGGCCCGGTCGTGGTGCGCTGGTGCTGGTGGCTGATCGCCCCCGCCCTGCTCGGCCTGCTCGCCCTGATCACGGTCATCGCCGTCTGAGGCCGACCCACGGACACGAAGGGCCCGCCACGTACCGGCGGGCCCTTCCGTATGCGAGGTGCGTCAGGCGGTGATGCCCGCGGCGGCGGCGAGGTCCTGCTTGATGGTGGCGAGGAGGGCGGCGGCGCGGTCGCGGGTGCGGGCGAGGTCGGCGGCGGTGGCGACCGGGAGGACGACCTCCAGGTAGCACTTGAGCTTGGGCTCCGTGCCGGAGGGGCGGACCACGATGCGGGCCGAGCGGACGGCCTCGCCGGCCAGGTAGTAGCGCAGACCGTCGGTGGGCGGCAGGTCGGCGGAGCCGGCCGCGAGGTCGTCGGCGCGGGTGACGGTCAGGCCGGCCAGGACGGTCGGGGGCTGCTCGCGCAGGCGGCGCATGGCGTCGGCGATCAGCGAGAGGTCCTGGACCCGGACCGAGAGCTGGTCGGTGGCGTGCAGGCCGTGTTCCAGCGCCAGGTCGTCCAGCAGGTCGGACAGGGTGCGGCCGGACTTCTTGAGGGTGGCGGCGAGCTCGGCGACCAGCAGGGCGGCGGTGATGCCGTCCTTGTCCCGGACGCCCTGCGGGTCGACGCAGTAGCCGAGCGCCTCCTCGTAGCCGTAGCGCAGGCCCTCGGCGCGGGAGATCCACTTGAAGCCGGTCAGCGTCTCGGCGTAGCCCAGGCCCGCCGCCTCGGCGATCCGGCCGAGCAGGGTGGCGGAGACGATGGTGGTGGCGAAGGTGCCCTCGGCCTTCTTCGCGACCAGGGCCGAGCCGAGCAGTGCGCCGACCTCGTCGCCGCGCAGCATCCGCCAGCCGGAGGTGCCGTTGCCGCTGCCGGCCGCGTTGCCGTTGGTGGGGACGGCCACCGCGCAGCGGTCGGCGTCGGGGTCGTTGGCGATCACGATGTCCGGGCCGACCGAGGCGGCGGTGCGGAAGGCGAGGTCCATCGCCCCCGGCTCCTCCGGGTTGGGGAAGGCCACGGTCGGGAAGTCCGGGTCGGGTTCGGCCTGCTCGGCGACCACGGTGGGCGCGGGGAAGCCGGCCTGGCGGAAGGCGGCGACGAGGGTGTCGCGGCCGACACCGTGCATGGGGGTGTAGACGACGTCGAGTTCGCGCGGGCTGTGCGGGTCCACGATGGACACGGCGCGGGCCAGGTAGGCCTCGACGACGTCCTCACCGAGCACCTCCCAGCCGTCCTCGGCGCGCGGGACCTCGTCCAGTGAGCCGATCGCGTCGATCTCGACGGCGATCCCGGCGTCGGCCGGCGGGACGATCTGCGAGCCGTCGCCCAGGTAGACCTTGTAGCCGTTGTCCTGAGGCGGGTTGTGGCTGGCGGTGACGGTGACGCCGGCGGCCGCGCCCAGGTGGCGGACGGCGAAGGCGAGCACCGGGGTGGGGAGCGGGCGGGGCAGCAGTGCGGCGCGCAGGCCGGCGCCGACCACCACGGCGGCGGTGTCGCGGGCGAAGTCGTACGACTTGTGGCGGGCGTCGTAGCCGATGACGACCAGGTCGCCCAGGCCCTGCTTCCGGACGTAGGAGACCAGGCCGGCGGCGGCCCGGATCACCACGGCGCGGTTCATCCGCATCGGGCCGGCGCCGAGTTCGCCGCGCAGGCCGGCGGTGCCGAACTGGAGGCGGTCGGCGAAGCGCTCGGCGAGTTCCGCCCAGGCGAGCTTGCTGTCCGACTCGGCGTCCGGGCCCTCGGCCCGGGCCAGCAGGGCGCTGAGCTCCTCGCGGGTCTGCGCGTCGGGGTCCTCGGACAGCCAGGCCCGGGCCCGGGAGAGGAGGTCGGTGGTGGGTGCCTGCGTCATCGCTGCCTGCTCCATCGGGAAGTTCGTCGGTTGTCGACCGGGGGGTTCCGCAAAGAGGGGGTACGCATGCGGACGGGGCCCGCGGGCGGGTGTGATCAGCGGATCACGGCCGGCCGTGGGCCCCGTCGCTCATGCATTGTGCGCCTGGTGGGCGTCAGATCCGCTCAAGGACCTTCGCCAGCAGCTCGCCCATGCGCTCGGCGGAGGCCTTGCCGGCCTCCAGCACCTCTTCGTGGTTGAGGGGCTCGCCGGTCATGCCGGCCGCCAGGTTGGTGACCAGGGAGATGCCGAGGACCTCGGAGCCGGCCTCGCGGGCGGCGATGGCCTCCAGGGTGGTGGACATGCCGACCAGCTCGCCGCCGATCACCCGGGCCATGTTGACCTCGGCCGGGGTTTCGTAGTGCGGGCCGCGGAACTGCACGTAGACGGCCTCGTCCAGGGACGGGTCGACCTCGTGGCAGAGCGCGCGCAGGCGCTTGGAGTACAGGTCGGTGAGGTCGACGAAGTTGGCGCCGACGATCGGGGAGTCCGCGGTCAGGTTGATGTGGTCGCTGATCAGGACCGGCTGGCCGGGGGTCCAGCCCTGGCGCAGGCCGCCACAGCCGTTGGTCAGCACGATGATGCCGCAGCCGGCCGCGGCGGCGGTGCGCACGCCGTGGACGACGGTGGCCACGCCGTGGCCCTCGTAGTAGTGGTTGCGGCCGAGGAAGATCAGCGCGCGCTTGTCGCCGATCTTCACCGAGCGGATCTTGCCGGCGTGGCCGGCGACGGCGGGGGCGGGGAAACCGGGCAGGTCGGTGACCGGGAACTCGGCCACGGTCTCGCCCAGGGCGTCGGCGGCCGGCACCCAGCCGGAGCCCATCACCAGGGCGACGTCGTGCCGCTCGGCACCGGTCAGCTCGCGCAGGCGCTCGGCGGCGGCCTGGGCGGCGGCGTAGGGGTCGGCGGAGACGACCGACTGAGGAGAAGCGTTCACGGGACCGAGGATAGACGGGAATCGGCTACGCGCGTAGAAAATCCGCTGCGGCATGCCGGATTGTTACCCGGTTGACCCGAAAACACAGCTCGGTGGCGCCATCCGGGTGACAGGTCCGTCGCTTTCCACAGTCGCGTCGGCGGATCGGAGTCGTTTCGCGCCGCGCAGCCCCTTCGCGTACGTGCCGTTGTCGCCGAGCCGCGCCGGGGGCCCGGGCGGACACCGGCGACGGCCGGTCAGCAGGGACGACGGCGCAGGTCCATGACGTAGTCGTGCGGGGCACCGGCGCTCTCGGCGGCGTCGGCGACCAGGCCGAGGTAGCGGGCCGCGGGCAGACCGCCCTCGTAGTCGTTGAGCACGTACGTCCAGACCGGGATGGAGCCGTCCAGGGTCTGCGCGCGGAGCTTGATCTTGCGGTAGATGCCGAGCTGGACGCCCTCCCACCGGTCCAGGCCGTCCTCGTCCACCGGCGAGACGTCGTACAGCGAGACGAAGACCTGGTCCTTCTCGTCCTCGACGACGGTGGCCAGCGAGCCCTCCCAGCCGAGCTGCTCGCCGCCGAAGGTGAGCCGCCAGCCGTCCAGCCACCCCGTGCCGCGCAGGGGGGAGTGCGGGGCTCGGCGGGTCATCTGCCGGGCATCGAGGTTGGTGGCATACGCGGCGTAAAGGGGCATGGGGGGAAGCGTAGCCCGGGCGGCGCGCGGACCGGGCTACCGGACGAATGTACGGAGGCCGGACCCCGGCGTGGCGGCGCTCTCGGCGTGCGGGACAATGGGGAGCGTGACTCGGATCGTGATCATCGGTGGCGGACCCGGCGGCTACGAGGCGGCCCTGGTCGCCGCACAGCTCGGCGCGGAGGTGACCGTCGTCGACCGCGACGGTCTGGGCGGATCGGCGGTGCTCACGGACTGCGTTCCGTCGAAGACGCTGATCGCGACCGCGGAGGTGATGACCACCTTCGACAGCTCGTACGAGGAACTCGGCATCATCGTCGCGGACGACACGCCTCCCAACGAGCAGGCCGCCAGGGTCGTCGGCGTGGACCTGGGCAAGGTCAACCGCCGTGTGAAGCGCCTGGCGATCGCTCAGTCCCACGACATCACCCAGTCCGTCACCCGGGCCGGCGTCACCGTGCTGCGCGGCCGCGGCCGGCTCGGCACCGGCGGGCAGGCCGCCGACGGCTCCCGCGAGGTGCTGGTGGACGCGCCGGACGGGGCCGTGCACTCGCTGCGCGCCGACGCGGTGCTGATCGCCACCGGCGCCCACCCGCGCGAGCTGCCGGACGCCCAGCCGGACGGCGAGCGGATCCTGACCTGGACCCAGGTGTACGACCTGGAGGAGCTGCCCCGCGAGCTGATCGTGGTCGGCTCCGGTGTGACCGGTGCGGAGTTCGCCGGCGCGTACCAGGCGCTTGGCTCCAAGGTCACCCTGGTCTCCAGTCGCGACCGCGTGCTGCCGGGCGAGGACCCGGACGCCGCCGAGGTGCTGGAGGACGTCTTCCGTCGCCGCGGCATGAACGTGATGGGCCGTTCGCGGGCCGAGAGCGTCAAGCGGATCGGCGACCGGGTCGAGGTGACCCTGGCCGACGGCAAGGTGATCGAGGGCTCGCACTGCCTGATGGCGGTCGGCTCGATCCCCAACACCTCCGAGATGGGCCTGGAGGAGGCCGGGGTCAAGCTCAACGACTGGGGCCAGATCCAGGTCGACCGGGTCTCCCGCACCACCGCCCCCGGCGTGTACGCGGCCGGCGACTGCACCGGCGTCTTCATGCTCGCCTCGGTGGCGGCCATGCAGGGCCGGATCGCGATGTACCACGCGCTCGGTGACGCGGTGCAGCCGCTGAACCTCAAGACCGTGGCCTCCAACGTCTTCACCGACCCGGAGATCGCCACCGTCGGCTACACCGCGGCCGACGTGGAGTGCGGCAAGATGGACGCCGTCGTGGTCAAGCTCCCGCTGCGCGGCAACCCGCGGGCGAAGATGCAGGGCATCCGGGACGGCTTCGTGAAGCTGTTCTGCCGTCCGGGCACCGGCATCGTGGTCGGCGGCGTGGTCGTCGCCCCGCGCGCCAGCGAACTGATCCACCCGATCTCGCTCGCGGTGGACGCCAATCTGACGGTCGAACAGGTGGCCAGCGCCTTCACCGTCTACCCGTCCGTCTCCGGCTCGACCGCCGAGGCCGCCCGGCAGCTGCACATCCGCAAGCGGGCCGACGGCGAATCCTGAGCGTCCGGCGCACAGTTGAGGGGCGGCTGCCGATCGGCGGCCGCCCCTCGCGCATGAGTGATCGTCACCCGGACGGCGGGCGCAGTCCCGGGCTGTTGACGGCGCGTATTGTACGGTCACGCGCCGCTCGTGCGTGAGCAATTCTCGCTACTAGCAGCAAACGCCTGAAAGCAGACGGTCACGCAGGTTACCGTCGGTTCTGTGTTTGCTGCAGAACGTCGCCAGTTGATCCTCGAAATGGTGCGCGCCAACGGAGCGGTCTCGCTCCGGGAGTTGGCCCGCGTCGTCCAGACCTCCGAAGTGACCGTGCGCCGTGACGTGCGGGCCCTGGAGGCAGAAGGGCTCCTCGACCGCCGGCACGGCGGCGCGGTGCTCCCCGGCGGCTTCAGCCGCGAACCCGGTTACCCGCAGAAGACCCACCTGTCCGCGGCGGAGAAGAGCGCCATCGCGGACCTCGCCGCCGGCCTGGTGGAGGAGGGCGACGCGGTGGTGGTCGGTGCCGGCACCACCACCCAGGAGCTGGCCCGCCGGCTGGCACGGGTGCCGGGTCTGACGGTGGTCACCAACTCGCTGCTGGTCGCCCAGGCGCTGGCACACGCCAACCGGGTCGAGGTGGTGATGACCGGCGGCACCCTGCGCGGCTCCAACTACGCGCTGGTGGGCAGCGGTGCGGAGCAGTCGCTGCAGGGGCTGAGGGTCACCAAGGCCTTCATCTCCGGCAGCGGGCTGACCGCCGAGCGCGGGCTGTCGACCGCGAACATGCTGTCCGCGAGCGTGGACCGGGCCATGGTGCTGGCGGCCGCCGAGGTCATCGTCCTCGCCGACCACACCAAGCTCGGCGCGGCCGGCATGTTCCAGACCGTCGCCACCGAGACCATCACCCGGCTGGTCACCGACGAGCAGGCCGCCGCGGACGACGCCACCGCCCGCGAACTGGACGCGCTCGCCGACTGCGGGGTGCAGATCGACCTGGCGCCGATCGGGGCGGCCCCGAGCGGCGACGCCCCGGTGCACGGCACCGGCAGCGGGCCGGTCCACCAGACCCAGCCCGGCCCGATGGCCCGCCGCCCGGGCCCGCCCCCCGGCGGCGCCCCGCTGCCCGGCCAGCGCCGCCCCGGCGCCCACGGCGGCCCGGGCGGGATGCCGGTCCGGCTGGCCGAGATGGGACTGCCGCGCGGGCGCTGAGCAGCCCGGCCGCAGCGGCGCGGAGAGCCGCAACCGGCGCACAAAGCGACCGGTCCGCACACCCCGAAGGGCGTACGGACCGGTCGGTGCCCGACGGGGCGGGTCAGTCCTTGATCTCGCAGAGCGCGGCGCCGCTGCTGACGCTCGCGCCGACCTCGGCCTTGAGGCCGACGATGGTGCCCGCCCGGTGGGCGTTCAGCGGCTGCTCCATCTTCATCGCCTCCAGGACCACGATCAGCTCGCCCTCGGCGACGACCTGGCCCTCCTCCACGGCGACCTTGACGATGGTGCCCTGCATCGGCGAGGCCAGGGTGTCACCGCTGACGGCCGAACCGGCCTTCTTGGCGCCCGCCCGGCGCTTGGCCTTGGCGGCGCCCGTCGCACCGGCCGCCGGGGCCGTCGAGACGCCCAGCGAGGACGGCAGCGAGACCTCGATCCGCTTGCCGCCGACCTCGACCACGACGGTCTCCCGGCCCTCGGCCTCCTCGCCGTCGCCGGCGGCACCGGCGAACGGCGGGATGGTGTTGTCGAAGTCGGTCTCGATCCACCGGGTGTAGACCGTGAACGGCTCGTCGCTGCCGTGCACCTCAGGCGCGAACGCCGGGTCGGTGACGACCGCCTGGTGGAACGGGATGGCGGTGGCCATGCCCTCCACCTTGAACTCGGTCAGCGCGCGGCGGGCCCGCTCCAGGGCCTGCTTGCGGTCGCGGCCGGTGACGACCAGCTTGGCCAGCAGCGAGTCCCAGGCCGGGCCGATGACCGAGCCGGTCTCCACGCCGGAGTCCAGGCGCACGCCCGGGCCGGACGGCGGGGCGAACAGCGTCACGGTGCCGGGCGCGGGCAGGAAGCCGCGGCCCGGGTCCTCGCCGTTGATGCGGAACTCGAAGGAGTGGCCGCGCACCTCCGGGTCGTCGTAGCCGAGCTCCTCGCCGTCGGCGATCCGGAACATCTCGCGGACCAGGTCGAGGCCGGTGACCTCCTCGGTGACCGGGTGCTCCACCTGCAGACGGGTGTTGACCTCCAGGAAGGAGATCGTGCCGTCCATCGCCACCAGGAACTCGCAGGTCCCGGCGCCCTCGTAGCCGGCCTCCTTCAGGATGGCCTTGGACGCCCGGTACAGCTCGGCGTTCTGCTCGGGCGTCAGGAACGGCGCGGGCGCCTCCTCGACCAGCTTCTGGTGGCGCCGCTGCAGCGAGCAGTCACGGGTGGAGACGACCACCACGTTGCCGTGCTTGTCGGCGAGGCACTGGGTCTCGACGTGCCGCGGGTTGTCCAGGTAACGCTCGACGAAGCACTCGCCGCGACCGAAGGCGGCGACCGCCTCGCGCACCGCGGAGTCGTACAGCTCCGGGATCTCCTCCAGGTTGCGGGCGACCTTGAGGCCGCGACCGCCGCCACCGAAGGCCGCCTTGATGGCGACCGGCAGGCCGTTCTCCCGGGCGAAGGCGACGACCTCGTCGGCGCCCGAGACCGGGTCCGGCGTACCGGCGACCAGCGGGGCACCGGCGCGCTGCGCCACGTGCCGGGCGGTCACCTTGTCGCCGAGGTCGCGGATGGCCTGCGGCGGCGGGCCGATCCAGATCAGACCCGCGTCGAGGACGGCCTGGGCGAAGTCGGCGTTCTCCGACAAGAAGCCGTAGCCGGGGTGGACGGCGTCCGCGCCGGAGTCGGCGGCCGCCTTGAGGACCTTGGCGATGTCCAGGTAGCTGGTGGCGGGGCTGTCACCACCCAGCGCGTAAGCCTCGTCGGCCGCGCGGACGTGCAGCGCATCCCGGTCCGGCTCGGCGTAGACGGCGACGCTGGCGATACCGGCGTCCGAGCAGGCACGGGCGACGCGGACGGCGATTTCCCCGCGGTTGGCGATGAGCACCTTGCGCACTGTGGCTCCCTTCTTGAACCTCGTTGAGTTTATGGATTCCTGGGCAGTACCGGCGAGTAGCCCCCGGTTGTGAACTATCCCACACGCTCGGTGATGGGATCCGGCGCCCCGATACCGGCCGGTACGGAGACTCCGCAGGTCGCGGCCGGTGGAGCCGGAGCGGTAGGGGCCACGGGGGGTGACGCAGCGGCGGCGTGGCGGGACGGTGGCGTGGGCCACAGTCTCGCGCGGGCATGGGTCACGGTCTCACACCGCCCGCTCAGGCGGCGCCGGAGCGGGCGGCGGGCCGCTGCAGCGCCTCGGCCGTCACATCGGCCACCAGCTCCACCATGTCCGGCCCGTACGCCTTCGGATTGACCACCCGCAGGACCAGCGCGAAGGTGCCGTTACGGCCGTGCTTGCGGGCGAGTTCGCGGTGGTGCGCGACCAGGTAGCGCACGCCGGCCTGGTTGGCGGTGCCGGTCTGGCCGGAGACCAGGAACACCGGGCGCCCGCCGTCCGGGGTGGCGATCCGGGCCAGCAGGGTGTGCGCCTGGTCCTGGTCGGCGGTGAAGTCCCGGTCGCCCACCACGAGCACGTTGCTGCCCGGGTCGGGGCCGGAGGTGAGCATCGCGCCCGGCAGACCCCAGGCCAGGTGGGCGGCCATCCGATCGTTGCTGACCGGACCGCCGAGGCAGAGCTCGGTCTTGGCGCCCAGACCCCGGTGCGCGGAGTCGTGCGCGACCAGCTCGGGCCGCGCCCCGCACTCCTCGACCAGCCCGGCCAACCACATCAGGGCGTAGGCGTCCCGGCGGGTCACGGTGTTCGCGTGCGAGCCCGCGCCGATGCTGCGCGGCACCACGATCAGGCACTCGCTGTCGGCGGGGAGCCCCAGGAA
Organism: Kitasatospora sp. NPDC051164; assembly: GCF_044455625.1. Taxonomy (NCBI): domain Bacteria; kingdom Bacillati; phylum Actinomycetota; class Actinomycetes; order Kitasatosporales; family Streptomycetaceae; genus Kitasatospora; species Kitasatospora sp. NPDC051164. The sequence goes on along the minus strand of NZ_JBITFB010000015.1, from coordinate 36,649 downwards.
CTCCCGCACCCGCTCGACCCGGCGGCGCCGCCGCAGGGCCTGGGCCAGCCAGCCGAGGCCGGCGCTGATGGCACTGGCCACCAGGCCCAGCACCACGTTGAGCACGCTGTCGGTCATCGCCGCGTTCCCTCCCCGTTCGAAACGCCCGTCAGCTTAGAGGGCCAACGGGAGGAAGCGGCAGGTCACTTGGTCCACAGATCGGTGATGCGCACGTCCAGGTCGGCGAGCAGGCGGCGCAGCAGCGGCAGGGAGAGGCCGATGACGTTGCCCGGGTCTCCGTCGATGCCGTCGAGGAACGGGGCCGAGCGGCCGTCCAGGGTGAACGCCCCGGCCACGTACAGCGGTTCGCCGGAGGTCACGTACGCGGCGATCTCGTCGTCGTCCGGGGTGCCGAAGCGGACGGTGGTGGAGGCGGTGGCCGAGGACTGCCGACCGGTCACCGTGTCGATCACGCAGTGGCCGGTGCGCAGCACCCCGGCGCGGCCGCGCATCGACTGCCAGCGGGCCAGCGCCTCGGTGGCGTCGGCGGGCTTGCCGAGCGCCTGCCCGTCCAGCTCCAGGACGGAGTCGCAGCCGATCACCAGCTCGCCGCCGGTGAGTTCGGCGGCGACGGTCTTCGCCTTGGCCTCGGCCAGGACGAGCGCGAGCTCGGCGGGGGAGGCGGCGCTGACCGCGTCCTCGTCGACGCCGCTGACCACCACGCGCGGGTCGAGACCCGCCTGGCGCAGCAGCCCGAGGCGGGCGGGGGAGGCGGAGGCGAGGACGAGGGCGCGCTGGTCGGTCATGCCCACCAGCGTAGGGGGTGCCGGTATCCGCCGTTCAGGTGAACGACCGGGCGATCATGATCAGGACGGCGCCGACCAGCACCAGGGCGGCGAGCACCCGTCCGGCCCGCTGCATCCGCTCCTGCATCCGACGGGCCTCGGGCGAGGGCTCGTCGCGGGGGTCTGACCAGAGCACCCGTCCAGAGTGCGCCGCGGCCGGGCCCGGGCGCCTGAGTATCCGTACTCAGGTTTCGGGCAATCCGGGCGGGCAACGGCCCCGAGCGCCGTCACGGGCGAGCGGGCGAGTAACCGCCCCGAGCAGCGTCACGGGCGAGCGGGCGAATTACAGCGCAGGAAGTCGGACGGGCCGACTTCCTGCGCCGCGGACGGTCGGTTCAGCGTGCCCAGCCCGACGTCCGCCAGGCGTGGACGCCCGGGTGGACGGCGGGGCGGAGCAGGCGGGAGCGGTCGTTCCAGGGGGAGGCCGGGCCGACGCCGGCCTGACGCGCCGCCTCGGCGGCGGCCTGCGCGGCGGCGGCCCGGGCCTGGACCACCGCCAGAACGGTGGCCAGCTCCTCGGGGGTCGGCTGCCCGTGCAGCACGTGGATCGGGGACATGGCTGGTTCTCTCCCGACAGGGATGGGGCCTACAGGGGGATGTTGCCGTGCTTCTTCGGCGGCAGCACCTCGCGCTTGCCGCGCAGCGCCCGCAGGCCCCGGACGATGTGCCGGCGGGTCTCGCTCGGCGCGATGACCGCGTCCACGTAGCCGCGCTCGGCCGCCAGGTACGGGTTCAGCAGGGTGTCCTCGTACGAGGCGATCAGCTCGGCCCGCTTCTCCTCGGCGGTGCCGGACGCCTCGGCCTCGGCGATCTCCCTGCGGTGCAGGATGTTGACCGCGCCCTGCGCGCCCATCACGGCGATCTGGGCGGTCGGCCAGGCCAGGTTGAGGTCGGCGCCGAGGTGCTTGGAGCCCATGACGTCGTACGCGCCGCCGAAGGCCTTGCGGGTGATCACGGTGATCAGCGGGACGGTGGCCTCGGCGTAGGCGTAGATCAGCTTGGCGCCGCGGCGGATGATGCCGTCCCACTCCTGCTCGGTGCCGGGCAGGAAGCCGGGCACGTCCACGAAGGTCAGCACCGGGATGTTGAACGAGTCGCAGGTGCGGATGAAGCGGGCGGCCTTCTCGCTGGCGTTGATGTCCAGGCAGCCGGCCAGGTCCATCGGCTGGTTGCCGACGATGCCTACCGACTGGCCCTCGACGCGGCCGAAGCCGGTGATGATGTTGCCCGCGAACAGCGGCTGGGTCTCCAGGAACTCGCCGTCGTCGACGATGTGCTCGATCACCTTGTGCATGTCGTACGGCTGGTTCGCCGAGTCCGGCACGATCGTGTCGAGTTCGAGGTCGTCCTCGGTGACCGTGAGGTCGGCCTGCTCGGGGTAGGACGGCGGGTCGCTCAGGTTGTTGGAGGGCAGGTACGAGAGCAGGCTCTTGACGTACTCGACCGCCTCCTTCTCGTCCGAGGCCAGGTAGTGCGCGTTGCCGGACTTGGTGTTGTGGGTGCGCGCGCCGCCAAGCTCCTCCATGCCGACGTCCTCGCCGGTGACGGTCTTGATCACGTCCGGGCCGGTGATGAACATGTGCGAGGTCTGGTCGGCCATCACCACGAAGTCGGTGATCGCGGGGGAGTACACCGCGCCGCCCGCGCACGGGCCCATGATCAGCGAGATCTGCGGGATGACGCCCGAGGCGTGCACGTTGCGGCGGAAGATCTCGCCGTACAGGCCGAGCGAGACCACGCCCTCCTGGATCCGGGCGCCGCCCGAGTCGTTGATGCCGATGACCGGGCAGCCGGTCTTCAGCGCGAAGTCCATCACCTTGACGATCTTCTCGCCGAAGACCTCGCCGAGGGACCCGCCGAAGACGGTGAAGTCCTGGGCGAAGACCGCGACCTGGCGGCCGTCGACAGTGCCGTAGCCGGTCACCACGCCGTCACCGTACGGGCGGTTCTTCTCCTGGCCGAAGTTGGTCGAGCGGTGCCGGGCGAACTCGTCGAACTCCACGAAGGAGTCCTCGTCGAGCAGCTCCACGACCCGCTCGCGGGCGGTCAGCTTGCCCTTGGCGTGCTGCTTCTCCACGGCCTTGGACGAGCCGGAGTGCACCGCCTCGTCCAGCCTGCGCCGCAGGTCGGCGAGCTTGCCCGCGGTGGTGTGGGGGTCGTACGACGCCTCGGTCATCCGGTGGCTCTCCCTGATCCATGGCCGCGACCTGTTCGATTGCGCGCGGACCGGGTGGTGGGGGCCCGCGCATGAGGGCAGGGCGGCGCTACGAACTACCGCTGGGTAGCGTAGCGAGCGCGGAGGGCCATCCGTCATGTCCTGGCGTTATGGCCATCGACACAGTTTGGTTGACGGCCGTTCTGCGGGACGATGGGGCGGCCTACGTCCCATGCCGGCACCCACCACCTAGGGTTTCCCCCATGGACGCCCCCGACACCCCCCGCCGCAGCGGACTGCGCGGCTTCGGCCACACCGGACCGTCGCCCTGGACCGACCTGGACCGTCCGCCGCTCGACGAGAAGGCGCTGCGCCACGACCTGCTCGTCCCGGGCGGCCTCTGGACCTCCCTGGACGTCGTCACCGAGACCGGCTCCACCAACAGCGACCTCGCCGCCCGGGCCAAGGCCGGCGCCGCCCAGGGCGCGGTGCTGGTGGCCGAGGCGCAGAGCGCCGCGCGCGGCCGGCTGGACCGGCAGTGGACCGCCCCGGCCCGCTCCGGGCTGTTCCTGTCGCTCCTGCTGCGTCCCGAGGAGGTGCCGGTCGAGTGTTACGGCTGGCTGCCGATCCTGGTCGGGGTGGCCGCGGCCGCCACGCTCGGCCGGGTCGCCGAGGTCGAGGTCGGGCTGAAGTGGCCCAACGACCTGCAGGTGGAGATCGACGGCGCGGAGCGCAAGGTCGGCGGCATCCTCACCGAGCTGGCGGGCGGCGCGGTCGTCGTCGGGCTCGGCCTGAACGTCTCGCTGCGGGCCGACGAGCTGCCCGTGCCCACCGCCGCCTCGCTCGCGCTGGCCGGCGCCGCCACCACGGACCGGAGCACCCTGCTGCGGGCCCTGCTGCGCGAACTCGCCGGGCTGTACCGCGAGTGGACGGCCGCCGCCGGCGACCCGCACACCAGCGACCTGCTGCGCGCCTACGTGGACCGCTGCAGCACGCTCGGCCGCCAGGTGAAGGTCCACCTGCCCGGCGACACCGAGCTGACCGGCGAGGCGGTGGCGATCGACGGCGACGGGCGGCTGGTGGTTCGTACGCCCGACGGTGCACGCCGGGCGGTCGGCGCGGGCGACGTCGTCCACGTGCGCCCCGAACCCCGCTGAACGGCAGTCTTCACTTCTCCTTGACTCGGGCGGATGCCCCGGATCCGGCGATTCCGTGCGAACATTCCACCTGGCAACGGTGTGAGGCGCGCCACTGCCCGCCCGGGTGGCGGGCGGCGGGCCCGGACAGGTAGGACACGAGGCGAGTGCGGCGACCGCACGGGGACGGACCGGTGGCAGAGGACGGCAGCAGCGGCGCGACGGCGGGCAGCCACGACCCCACGGTCGCGCTCGAACTGGAACGCCTGATCCTGGACGCGCCACGCCGTTACACGCCGTACCAGGCCGCGCGCGCCGCCGACGTCCCGATGGAGCTGGCCACCCGGTTCTGGCGTGCCATGGGCTTCCCCGACATCGGCCAGTCCCGGGCACTCACCGACGGCGATGTGATCGCCCTGCGGCGGCTGGCCGGGCTGGTCGAGTCCGGGCTGCTGAGCGAGTCGATGGCGATCCAGGTCGCCCGCTCCACCGGCCAGACCACGGCCCGGCTGGCCGGCTGGCAGATGGACACCTTCCTGGAGAACCTCACCCAGTCCGTCGAGCCCGGGCTGACCCGGGCCGACGTCGCCTACCCGCTGGTCGAGCTGCTGCTGCCGGAACTGGAGCAGTTCCTGGTGTACGTCTGGCGGCGCCAGCTGGCCGCCGTCACCGGCCGGGTGGTGCAGGCCGCCGAGGACAACGAGATCACCAGCGGGCGGCTCGCCGTCGGCTTCGCCGACCTGGTCGGCTTCACCCGGCTGTCCCGGCGGCTGGAGGAGGAGGAGCTCGGCGAACTCGTCGAGACCTTCGAGAACACCTGCTCCGACCTGATCGTCGGCCAGGGCGGCCGGGTGATCAAGACCCTCGGCGACGAGATCCTCTACGTCTCCGAGGACCCGGCGACCGCCGCCGAGATCGCGCTCGGCCTGGTCGAGGCACTCGCCGGGGACGAGGCCATCCCGCCGCTGCGGGTCGGCATGGCCTTCGGCACGGTCACCTCGCGGATGGGCGATGTCTTCGGCACCACCGTCAACCTGGCCAGCCGGCTCACCTCGATCGCGCCCAAGGACGCGGTGCTGATCGACGGCGAGTTCGCCGCCGCGCTGGAGCAGAACGGCAGCGTCGCCCCGGCCGACTCGGAAGGGCCAGGCCTGGCCGAGGCGCTGTCGGCCGCCGCCGGGATGCCCGCCTCCGGGCTGCCGATGCCCGCGCCGGACACCGGCGCCCGCTTCCACCTGCAGCCGATGTGGCGGCGGCCGGTGCGGGGGCTCGGGCTCGTCGAACCGTGGCTGCTCACCCGGCGGCTGTAGGCGGAGTAGCGGCGTAGCCGGCCGTGTGCGGGGGTAGCCGATCGTGGAGTGGCGTAGCCGGCCGTGGGCGGGGTGGCGGAATAGCCGGCCGTAGGCGGGGTAGCCGGGGGCACGGGAAGGGCTCCGTCGGCCGTCTCCGGGTGCCGAACGGTTGAAACCCGTACGGTCTGGCGTGGGTCCATCCGGGCAAACGGGGCATAACCGAGCGAAAGCGCCATAGTCTTGGTGCAAGCGGCCGGTCGGGTGCGCCCGGCCGACGGGGGTCCGGCAGGACCGAGCACAGGGAGCGAGGCGAGCCGGTGAGCAGTGAGGCGATCATGACGGACCGCGGCTGCGACTGCGGTGGCTCGCGGCACCGCGACCCGCTGCCCGACCTGAGACTGCAGTCCGTGGTCGAGCTGGCCCAGGACATGGCCGGCGCGCTCACCCCGCTGGAAGCCGTCCGGGCCGCCGCCACCCGCGCCACCGAGGCGCTCGGCGCCACCATGGCCGCCGTCTCGGTCTGGGACCGCGAATCCGGCCGGCTGCGGGTCCTGGTCAACCACGGCGACCTCGCCCCCGGCGAGGAGGAACTGCCCGAGGACGAGTCCTACCCCGTCGCCGACTTCCCCGAGATCGTCACGTACCTGGAGGAACGCTGGACCACCGGGCGCCTGCCGCGCGCCTGGCTGCAGAGCGCCGAAAGCAGCGAACCGCACACCGGCCACGCGCACCCGACCGCCGGCGCGTACTGCCAGGAACGCGCCGCGGCGCTGCGCCGGCGCGGGCGGGCCTGCTGCGTGGTCGCGCCGATCGTGCTGCACGGGCAGGCCTGGGGCGAGCTGTACCTCGCCCGGTCGATCGGCATGCCCGAGTTCACCGACGCCGACGCCGACCACGCGACCCTGCTCGCCGCCCAGGTCTCGGCCGGACTCGCCCAGACCGAGCGCCTCGCCGACCTGCGCAAACTCGCCTTCTCCGACCCGCTCACCGGCCTCGCCAACCGGCGCGCCGTCGACGCCCGGCTGGAGAGCGCGCTGGAAGCGCACAACCGGGACAACACCGTGGTCTCGCTGGTCGTCTGCGACGTCAACGGGCTGAAGCGGGTCAACGACCAGCTCGGCCACGAGATGGGCGACCGGCTGCTGGAACGGTTCGCCCACCAGCTCTCGCTGGCCGCCGCCAAACTCCCCGGCAGCCTCGCCGCCCGGCTCGGCGGGGACGAGTTCTGCCTGCTCGTGGAAGGGCAGAAGGCCGACGAAGTGGTCGCCGTCGCCGAGGAGCTGTGCGCCCGCGCGCTCGCCCTGTCCGAGGGCGAGGGCGTGGCCTGCGGCGTCGCCTCCACCGGAGACTCGATCGGGCCCGTCACCACCCCCGACCGGCTCTTCCGGCTCGCCGACGCCGCCCAGTACCGGGCCAAGGCCGCCCGCGCCGCCCACCCCGTGGTCGCCGGACGCAGCCACGGCCCCGGCTTCTCGCCCGACCCCACCGTGCTGCTCGCCGACGCCGCCGACCCCCACCACCGGGCCGACGGGCGGCGCGGCGCGAACGGACGGGCCGGCGCCGGCGACCGGCGGCGGTTCCGCGGCGCCGCCCACAGCGCCGACCCCGGCCAGCTGCTCACCGCCGTCCTCACCGCCCTCGACCAGGCCGCCGCCGCCCGCGCCGTCCACCCGGCCGACACCCTCGGCAAACTCGCCGTCGTCGCCGAGACCTCCGCCCGGCTGCTCGACGCCGTCGGCTGGTGGATCTCGTACGTCCCGCCCGGCTCCCACCTCATGCGCACCGCCCAGCACGCCGTCTACCGGATGACCAGCGGCCCCAGCAGCACCCGCGCCGAGACCCAGCGCGCCCAGATCGAGGCCCCCGACGCCGTCTTCGACCTGCGCCACTACCCGATGACCCGCCGCGCCGTCCGCGGCGGCGCCTTCGCCCTCCGGGCCGGTGCCGTGGGCAACGACCCGGCCGAGGAAGCCATGCTCGTCGTCTCCGGCTACCGCGGCATGGTCGCCGCCGGCGGCCAGAACCCGGCCGGCGGCTGGCTCGTCGAACTCTTCGCCGACGACGCCACCCTCCCCCTCGGCCAGGCCGCCTGCGCCATGCGAGCCCTGGTCGCCGTCTCCCTGGCCGGCGCGGCCTCACCGCCGGTGGTCTGAGCGGGGAAGCGGCTTCGGCGGGAGCGTGCTTCGGTCGCCACTGATGACGTGGCTGCCCGTTGACGGCGCGTACGGCAGCCCCGGGCGGGGGTGCCGAGGCCGTCTTCGGTGGTCCGCCGCTGTCGTGTGCCGGTTTGGTGACCGGTGGGTCGCGGGTGCGTCGCGGTTGGGGGCCGGGGGTGCCGTGGCCGGGTGGGGCGGTGGGAGGGTAGGTGGCCGGTCGAGCGGGAGCGGGGGCGGTCGTGGGCAGACGGTTGGTGGGTGCGGCGGTGGCCGGGATGCTGGTGCTCGGGGGCGGGGTGGTGGTGGCCGCTCCGGCGTCGGCGGTGCCGGTGGTGGGGACGGCGGGGGCGGTGCGGACGGCGCCGGCGGTGCCGCGGGTGCGCGACGGGGCTCGGGTGCACCGGATCATCCAGGTCTCCGGGTCGAAATCGAAGTCGAAGACGAAGACGAAGACGAAGGTGAAGGTGAAGCGCGGCTTCCTCCACGGCTTCTTCCACGGCTTTCTCGGGTGGTTCACCACGGTCCTGCTGGCCGTCCTGCTGATGACCCTCCTGGTCGTCCTGTGGGTCAGGCGTTCGAACCGCCCGCAGTCGTAGGCGGGTTGAGGGCCCGCAGGACGGCGTCGACCAGGCGGTCGGCGTGCTCGTGGGTGAGCGGGCCGAGCCGGTACTGCCAGCGGTAGTAGAGCGGGCCGTAGACGAGTTCGACGGCCAGGTCGAGATCGGTGTCGGGGGCGATCTGGCCGGCCTCGCGGGCGCTGCGCAGCCGGTCGCGGGTGACCTCCAGCAGCGGGTCCAGGAGGCGGGTGCGGTAGTCGGCGTGCAGCGCGGGGTCGGTGATGATCTCGGCGATCATCGTGCGGTAGGTGCGGTCGGTGGCCGGGTCGGCGAGTTCGTCGGTGGTGGGGCGCAGGACGGTCCGCAGGTCGGCGGCGAGGTCGCCGGTGTCGGGGAGCGCGAGGCTGCCCTCGTACTCGCTGCCGGCGAGGAAGGCGTCGAAGACGACGGCGCCCTTCGAGGGCCACCATCGGTAGATGGTCTGCTTGCCGACGCCGGCCCGGGCGGCGATGGCCTCGATGGTCAGCTTGCGGTAGCCGACGTCGGCGACGAGTTCGGCGGCGGCGGCGAGGACGGCGGTGCGGGCGCGCTCGCTGCGGCGGGCCGGATCGGGGGCGGTTCCGGATGTCATGGGAAAAGTCTATGCGCAATGACGAGACGAGACGTATTGTCTTCTCAAGCTCTTGCGAGACGGTCCGTCTCGTCTCATCTGCTGTTCCGGAGGTGCCCATGACCCGCCCCGCACGCCCCGCACGCATCCTGATGGCCTCCGTCCCGGCCCACGGGCACGTCAACCCCAGCCTCGCCGTGATCACCGAGCTGGTCGCCCGGGGCCACCGGGTCAGCTACGTCAACGACCCGTCCTTCCGGGAGATCGTCGAGTCCACCGGCGCGGCCTTCGTCCCCTACCCGACCAAGCTGCCGCTCGCGGACGACCCGGGCGGCTGGCCGGAGGACCCGGTGGCGATCCAGGACGTGTTCCTGGACGACACGCTGTCGATGTGGTCCGCGATGCTGGAGGCCTTCGAGGGCGACCGCCCCGACCTGGTGCTCTACGACATCGCGGGCTTCGCCGGGCGGGCGCTCGGCGAGCGGCTGGGCGTGCCGGTGGTGCAGCTGTCGTCCACTTTCGTCGGCTGGGACGGCATCGAGGAGGACCTGGCCGAGGTCTTCGAGGCGACCCGCAACGGCCCGGGCGGCCCCGAGCACTACCGGCGGTTCGCCGAGTGGCTGGCCGAAGCCGGCACGGTGGAGCGCGACGTCGAGGCCTTCAAGGGCCGCCCGGAGCGGTGCGTCGCGCTCGTCCCGCGCGCGCTCCAGCCCAACGCCGACCGGGTCGACGACCGGCGCTTCAGCTTCGTCGGGCCCTGCTTCGGCGACCGGGCCCACCAGGGGGAGTGGCAGCGGCCGGCCGGCGCCGAGAAGGTGCTGCTGGTCTCGCTGGGCTCGGCGTTCACCCACCATCCGGCGTTCTACCGGGCCTGCGTCCAGGCCTTCGGCGACCTGCCGGGCTGGCGCACGGTGCTGCAGGTCGGCGAGCACACCGACCTGGCCGAGCTCGGCGAGGTGCCGGACACCGTCGAGGTGCACCGGTGGGTGCCGCAGCTGTCGGTGCTCGCCCAGGCGGACGCCTTCGTCACCCACGCGGGTATGGGCGGCTCCAGCGAGGGGCTGTTCCACGCGGTGCCGATGATCGCGGTGCCGCAGGCCGTCGACCAGTTCGCCAACGCGGACGCGCTGGTGGGACTCGGCGTCGCCCGTCGGCTGGACACCGACCGGGCCACCCCGGAGGCGCTGCGCGCGGCGCTGCTGGAGCTGGTCGGCGACCCAGCGGTGACCGAGCGGCTGCGGGAGCTGTCCGCCGCCGGACGGGCCGAGGGCGGCACCGCCCGGGCGGCCGACCTGATCGAGGCGGAGCTGAGGTGAGCCGGGACGGGGGCCGCCGCGTGCGGCGCGGATCCGGGCGAAGGAGAATCCGGATGGCGAACACCTGTTGTCATATTCTCATTCACCTGATGTGATGGTGTATATGGATATGCACAGTGCTGTGGCCCCCGACGCTCCGCTGGTCCTGGTCGGCAAGGCCGACGTCAGCGCCGAGGACGTTCTGGCCGTCGCCCGGGGCAACGCCCGGGTCGAGATCGGTCCCGACGCGCAGGCCGAGATGGCGGCCGCCCGCGCCCGGATCGACGCCCTCGCGGCCGAGCCGCGCCCCGTCTACGGCGTGTCGACCGGCTTCGGCGCGCTCGCCGTGCGGCACATCAGCCCCGAGCTGCGCGCGCAGCTGCAGCGGTCGCTGGTGCGCTCGCACGCCGCCGGCATGGGCCCGGTGGTCGAGCGCGAAGTGGTTCGCGCGCTGGTGTTCCTGCGGATGAAGACGCTGGCCTCCGGCCGTACCGGTGTGCGCCCGCTGGTCGCCCAGACCATGGCCGCCCTGCTCAACGCGGGCATCACCCCGGTGGTCCGGGAGTTCGGCTCGCTCGGCTGCTCCGGCGACCTCGCGCCGCTGTCGCACTGCGCGCTGGTCCTGATGGGCGAGGGCACCGCCACCGGCCCGGACGGCGTGGAGAAGCCCGCCGCCGAGCTGCTCGCCGCCGCCGGCATCGAGCCGGTCGAGCTGCTGGAGAAGGAGGGCCTGGCCCTCATCAACGGCACCGACGGCATGCTCGGCATGCTGGTGATGGCCATCGCCGACCTGCAGCGGCTGTTCACCACCGCCGACATCACCGCCGCGATGACCCTGGAGGCGCTGCTCGGCACCGAAAAGGTGCTCGCCCCCGAGCTGCACGCCCCGATCCGCCCGCACCCGGGCCAGGCGCTGAGCGCCGCCAACATGCTGGCCGTCCTCAAGGACTCCGGCCTCACCGGCCACCACCAGGACGACGCGCCGCGGGTCCAGGACGCTTACTCGATCCGCTGCGCCCCCCAGGTGGCCGGCGCCGGCCGCGACACCCTGGCCCACGCCCGGCTGGTCGCCTCCCGCGAGCTGGCCGCCTCGGTGGACAACCCGGTGGTGCTGCCGGACGGCCGGGTGGAGTCCAACGGCAACTTCCACGGCGCCCCGGTCGCGTACGTGCTGGACTTCCTCGCCATCGCCGCCGCCGACCTCGGCTCGATCTCCGAGCGCCGCACCGACCGGATGCTCGACAAGGCCCGCTCGCACGGCCTGCCGGCCTTCCTGGCCGACGACCCGGGCGTGGACTCCGGCCTGATGATCGCCCAGTACACCCAGGCGGCGCTGGTCAGCGAGAACAAGCGGCTCGCCGTCCCGGCCTCGGTCGACTCGATCCCGTCCTCCGCGATGCAGGAGGACCACGTGTCGATGGGCTGGTCGGCCGCGCGCAAGCTGCGCCAGGCCGTCGAGAACCTCGGCCGGATCCTCGCCGTCGAACTCACCGCCGCCGCCCGCGCGCTGGAGATCCGTCAGCAGGCCGACTCGGCCGGCCGGATCGCCCCGGCCACCGCGGCCGCGCTGGCCGTCGCCCGGGAGGCGGGGGTCGGCGGCGCCGGCCGCGACCGCTTCCTCTCGCCGGACCTGGAAGCGGCCGCGGTGCTGGTCGCCTCCGGCGAGCTGGTGCGCGCGGTCGAGCAGGTCACCGGCCCGCTGGCCTGACGCACCCGCGGTCGGACGCGCCTGCCGTCCGACGCCCCTCGGCGCGGGGTGACCGGGACTCAGTCCCAGTCGCCCCGCGGCCGGCGCTCCTCGCGGTGGCGGCGATCGCCGAACGCGGCGGCGACGTTGACCCCGACGATGCCCGCCCAGCAGACCAGCAGACCGGCGAAACCGGAGCCGCTCGACGGGTCGGTGGCGATCGCCGTCAGCGGGATGCCGAGTGCCATCGAGGCCACCGCGAGCCCGGTGCCGGAGCGCCTGCCCCAGCCCTGGCGGCGGGGGCGCTGGTGGCGGTCGGGGTGCGAGCGCGGCTCGTAGTCGTCCAGCCGCTGGGCCACCGAGCGCTCGACCCGGGCGTCCAGCCGGGCGTCCAGGCGCTTCATGAAGGAGTCGACGAGCTCGTCCTCGTACTCCTTGCCGAGCTCCTTGCGGGCCTGCAGGGTGGCGTCGAGGTCGCGCCGCAGGTCGTCCTGGCGAGTGTCCATGGGGGACAGCGTGGCGCGGCGGCCCCGCCCGGTCCACCCGTTCGCGGGGGGAATCCGGGCGGGCTCAGGGACAAATCAGGGTTACCCCGAGCCGCGGACCGTCCCCGGCCCTCTCCGCTCCTGTCCGACCCCCGGGACGTCCCACGAGGCGTTCCGCCGTACGAGACGTCTTTGCCAGGCGCGGCCCGCTGCTGCACAGTCGTCGTCCGAACCGCTCGCACCCGGAGGTACCGCTGATGACCGCCACCGACGAGACCGGCAGCGTCGGCCCCTCCGCCCGGCTGCTCCAGCTGTTCGAGGGCCACCGGCTGACCCCGACCCAGCGTCGGATCGCGCACTCGCTGGTGCGGCACGCCACCGAGGCGCCGTTCCTGTCCAGTGTGGAGGTCGCCGAACTCGCGGGCGTCAGCCAGCCGTCCGTCACCCGGTTCGCGGTCGCGCTCGGGTACGACGGCTACCCGGCGCTGCGCAAGCAACTGCGCGAGCTCGGCGGGGGAGAACCGGCCGCGCCGGAGACCCCGGACGACGCGGTGCGCAACGAGCACCAGCAGGCCGTGCTCGCCGAGATCGCGCACCTGCGCCACCTCGCCGAACTCCTCGCCGACCCGGAGCCGATCATCCGGGCCGCCCGGATGCTCGCCGCCTCCCGCCCGCTGCCGGTGCTCGGCCTGCGGGCCGCCTCGGCGCAGGCGCGCGGCTTCTCGTACTTCGCCGCCAAGGTGCACCCGGACATCCGGCTGCTGGACGAGGGCGGCAGCATGCTCGCCGACCGGCTGGAACAGGCCGCCGCGGCCGGGGCCACCGCGTTGCTCTGCTTCGCGCTGCCGCGCTACCCGCGGGAGCTGATGGACGCGCTGACGGTGGCGCGCGAGTGCGGGCTGACGGTGCTCACCGTCGCCGACAGCGCGTTCGCGCCGGTCGCCAAGCTCTCCGACCTGATGCTGCCGGCCGCCGTCGGCACCGGGCTGGTCTTCGACACCGCGTGTGCGCCGATGATGCTCGGCCGGGTGCTGCTGCAGGCCATGTGCGACGAACTCCCCGGGGCCGAGGCCCGGTTGGAGGCGATCGAGCAGTCGGCGACGGCGCGCGGCCTCTTCCTGGAGTAAGCCCGGCTCCCGGAACAAACGCGGCCCGGAATGGGCGCGGCCGGAATAGCCGTCACGAACCCGGGCATCCCCTCCTACAGGGGGTGCGCCCATGCGCGTGATCCACGAGATGAAGTTCGTCGCCCGCCTGTCCTCTGGTGCCGACGAATGGTCCTGCCCCGCCTGCGGACGCCGCGTCACCCTGCGGCGCCTGCCCGAACCCGAACTGACCGTCCTCGACCCGGGCGACGAGTCGGCCGTGCACGTCGGCGTCGTCGAAGCCGACGCCCGGGCCGGCGCGGCTGCCGAGAAGTACGGCCTCGGCCCCGTCCAGAACATTCCCCGCCCGCCGTCCCCGCCCGCTCCCGACGACGCCGACCGCCGCTGGCTCGCCGAGATCGGCATCGACTGGGACGGCGACGCGGCGGCCTGAAGGAAGGGCTCGGCGCTTGGGGGTGTAGAGCGGCAGTCCGGCGGTGTCCAGTTCCATGGACAGCGGTGCGGGCAGGGGGACGGGCTCGCCGTACTTGCCGCGCAGCACGCCCTGGTACTCGCCGTCGCGGGCGTGGGTGTGGAGCGTCCAGGAGCCCGCGCGGGGGTCGACCGCGAGGAGGACCGGCACGCCCGCGATCGCGTACCAGCTGGTCTTGGCCGCGATGTGGCTGACCCGCTCGGAAGTGGAGATGACCTCCACGGCCAATTCGACGTCGTGGGGGTCGGCCAGCCACTCGTCGTCGTCGTCCCAGGCGATCGGGAGGACGACCAGGTCCGGAGTGGCATAGTCCTCGTCGTCGTCAGGCATGTGGATCGAGGACACCTCATAGGCGGCGAGGTCGGCCGGCAGCCGGGGATCCAGCTGGACCCGCAGACGCCGCACGGTCCCCGCGTGCTTTCCGCGGGGGGGCGGGGACATCACCAGGGTTCCTCCGATGATCTGGACGCGAAGTCCCGTGCGCTGTTCGATCTCCTCTGCCACATCCCGGAGTCTGCCGGGCCGCACGCCGATGGCCGTCATCGTGTCCTCCGCTCCTGGAGCTGGGCCGAGTGGCTGGTGTTCGCCGCGTTCAGGCTAGCGCGCCAAGTCGGCGGATGCCGGGGCTGATCGGATTGTTCCGGGGTCTGGTCGAAACCCTGCTGTTTAGTTATATTCAGTCGAGCAGAGCTTGAATGAATCCATCCGCAGGAGGCCGGGACTATGGTGCAGCAGGCGAGCGGTCCGCGTGAGGTGCGCGCGGCGCGTGGTACGGGACTCACGACGCAGGGGTGGCAGCAGGAAGCCGCCCTGCGGATGCTGATGAACAACCTCGACCCCGAGGTGGCCGAGCACCCGTCGAAGCTGGTCGTGTACGGCGGCACCGGCAAGGCCGCGCGGGACTGGCGCTCCTTCGACGCCATGGTGAAGACGCTGCAGGGCCTGAAGCAGGACGAGACCATGCTGGTCCAGTCCGGCCGACCGGTCGGCGTGATGCAGACCCACGAGTGGGCGCCGCGCGTGCTGATCGCCAACTCCAACCTCGTCGGCGACTGGGCCAACTGGGAGGAGTTCCGCCGGCTGGAGAGCCTCGGGCTCACCATGTACGGCCAGATGACCGCCGGCTCCTGGATCTACATCGGCACCCAGGGCATCCTCCAGGGCACCTACGAGACCTTCGCCGCCGTCGCCAACAAGCGCTTCAACGGCACGCTGGAGGGCACCATCACCCTCACCGCCGGCCTCGGCGGGATGGGCGGCGCCCAGCCGCTGGCCGTGACCATGAACGGCGGCGTGGCGATCTGCATCGACTGCGACCCGTCCCGGATCTCCCGCCGGATCGAGCACCGCTACCTGGACGTCGAGGCCAAGGACCTCGGCCACGCGCTGGAGCTGGCCACCGCCGCCCGCGACAAGAAGCAGCCGCTCTCCATCGGCCTGCTGGGCAACGCCGCCGAGCTCTTCCCGCAGCTGCTCGCGATGGACGCGCCGATCGACATCGTCACCGACCAGACCAGCGCCCACGACCCGCTCAGCTACCTGCCGGTCGGCGTCGCCTTCGACGACATGGCGGACTACGCCGCCGCCAAGCCCGCCGAGTTCACCCAGCGCTCGCGCGAGTCGATGGCCGCGCACGTCGAGGCGATGGTCGGCTTCCTGGACCGCGGCGCCGAGGTCTTCGACTACGGCAACTCGATTCGCGGCGAGGCCCAGCTGGCCGGCTACGACCGCGCCTTCGCCTTCCCCGGCTTCGTCCCCGCGTACATCCGCCCGCTGTTCTGCGAGGGCAAGGGCCCGTTCCGCTGGGCGGCGCTGTCCGGCGACCCGCAGGACATCCACAAGACCGACAAGGCCGTCCTCGACCTGTTCCCGGAGAACGAGTCGCTGGCCCGCTGGATCAAGCTGGCCCAGGAGAAGGTGCACTTCCAGGGCCTGCCCGCGCGCATCTGCTGGCTCGGCTACGGCGAGCGCGACAAGGCCGGCGAGCGCTTCAACGACATGGTCGCCTCCGGCGAGCTGTCCGCGCCGATCGTCATCGGCCGCGACCACCTGGACTGCGGCTCGGTCGCCTCCCCGTACCGGGAGACCGAGGCGATGCTGGACGGCTCGGACGCGATCGCCGACTGGCCGCTGCTCAACGCCATGGTCAACGTCGCCTCCGGCGCCTCCTGGGTCTCCATCCACCACGGCGGCGGCGTCGGCATCGGCCGCTCGATCCACGCCGGCCAGGTCACCGTCGCCGACGGCACCGCGCTGGCCGGGGAGAAGATCCGCCGGGTGCTCACCAACGACCCGGGCATGGGCGTCATCCGGCACGTCGACGCCGGCTACGACCGGGCCACCGAGGTCGCCGCCGAGCGCGGGGTCCGCGTCCCGATGGGTGAGCTGTGACCTCCGGTTTCGAACAGATGTGGGCGGAGCTGCTCCCCGTGGGCCGCTCCGCCTCCTCCGGCGGCTACCGCCGCTTCGCCTGGAACTCCGCCGACGCCGAGTGCCGCGCCTGGTTCGAGCAGCAGGCCCGCAGCCGCGGCCTGGCGTACGAGCTGGACCGCAACGGCAACCAGTGGGCCTGGCTGGGCGACCCGCAGGCCGGCGGGGCCGTCGTCACCGGCTCGCACCTGGACTCCGTCCCGGACGGCGGCGCCTTCGACGGCCCGCTCGGGGTGGTCTCCTCCTTCGCCGCGCTGGACGAACTCCGCGCCCGGGGAGCCGAGTTCACCCGGCCGCTGGCGATCGTCAACTTCGGCGACGAGGAGGGCGCCCGGTTCGGCGTGGCCTGCATCGGCTCCCGGCTGACCGCCGGGGTGCTCTCCCGCGAGGCCGCGTACGAGCTGCGCGACGCCGCCGGCGTCCGGCTGCCCGACGCGATGGAGAAGGCCGGCTACGACCCGACCGGGATCGGCGCGGACGACGACCGGCTGGCCCGGATCGGCGCCTTCGTCGAACTCCACGTCGAGCAGGGCCGCTACCTCGCCGAGGGGCAGCCGGTCGGCGTGGCCGGCGCGATCTGGCCGCACGGCCGCTGGCGGTTCGACTTCCACGGCGAGGCCAACCACGCCGGCACCACCCGGATCGAGGACCGCCGCGACCCGATGCTGACCTACGCCAACACGGTGCTCGCCGCCCGCAAGAAGGCGAAGCAGGCGGGTGCGCTGGCCACCTTCGGCAAGGTCGCGGTCGAGCCCAACGGCACCAACGCGATCGCCTCGCTGGTGCGCGGCTGGCTGGACTCCCGGGCGGCCGACGAGCGCACCCTCACCGCGCTGGTCGCCGAGATCGAGCAGGCCGCCGCCGAGCGCGGCGGGCGCGACGGCGTCCGGGTCGAGCTGACCCGCGAGTCGTACACCCCGGTGGTGGACTTCGACGGTCCGCTGCGCGACCGGCTCGCCAAGCTGCTGGACGCCCCGGTGCTGCCCACCGGCGCGGGACACGACGCCGGGATCCTGGCGTCCGCGATCCCGACCGCCATGCTGTTCGTGCGCAACCCCAGCGGCGTCTCGCACTCCCCGGCCGAACACGCCGAGGTGGCGGACTGCCTGGCCGGGGTCAATGCCCTCGCCGACGTACTGGAGGACCTGGCGTGTCAGTGACCTCAGCGACCTCACCGTCCTCAACGGCCGCGGTGACCGCGGTGAGCTACTGGGCGCAGCACGCCTGGCTGCCGCACCCCAACGGGCCGGTGGTCGAGCGGGACGTGCTGATCGCCACCGGCCCCGGCGGCCTGATCACCTCGGTGACGCCGGACAGCGGGCCCTGCCCGCCCGGCGCCGTCCGCCTCGACGGGCTGCTGCTGCCCGGCCAGGCGAACGCTCACTCGCACGCCTTCCACCGCGCGCTGCGCGGGCACGTGCAGGTCGGCTCCGGCACCTTCTGGACCTGGCGCGACACCATGTACCGGTTCGCCGGCGCGCTCGACCCGGACAGCTACCTGGACCTCGCCACCGCCGTCTACGCCGAGATGGCGCTGGCCGGGATCACGGCCGTCGGCGAGTTCCACTACCTGCACCACGCGCCCGGCGGCGCCCGCTACACCGACCCGAACGCGATGGGCGAGGTGCTGATCGAGGCCGCCGCCCGGGCCGGCATCCGGATCACCCTGCTGGACACCTGCTACCTGTCCGCCGGCTTCGGCGCCGAGCCGACCAAGCCGCAGCAGCGGTTCAGCGACGGCGACGCGCAGGCCTGGGCCGAGCGGGCGGACGCGCTCAAACCGCGCGAGCACGCCCGGATCGGCGCCGCCATCCACTCGGTCCGGGCCGTCCCGGCCGAACAGCTGGGCACCGTCGCGCACTGGGCGGCGATGCGCAGGGCGCCGCTGCACGTCCACCTGTCCGAGCAGACCGCCGAGAACGACGCCTGCCTCGCCGCGCACGGCGTCACCCCGACCCGGCTGCTCGCCGACCACGGCGCGCTCGGCCCGCGCACCTCGGTCGTGCACGCCACCCACCTCACCGACGAGGACGTCAAACTCCTCACCGACTCCTCCACGACCGTCTGCATGTGCCCCACCACCGAGCGGGACCTCGCGGACGGCATCGGCCCGGCCCGCCGGCTCGCCTCGGCGGGCTGCCCGATCACCCTGGGCAGCGACAGCCACGCGGTCGTCGACCCGTTCGAGGAGGCCCGCGCGCTGGAGCTGGACGAGCGGCTGCGCACCCGCACCCGCGGCCACTGGACGGCCAACGCGCTGCTGCGGGCCGGCACCGAGGACGGGCACGCCTCGCTCGGCTGGCCGGAGGCCGGGCGGATCGAGGCCGGGGCGCTCGCCGACTTCACGGTGATCGCGCTGGACTCCGTCCGCACCGCGGGCCCGCCGCCCCGGCTCGGCGCCGAGATCGCGGTCTTCGCGGCCTCGGCGGCGGACGTGCGGCACGTGGTGGTCGGCGGCCGGCACGTCGTCCGGGACGGCGCGCACCAGCTGGTGGCCGACGTTCCGGGGGCGCTGCGGTCCGCCATCGGCGCGCTGGACTACTGAGCCCACCTCCCCAACTCCCCTCGGAAGGCTTTGTCTTGAGCACCAGGACCACCTTGATCACGGGCATCGGCAGCCTGGTCACCAACGACCCCGGGCAGGGCACCGGGCCGCTCGGCCTGCTGACCGACGCGGCCGTGGTGATCGACGGCGACCGCGTCGCCTGGGTCGGCCCGGCCGCCGAGGCCCCCGCAGCGGACGAGCGCTTCGACGCCGAGGGCCGGGCCCTGCTGCCCGGCTTCGTCGACTCGCACGCCCACCTGGTGTTCGCGGGGGATCGTACGGCTGAGTTCAACGCCCGGATGTCCGGCCAGGCGTACACGGCGGGCGGGATCCGCACCACCGTGGCGGCCACCCGGGCCGCGAGCGACGCCGAACTGGACGCCAACCTGGACCGGTTCGTCCGGGAGGCGCTGCGCCAGGGCACCACCACCATCGAGTGCAAGTCCGGCTACGGGCTGACGGTGGCGGACGAGGCCCGGGCGCTGCGGATCGCCTCGCGGCACACCCCGGAGACCACCTACCTGGGCGCGCACATCGTGGCGCCCGAGTACGCCGAGGACCCGGCGGGCTATGTGGATCTGGTGACCGGCGAGATGCTGGACGCCTGTGCACCGCACGCCCGTTGGGTGGACGTGTTCTGCGAGAAGGGCGCCTTCGACGGCGACCAGGCGCGGGCGATCCTGACAGCGGGGATCGAGCGCGGCCTCACGCCGCGAGTGCACGCCAACCAGCTCAGCTACGGGCCCGGCGTGCAGCTCGCCGTCGAGCTCGGGGCCGCCTCGGCGGACCACTGCACCCACCTGACGGACGAGGACGTGGCGGCGCTGGCCGGGTCGGGGACGGTCGCGACGCTGCTGCCGGGGGCGGAGTTCTCCACCCGGGCCGAGTACCCGAGCGGGCGCCGACTGCTGGACGCGGGGGCGGTGGTGGCGCTGTCCACCGACTGCAACCCGGGCTCCAGCTTCACGAGTTCGATGGCGTTCTGCATCGCGGTCGCGGTGCGGGAGATGGGGATGACGCCGGACGAGGCGGTCTGGGCGGCCACCGCGGGCGGCGCCCACGCACTGCGGCGCACCGACGTCGGCGTGGTCGCGCCCGGCGCCCGGGCCGACCTGCTGCTGCTCGACGCGCCCTCGCACGTCCACCTGGCCTATCGGCCGGGCGTGCCACTGACGGCCGCGGTCTGGCGGGCGGGCGTCCGCGAGGTCTAGCTGTTCTAGCGCATGTAGACGGCCCCCGCGCCCCCGGGGTGGCGGGCGCGAGGGCTCGCGTCGCCCCGTCGAGCTGCTGCTCGGCGGGGCGACGCGCTGTGGTGCGGCCACCGGAACGGTCGGCACTCCCCGATGCCGATTTCTCCCAAGGTGGTCAGGGCTGACGGTAGGCGCGGACAAGCAGGGTGTCGGCAGCGCGTGCACTCGGTACGGCAGGAGGGAGCCGGTCGACACTGATCTTCGTGAACCCCACCTCGTCCAACAGCTTCGTCCAGACGGTCTCCTGGAGAACCCAGCGGCGCATGGTTGCCGGGGCGCCGTCCGGGGTCCGGGCCGGAATGTCGGCGTGGTGGACGTCCGGTTCAGCGGGGGCTCCACCGAGGTACTGGCCCAGGGTGGAGGCGGCCAGCAGTCCGCCGGGTCGCAGGGCGCGGGCAGCGGCCGGGAGCAGTCGGCGGGGGTCGACGAAGTCGAGGCTGCCGAACACCGAGTAGAGCACGTCGTACTCGTCCGGATGCGCGTCCAGGTGGTCGGTCGCGTCGGCGTGCACCGTGCGCAGGCGTGGTGCGAGGTGGCCGTAGAGGTCGCAGGCCATCGCGTACTGGGCGGGGGAAGCATCGATGGCATCGACCCGGGCCGGGGCGTAGTGGGTGACGAGATGCGCGGCATGACGGGCGGCGCCCGCGCCGAGGTCGGCCACGACGAGGCTGGTGATGTCACCCAGCACCTCGACTTCTGGCCCGCCGTTCTGGGCCCAGACCCAGTGGAAGGTGCCGGGGACGGTCCGGTCCGTGTCGGCGCGGGCGCGGCCGTAGTGGTGCCAGACGTCCGGTACGGCAGCTTGGGTATGAAGGGAGGTGGTCGTCACCTGGGTCATCCTCGCGCCCGGTATGCGTCAGCGCAGGGGTTGAGTGAACTCCACCTTTTCGGGTCGCGGTGGCCCCGGACTGTGCCCGGGGCCACCGCAACTGTCCGGTCAGTGCGAGTCGTTGCCGGGGTGGCAGGGGCTGCACTTGGCGGCATCCGCCCAGAGCGGCAGGTCCACGTCCCAGCCGTCCGCGACGATCAGCTGATCTCTACCGGCGGCCTCTTGCTTCCCGCAAGAGGCCGCCGGAACGATTCGCTCAGGGGCTGGTGGCGAGGTGGTCGAACTCGCCTGCCTTGGCGGCCTGGAGGAAGACGGCAAGGTTGAGGCGGGTGGTGCGGACTATGACCTCGCCGTCGTCGGACTCCCGGAGTTCGACGGCCCCTTCAAGTGCGCGCACCTCAACGCAGTTGTTGTTCGCCTCACTGAAGCTGGACTTCTGCCACTCGGTGCTATTCATGCCTGTCGTTCATTTCCTTCATGATCGAGTGAATGTGATCCCGCGACTCGTTCTCCGGGAGCGCGACGGCTTCGATGCGCTCCAAGATTGCGCGATAGCCCGCCAGCTGGGCGGGTGAGTCGAAGATATGGGAGCCGTGAGACGAGTCGGCCTGAACCGTGTCCAGCTCTGGCACCGGCCCCTCTGCGTAGAGCAGGTTCTCACTGGGGCCGGGGAAGTCGGCTGTTGCGAAGGGTACGACCCGCAGTGAGACGCCCGGAAGCTCGGAGGCCCTGATGAGGGAGTCGAGTTGCTCCCTGAGCACCGCAGAGCCGCCGTACTGGATACGCAACGCCGCTTCGTGGATGAGTGCCGTGTATGGCGTTTCGCCGGACCGGATGATCTCTTGTCTCCGCAGGCGGAACTTCACTCTGCGATCGACCTCGCGGGCGGGGAGAGCGGTGAACCCCCTCGCGAACACCGCAGTCGCATAGGAGTTCGTCTGTAGCAGCCCTGGGATGATGCCGATGGTGAAGCTCTTGAGTTTCTTCGCGCGACCTTCGATCTCTGCCACATCGATCGGAGCGGCCGCCAGTGCCGTGCGGTACTCGTCCCACCAGGCCGAGTCGCGCTCTCTGGCCATGTCGGCGAGCGCTTCGACCAGGGGCGCGTTGGCGCACATGCAGGCTTCCGCGATCTCGTGCAGGCGCGCCACGCTGACGGCCGACTTCCCGATCTCCATCTGACTCACCAGGGCGGGAGTCACTCCGAGCAGCCTGGCGAGGTGGCTGCCGCCGAAGCCGGCCTGCTCTCTCATCCTTCGCAGTTCGGCGCCGAGACGTCGCTGACGAAGGGTGGGGATCCGAAGGGCCATGGCGTCCTCTCTACCGATGCAGAGCCCAGTGTGCCGCGCCAGTAGCCGGTGGATCCATCCGGGCTCGGCGACGAGTATCCCCCGTGAGGAGGAACCTTCTCCCGCTTCGCTTTAATTAAAGAGTCTCCAACTCCATGCCCACGATGGTGTTCTCGATGCTGCAGGACCTTGACGTCCGCCCGGGCGACAGGGTGCTGGAGGTCGGTGCGGGTACGGGGTGGAACGCGGGTCTGCTGGCCCACCGCCTGGGCGACGCGAACGTGGTGACCATCGAGTACGACCCGGACGTCGCCCGAGACGCCCGGGAGAACCTGGATCGGGCCGGCCTCACACCGACCGTGGTGGAGGGCGACGGACGGCACGGCTGGCCGGAGGGCGCCCCCTATAACCGGGTAATCGCCACCTGCTCCCTGCTGGAGATCCCTCCGGCGTGGCTGGCGCAGACGGCCCCCGGCGGGATCATCGTGGCGCCCTTCGGCACCGAGTACGGCGGCGAGCAGATCGTCCGGTTGACCGCGAACGACGACGGGACCAGCGCGAGCGGCAGGTTCACCCGGAGTTCGGCGTTCATGCGGCTGCGCCAGCAGCGCACGGACCGGCCCCCCTTCGAGGAGTACCTGCGCGGGCAGGAGTGGCCCGCCGACGGGGTGAGAACCACCACCACCCTGGCCCCTCCGGACACGGGCGGGTGGTTCGAGCAGTTCGTCATCGGGGCGGCCGTGCCCGGGGCGTTCTGGCGGGCGGAGCGCTACGACAACGACGCGTACACGCTGTGGCTCTACAGCCGGGACACCCACTCCTGGGCCTCGGCCGACTACGAGCGGGGCCGCACGGAGCATGAGGTGTACCAGTCCGGCCCCCGGAACCTCTGGGACGAGGTCGAGTCCACCTGGCGTTGGTGGGACGACCAGGGCCGCCCCGGCTTCAACCGGTTCGGCCTCACGGTCACTCCGGAGACCCACACCGTGTGGCTCGACTCCCCGGAGAACCCGGTGCCGCTCCGGGGTTGAGCTCTTGTTTCGCCCCGTCGAGCCCATCGGCTCGACGGGGCGAGGGCGTACCTAACCGATGCCCAAGGACCGCCGCAGGAAGTGCAGTTCGTGGTGCAGCAGGTTCTCCACTACTGCTTCGTCGGTTGGCCGGTGGGCGGTTGCCCGAAGCGGCAGGACCTCATGCGGGCGGCCTGCGGCGAGCAGGGCCCGGGAGAGGCGCAGGGTGTGGGCGGGGAAGACGTTGTCGTCCGCCAGGCCCTGGATCAGCAGCAGGGGGCGGCGCAGCTTCGGGGCCTCGGTGATCAGGTCGCAGGAGTCGTAGTGCTCGGGGTGCTGGTCGGGGTGGCCGAGGAAGCGTTCCTGCCAGTGGGTGTCGTACAGCCGGTGGTCAGTCGGCGCAGCCCCGGCGGAGGCGGCGTGGAAGACATCCGGTCGGCGCAGTACCGCGAGGGCGGCGAGGAAGCCGCCGTACGACCAGCCGCGGATGGCGACCCGGTCGAGGTCGAGCAGTCCGGGCCGCAGCCGGGCGGTCTCGTGCAGGCCGTCGATCTGGTCCTCCAGGGCGGGGTCGGCCTTGTCGCCCCAGATCGTCTTGTCCCAGCGCGGGCCGCGACCGGGGGTGCCCCGCCCGTCTATGACCAGCACTGCGAAGCCCTGGTCGGCGAACCACTGGGACACCTGCTCGTGCCAGGCGCCGCCGGTGGTGACCTTCTGCATGGCGGGCCCGGCGTACGGGTCGAGTAGGACTGGCAGCGGGCCGTCGGCGGGGCGGTGGCCGGTGGGCAGGTAGAGCGCGGCGCGCAGTTCGCGGGGGCCGAGGCGGAGCAGTTCGGGGCGGGAGGCGAGGACGGGCGGCTCCGCGTGCGAAACCAGCGGGAGCGCCGGACGCCCCTCGCGCAGGACGGTGGTGCGGCCGCCGGGGGAGCGGGTGGTGAGGACCAGCGTTCCACCCCGTGCGACCCCGTCGTGCAGGCCCGGGCCGCTGCTCAACTGTCGTATGCCGTGGCCCGGTTCGTACGTCCAGAGGTGAGTTTCGGTGGGCTCCTCGGAGGCGGTGAACAGCACCTGCTCGCCCTCTGTCCCGAGGACGGCCCGCAGTTGCAGCCCGGCCGGGGTGACGGGCTTGCCGTCGACAGTCAGGTGCCGGGTGTCGCCGTCGTCGGCGGTGTCGACCAGTGCCCCGCCCGCTGTCCGGACGGGCAGGCCGGGGACCAGTTCGACCCAGTGCGGGTCCGTTCGCTCGGCGAGCACCCGGATGGTGCCGTCCGCCCCGATCGCCAGGGTGCGGACGGTGCGTTGGTCGCGGCTCTGCACGGCGGCGTAGGGGCCGTGGCCGTCCCAGCCGGCGGCGGTGAGGTACTCGAAGGCGGTGCGGTCCCAGCGGACCTCGGTGCGGCTCCCGTCGAGGCCGAGTAGCCACAGCGAGACGTCGGCGTTGGCGGTGCCGGCCGGCGGGTAGCGGATGGCGCGCGGCGGTTGCCGCGGGTCGGCCGGGTCGGTGAGGAACCAACGGGTGACCGGGCGCTCGTCGACCCGGGCGACCAGCAGGGCGCTGCCGTCGGGGGACCACCAGTGGCCGTCGGTGCGGTACATCTCCCCGGTGGCGACGTACTCGGCGAGGCCGTAGGAGACGTCCTCGGCCTCGGGTTCGGCGAGCGCCCGGTCGTCCGCACCGTCGACGCCGACCACCCGCAGGGCGCCGCCGCTGACGTAGGCGATCCGGCGGCCGGTCGGGTCCAGCCGCACCTCCCTCGGCTCACCGGCGGCCGGGACGGTGCGGACGGTGCCGTCGGCGGTGTCGGCCAGCCACAGCGCGCCGTCCAGCGCGAAGGCCGCGTACCGTCCGTCGGCGTCGGTGCCGTACGCCGTGATGCCGGTGGTGGCGCCGAGGGCGGCCGGGTCGGCGATCAGTCGTTCCCCGCCGCCGTCGGTGTCCAGGGCCCAGAGGCAGGTGAGCGGGTCGGTGCCGTCCCGGCCGCGCAGGAACAGCACGGTGGCGCCATCGGCGGACGGCTGCGGCCGGGTGGGGGCGCCGAGGGTGAACCGGCGGGTGCGGGCCAACTGACGGGGGAGCGAGTCGGTCGTCATACCGGGCACCGTAGGCATGACCGCCCCGGTCCCGTCGAGGGAACGGGGGAAAACGGCCGGGGCCGCCGTGGATCTCAGGAATCCACGGCGGCCCCGGAGTCGTGAGCCGATCGTCAGTGCATCAGTGCATCAGTGCACGTCGGGTCAGTGCACGTCGCCCATGAGCTTGACGACCTTCTTGCGGTACATCGCCAGCGCGATGCCGGCGAGGATCGCCATGACGCCCTGCACCGCGAAGTACGCGGTGCCGCCGACCACCTTGTCGCCCAGCACCAGCTGGAAGATGGCGGCGACGCAGTCGCCCGCGGTGACCGCGAGGAACCAGACGCCCATCATCTGGCTGGCGTACTTGGTGGGCGCCAGCTTGGTGGTGACGGACAGGCCGACGGGGGAGAGGGTGAGCTCACCGACGGTCTGGACCAGGTAGACCATGGCCAGCCACAGCGGGGTGACCTTGGCGCCGCCGGAGGCGGAGGCCATCGCCAGCATCATGACGATGAAGGAGGCGCCGATCATCAGCAGACCGAAGGCGAACTTCATGGTGGTGCTGGGGTTCTTCGACCGGCGGGCCAGGGCGACCCAGATCCAGGCGAAGACCGGGGCCAGCGCCATGATGTACAGCGGGTTGAGCGACTGGAACCAGCTGGACGGGAAGTTGAACCCGAGCAGCGTGGACGCGGTGTGCTCGTCGGCGAAGATGTTCAGCGTCGAGCCGGACTGGTCGTAGATCATCCAGAACACGGCGGCGGCGACGAAGAACCAGATGTAGCCGCTCATCTTGGACTGCTCGGCGGCGTCGAGGTCCTTGTCGCGCTTCACCTTGGCGAAGACGAAGACCGGGATCGCCAGGCCCGCGATGGACAGCGGCCAGATCGCCCAGTTGATGGTGAAGTGGCCGGTGACGGCGACGATCACGTAGAAGGCGGCCGCGACGGCCAGCCAGATGCCGGCCTTGGTGAAGATCTTCCGCTTCTCGTCCGCGCTGATCGGCGAGGTGACGACGTTGCTCTTCGGGCTCAGGTGGCGGGTGCCCAGCAGGAACTGGCCCAGGCCGAGCGCCATGCCGACGCCGGCCAGGGCGAAGCCCAGGTGCCAGCTGACGTTCTGGCCGACGGTGCCGATGACCAGCGGGGCCGCGAAGGCGCCGAGGTTGATGCCCATGTAGAAGACGGTGAAGCCACCGTCGCGGCGCGGGTCGTTCGGGCCGTCGTAGAGGTGGCCGACCATCGTCGAGATGTTGGCCTTGAGCAGGCCCGAGCCGATCGCGATGAGGGCGAGGCCGACGAAGAACGACGCGCTGAACGGGACGGCCAGCAGGAAGTGGCCGATCATGATGATCGTGCCGCCGACCGCGACGGTCTTGCGCGCGCCGAGGAAGCGGTCCGCGATCCAGCCGCCCGGGAGGGCCAGCAGGTAGACCATGGCCGTGTAAACGCTGTACACGGCGGCGGCGACCGCCGCCTTCATGCCGAGCCCGCCGTCCGTGATGGAGGCGGTCATGTAGAGCACCAGCAGGGCGCGCATGCCGTAGTAGCTGAAGCGCTCCCACATCTCGCTCATGAAGAGAGTGGCGAGGCCTCGGGGGTGACCGAGGAAGGTCTTGCCGCTGGGAGAGGCCGACGTAACGTCGGCGTCCAGGGTCGTAGACGCCATGTGTAGGGGTTCCTTGCCTGACAGCGTCCGCCTAGGGGGGTGGCGGCGGACGTGGACGAAACCACTCTACGTGGCGATATTCGGCTCTATCAGATGACAAAAGGCACGAATTAGGTATGGCAATGGCAAAGAGATCAACAGATCTTCCCGATCGATCCATGGTAGATGCGGTTGTCCTCCTTCGGATTCAAGATCCAGTAGGGAATTCTTCGCTGAACCGGCGGGCCGCAACGCTCTGTTGAACTCAGTCGGATGCCCGCATAACGATCACGCTCTGTGAACTACCTCACAGGGCATACGGGCTTACCCCGGCGGACTACCATCACCCCATGACCTGTGTGCTGCTTGCCGAGGACGATCCGGCGATCTCCGAACCGCTCGCCCGGGCCCTGCGACGCGAGGGCTATGAGGTGCTCGTCCGCGAGGACGGTCCGACCGCACTGGCCGCCGGCCTCACCGAGGAGGTCGACCTCGTCGTCCTCGACCTCGGCCTGCCCGAGATGGACGGCCTGGAGGTCTGCCGCCGCCTGCGTGCCGACGGCAAGAGCTGCCCCGTCCTGGTGCTCACCGCCCGCGCCGACGAGGTGGACACCGTGGTCGGCCTGGACGCCGGCGCCGACGACTACGTCACCAAGCCCTTCCGCCTGGCCGAGCTGCTTGCCCGCGTCCGGGCCCTGCTCCGGCGCGGCAACGTCGACCAGCTCACCACCGGCGCGCACGGGGTGAAGATCGACATCGAGTCCCACCGCGCCTGGCTCGGCGACGAGGAGCTCACCCTCTCCGCCAAGGAGTTCGAGCTGCTGCGCGTGCTGGTCCGGGACGCCGGCCGGGTGGTCACCCGCGAGGAGATCATGCGCCAGGTCTGGGACACCACCTGGTGGACCTCCACCAAGACCCTGGACATGCACATCTCGTGGCTCCGCAAGAAGCTCGGCGACGACGCGGCCAACCCGCGCTACATCGCCACCGTGCGCGGAGTGGGGTTCCGGTTCGAGAAGAATTAGCCCCCGTACGGAGATCGGGACCGGGCCACAGCCGGTGAAGCGGAACACCTCGGGGAGCGGCAGCGTGAAACGCCGGATGATCAACTCGCTGCTGGGCGTCGTCCTGGTGGTCGTCGTGGTGTTCTGCGTGCCGCTCGCCCTGGTCGAGAAGCGCACCATCGTCAACTCGGCCCAGGACCGGGTGGACGCGGCCGCCGTCCGGGTGCTCGCCCTGGTCGAGAGCCGGATCGGCGCGAACGAGGGCGTCACCAACGAGCGGGCCTTCGAGAGCCAGGTCACCGAGGGCACCTACGTCGAGGTGCAGATCCCCGGCCAGCAGGTGCTCTCGGCCGGCCAGCGCCCGGCGGGCAGCCACCTGCTGAAGGCCGTCGAACGCGGCAACAGCGGCGAGACCGTCACCGTCGAGCAGTCCCGCGAGGACGTCGACCACGAGATCGCCAACAATCTGCTGCTGCTCGGCGTGGTCGCCCTGCTCGCCGTCCAGGCCGCCGTGGCGCTCGCCGTCTGGCAGGCCAAGCGGCTCGCCCGCCCGCTCACCGACCTCGCCGAGACCGCCGAACGGCTCGGCTCCGGCGACCCGCGCCCGCGCGACCGCCGCTACGGGGTGCCCGAACTCGACCGGGTCGCCGAGGTGCTGGACACCAGCGCCGAGCGGATCGCCCGGATGCTCACCGCCGAGCGACGGCTCGCCGCCGACGCCTCGCACCAGCTGCGCACCCCGCTCACCGCGCTCTCCATGCGACTCGAGGAGATCACCGCCCTCGCCGAGGACCCGGAGACCGTCAAGGAGGAGGCGACCATCGCCCTCCAGCAGGTCGAGCGGCTCACCGACGTCGTCCAGCGGCTGCTCACCACCCAGCGCGACCCGCGCAGCCCCACCGCCGTCGCCTTCGACCTGGACGAGGTCATCAAGCAGCAGGTGGAGGAGTGGGGCCCGACGCTGCGCGAGAAGGGCCGGGTACTCTCCCTGGAAGGCCTGCACGGGATCACCGCGGTCGGCACCCCGGGGACGGTCGCCCAGGTGCTGGCCACCCTGATCGAGAACTCCCTGATGCACGGCGCCGGGACGATCACCCTGCGGGTCCGGCCCTCCGGTACCTCGGTCGTGGTCGAGGTGCAGGATCAGGGCGCCGGAGTGCCGCCGGACCTCGGCAACCGGGTGTTCGAGCGCGCGGTCAGCGGGCGCAACTCCACCGGCATCGGCCTCGCCGTCGCCCGCGACCTCGCGGAGGCGGACGGCGGGCGGCTCGAACTGCTCTCGCTGAAGCCCCCGGTGTTCGCGATCTTCCTCGGGCGCAGCCACGAGGACTGAGCACGAGGACCGAGCACGAGGACCGAGCGGGGTCGCCGGTCGGGGTTCGCCGGGCAGGGTCAGGCGCTGGGCAGCACGCCGAGCTGGCGCATCAGGCCCATCACGTCCCACTGCCACCAGCCCTCGCAGATCTTCCCGTCCCTGAAGCGGAAGGTGGTCGTGCCGCGTCCGACCACCGACTTGCCGGTGTTCGGCACGCCCATGAAGTCGGCCTTCTGCGTGGCGTGCCAGGTCCACCGGGTGGCCACCTCGTCGCCCTCGGCGATCTGGCCCTCGGTGTCGAAGGTGAAGTCGAAGGCGCCCAGGTAGTTGCCGCAGCGCTCCCGGAACGCGGCCGGGCCGACCGCGTCGCTCTCGCTGCCGTAGTCGTGGTCGCGGTAGTCGGCGGTCATGCACTCGTCGATGATGTCGAGGTTGCCGGCCGACAGCCCGTCGAGGACCCGGCTCGCGGTGGCCTTGTTGAACCGCGCGTCGCGGACCACGTCGAGGTCGGTGAAGGTCGGCGGCGTGTCGCAGAGCGCCACCATCTCCCGGAAGATCCGGTCGGTCTCGGGCAGGTGGGAGTTCTTCATCGCCTCCTCGTAGGAGGGGAACTCCACGATCTCCACCACGTGCTTGGTGTCGGAACGGTCGGTGCCGACCACCGCGTGCGAGGCGGTCCGCTTGCCCCGGGTCGCCTCGACCCAGGTGTCCATCAGCTGGTTGAGGTCGTCGAGCCTGTCGGTCTGGCAGTCGATGATCTGGACGAACGTCATGGCGAGCCTCCTGACCCCCCGGCCGTGATCGTTCGCCGACCGCGCTCGCCCTCGGTCACCACTCTCCTCCGCCGGTGGCGCAGACAGCAAGCCCCGGCGGCCGGATCGGCCTGCCGGGGCTGCGGGGCTGCGGGTCTGTGCGTGGTGTGCGTGGCCCGCGGGGGAGGGCTACCGGCCGCGGGGCCTATTCGGCCTTGGCGTAGCGGATCTGCTCGGCGGCCAGCATCAGCTCGGCCTGGGCGGCCAGCTCCTGGCCGCTGGAGGTGCCCGCCGCCTGCTGGGCCGGCAGCTCGACCGGCTCCGGCTCGGCCTTGAACACCCAGGTGCGGTAGGAGACGAAGCGGAAGACGGTGGCCACCGCGAGGCCGATCACCTTGGCGCCCAGCTGCTCGTAGTGCGAGTCCAGCTTCAGCACGTACACCGAGAAGCCGAGCACGCCGGTCTCGATCAGCATGCCGATGCCGCTGTAGACCAGAAAGAGCGTGATCTCCCGCTTGCGGGAGGCGGCGTCGCGGTCCCGGTACAGCCAGTAGCGGTAGCCGAGGTAGTTGGTGGCGATCGCGATCACCGTCGCCGCGATGTTCGATCGCACCGAGGCCAGGTGCAGGCCGTTGATGCAGACCCAGAAGACGGCGAAGTTGACCACCACGCCGCTCAGGCCGACGACGCCGAACTTCACGACTTCGCCCTTGAGCCCACGCAGTTTCTGCGCGAGTGACGGTTTCGAAGCTGCGGTCGTCGCCATAGCGGACTGCCTCCATGTGCCTGCGGGTCGAAAGGGCTGATCGCAGCGGCGCGGCCGCCCCTTGAGCCCTGCGTGCACGCACATGATCTGACCGCGTAGACCAGGACCTGGCCGTCCAGGCTACCCGCTTCCGTCGAACGGCTCAGCCGCGAGGCCCCCGGGTTGACATCTACGCGCGTCCGCTTCCGAGGGCCCACCAGCGGCTCCACCACCCCCGACCGGCCCGGATATCCTGGCGGCGTGACTTCCCCGGGCAATGTGAATTTTCCAGTGGTGGGCATGATCGGTGGCGGGCAGCTGGCCCGCATGGCACACCAGGCGGGCATCCCGCTCGGGGTCAGGTTCAAACTCCTCGCCGACACGCCCCAGGACTCCGCCGCGCAAGTGGTCTCCGACGTCGTCCTCGGCGACTACCGCGACCTCGACACCCTGCGCCGCTTCGCCGCCGGCTGCGACGTGGTCACCTTCGACCACGAGCACGTCCCCACCGAGCACCTGCGGGCCCTGGAGGCCGACGGCATCGCCGTCCGCCCCGGCCCGGACGCGCTCGTCAACGCCCAGGACAAGGGCGTGATGCGGGCCAAGCTGGACTCCATCGACGTGCCCTGCCCCCGCCACCGGATCGTCGTCGACCCGGCCGACGTCACCGCGTTCGCGGCCGAGGGCGAGGGCTACCCCGTCGTCCTGAAGACCGTCCGCGGCGGCTACGACGGCAAGGGCGTCTGGGTCGTGGACAGCGAGCAGGAGGCGCAGGCCCCGTTCCTGGCCGGCGTCCCCGTGCTGGCCGAGGAGAAGGTCGACTTCGTCCGCGAGCTGGCCGCCAACGTGGTCCGCTCGCCCAGCGGCCAGGCTGTCGCCTACCCGGTCGTGGAGAGCGTCCAGGAGAACGGCGTCTGCGCCGAGGTCACCGCCCCCGCGCCGGACCTCGACCCGGCCCTGTCCGACGAGGCCCAGCAGCTCGCCCTGCGGATCGCCGGCGAACTCGGCATCACCGGCCACCTCGCCGTCGAGCTGTTCCAGACCCGCGACGGCCGGATCCTGGTCAACGAGCTGGCCATGCGCCCGCACAACTCCGGGCACTGGACCCAGGACGGCGCCGTCACCTCGCAGTTCGAGAACCACCTGCGGGCCGTCCTCGACCTCCCGCTCGGCGACCCCCGGCCGCGCGCCAAGTGGACCGTCATGGTCAACGTCCTCGGCGGCGACTACCCGGACATGTACCACGCCTTCCTGCACTGCATGGCCCGCGACCCCGGGCTGCGGATCCACATGTACGGGAAGGACGTGAAGCCCGGCCGCAAGGTCGGCCACGTCAACGTCTTCGGGGACGACCTCGAAGACGTCCGCGAGCGCGCCCGCCACGCGGCCGCCTACCTGCGAGGAACGATCACCGAATGAGCGCCTCCGCCCAGCCCGTCGTCGGCATCGTCATGGGCTCGGACTCCGACTGGCCCGTCATGGAGGCCGCCGCCCAGGCCCTCGACGAGTTCGAGATCCCCTACGAGGTGGACGTCGTCTCCGCCCACCGGATGCCGCGCGAGATGGTCGCGTACGGCGAGAACGCCCACAAGCGCGGCCTGAAGGCGATCATCGCGGGCGCCGGCGGCGCGGCCCACCTGCCGGGCATGCTGGCCTCGGTCACCCCGCTGCCCGTCATCGGCGTGCCGGTGCCGCTGCGCTACCTGGACGGTATGGACAGCCTGCTGTCGATCGTCCAGATGCCGGCCGGCGTCCCGGTGGCGACGGTCTCGGTGGCCGGCGCGCGCAACGCGGGCCTCCTCGCGGTGCGGATGCTCGCCGCCTTCGACCCCGAGCTCACCGAGCGGATGACCGACTTCCAGGCCGAGCTGAACAGCCAGGCCACCGAGAAGGGCAAGAAGCTCCGGGCCAAGGTGGCCGGTTCCTCCTCCTTCGGCTTCGGCAAGTAACCACGGTCGCGGCGGTGGGGTAGAACAGCTCGCATGACTTCCGAGACGGACTCCCCCACCCCGCTGGACCGCGCCCGCGCCCTGCTGCGCACCGCCCCCGTGGTGGACGGCCACAACGACCTCCCCTGGGCGATGCGCGAGCAGGCCGGGTACGACCTCGGCGCGCTCGACCTCGCCGCCGACCAGAGCGACCGCCTGCACACCGACCTCGCCCGCCTCGCGGAGGGCGGGGTCGGCGCGCAGTTCTGGTCCGTCTACGTCCCCGCCTCGCTGGCCGGCGACCACGCGGTGAGCGCCACCCTCGAGCAGATCGACTTCGTCCACGCCCTCGTCGAGCGTTACCCCGACCGGCTCCGCCTGGCCCGCACCGCCGCCGACATCGAGGCCGCCCGCGCGGAGGGCCGGATCGCCTCCCTCATGGGCGCCGAGGGCGGCCACTCCATCGACTGCTCGCTCGCCACCCTGCGCGCCCTGTACGAGCTGGGTGTGCGCTACCTGACGCTCACCCACAACGACAACGTGCCGTGGGCCGACTCCGCGACCGACAAGCCGGTGGCCGGCGGGCTGACCCGCTTCGGCGAGGAGGTCGTCCGCGAGATGAACCGGCTCGGCATGCTGGTCGACCTCTCGCACGTCTCCGCCGACACCATGCGGGACGCCCTGCGGGTCACCGAGGCGCCGGTGGTCTTCTCGCACTCCTCCGCCCGCGCGGTCTGCGACCACCCGCGCAACATCCCCGACGACGTCCTCGCCCAGCTGCCCGCCAACGGCGGCGTGGCGATGGCCACCTTCGTGCCCAAGTTCATCCTGCCCGCCGCCATCGAGTGGACCCTCGCCGCCGACGACAACATGCGCGCCCACGGCTTCCACCCGCTGGACACCACCCCGCCGGCCATGGAGCGCCAGTACGCCTTCGAGGCCGAACACCCGCGCCCGATCGCCACCCCGGCCACCGTCGCCGACCACCTCGACCACATGCGCGAGGTCGCCGGCATCGACCACATCGGCATCGGCGGCGACTTCGACGGCACCGCCTTCCTGCCGGACGGCCTGGACTCGGTGGCCGGCTACCCCAACCTGGTCGCCGAACTCCTGCGCCGCCACTGGTCGGAGGCCGACCTGGCGAAGCTTACCTGGCTCAACGCCGTCCGCGTCCTGCGCGACGCCGAGTCCGCCGCCACCTCACTGCGCGCCGGCCGCGGCCCGTCCATCGCCACCATCGCCCAGCTGGACGGCGCGAACTCCTAGGCCCCGTCCTCGTCCAGCAGCGGGATCTCGAGGGCCGGGCACTTGTCCATCACCATGGCGAGCCCGGCCTCCCGGGTCCGCCCGTACGCGGCCTCGTCCACCACCCCGAGCTGGAACCACACCGCCTTCGCCCCGACCGCCACGGCCTGCCCGGCCACCTCCCCGGCCAGCGCGCTGTTCACGAACACGTCCACCACGTCGACCGCGAACGGGATTTCGGCGAGCGAGGCGTAGCCCTGCTCGCCGAGGACCGTTTCGGCCTTCGGGTGCACCGGCACGATGCGCTTGCCGTAGCGCTGCAGCACCCGGGCCACGCCGTATGCGGCCCGGGCGGTGTTGTTGGAGAGGCCGACCACGGCCCAGGTGTCCCCGGTGCCGGTGAGGATCTCGCGGACCGTCGCATCGTCGCCGTAGCTCGTCACGCCCGTTCCAACGATGCCCGGGGACGCGGGATTCCGGCTCGGGCTCAGGTGTCGAAGGCCCCGAGCCTGACCCGGGCCGTACCGTCGTCGTCGTAGGTGGCGTCCAGGTGGAGGAACCCGGCCTGCCCGCTCGGGCGCGTCGCGTTCGTCTCGTGGGCGTTCCCGAAGCGCAGGCCGGAGGCGTTGTCGGTGCCCAGCCGGACCCGCGGGAAGGCGGCGGCCAGCCGCTGGGCCAGTTCGGCCCGAGGCATCCGGAACTCGACGGTGTAGCCGCGGTCCTGCCAGCCGCCGTCGTCCGTGCAGACGGTCTCGGTGGCCTGCGCCGGGATCGACCCGCCGGCGAACTCCATCGCCTCCGAGCAGCCGACCGCGTGGGGTTTGCCGTCCTCGGTCAGGAGCAGCGCGCAGAAGCCGATCCAGGCGAACGGCGCAATCAGGACGAGGTCCAGGAAGGCCAGCGGCAGCCGGGTGGCCCACGTCCCCTGCTTGCGGACTCGTTCGGCGTGCACGAGAAGGACCCCCCGGTCTCCGCGAGCATCGTGGGGACTGATCCTCGCACGCGATCTGAACATGTTCAATTCGGTTGCGCGAATCGGTTGCACGAAAAGCCCGCCCGCCCCCGGGTTCGGGGGCGGGCGCCGGGGGCTCAGGGGTTCAGCTGGGGCGGCCGAGGGCGCGGTAGGTCCAGCCGGCGGCGCGCCAGGCGTCGGCGTCGAGGACGTTGCGGCCGTCGAGGAGGCGGCGCTCTGCGACCACGGCGCCCAGCTCGGCCGGGTCCAGCTCGCGGAATTCGGCCCACTCGGTGAGGTGGAGGACGACGTGGGCGCCCTCGGCGGCCTCCAGGGCGGAGCCGGCGTAGGTGAGCGAGGGGAACATCTTGCGGGCGTTGTCGACGGCCTTCGGGTCGTAGACGGTGACCTGGGCGCCCTGGAGCTGGATCTGGGCGGCCACGTTGAGGGCGGGGGAGTCCCGGATATCGTCCGAGTTGGGCTTGAAGGCGGCGCCGAGGACGGCGACCCGCCGGCCCAGGAAGCCGCCGCCGCACTGCTCGCGGGCCAGCTCGACCATCCGGGAGCGGCGCCGCATGTTGATCGAGTCGACCTCGCGCAGGAAGGTCAGCGCCTGGTCGGCGCCGAGCTCGCCGGCCCGGGCCATGAACGCGCGGATGTCCTTGGGCAGGCAGCCGCCGCCGAAGCCGAGGCCGGAGTTGAGGAACTTGCCGCCGATCCGCTCGTCGAAGGCCAGGGCCTTGCTGAGCTGGGTGACGTCCGCGCCGGCCGCCTCGCAGACCTCGGCCATCGCGTTGATGAAGGAGATCTTGGTGGCCAGGAAGGAGTTCGCGGCGGCCTTGACCAGTTCGGCGGTCGCGTAGTCGGTGACCACGAACGGCACCCCGGCCGCGATCGGCTCCGCGTACACCTCGCGCAGCAGCCGCTCGGCCCGCTCGCTCTGGGTGCCGACCACGATCCGGTCCGGCCGCAGGGTGTCCTGGACGGCGAAGCCCTCGCGCAGGAACTCCGGGTTCCAGGCGAGTTCGGCGCCCTCGCCGACCGGCGCGAGCGCGGCCAGCCGCTCGGCCAGCCGGGCCGCCGAGCCGACCGGGACGGTGGACTTGCCGACCACCAGGGCCGGGCGGGTCAGGTGCGGTGCGAGCTCGTCGATCGCGGTGTCGACGTACGACATGTCGGCGGCGAACTCGCCCTTGCGCTGCGGGGTGTTGACGCAGACGAAGTGCACGTCGCCGAACTCGGCGGCCTCCTGGGCGGAGGTGGTGAACCGCAGTCGCCCGGTCGAACCCTCGTGCCCGGCCACGTGCTTGAGCAGCAGCTCGGACAGCCCCGGCTCGTACATCGGGACGCGGCCGGCGGTGAGCATGGCGATCTTGTCGGGGTCGATGTCCAGGCCCAGCACCTCGAAGCCGAACTCGGCCATCGCGGCGGCATGCGTGGCGCCGAGGTAGCCGGTGCCGATCACGGAGATGCGGAGGGTCACGGGTTCTCCCTGGAGGCGGACTCGACCGGCCTGGATGCGGACCCGACCGGTACGGACGCCCCCGATGCTATCCGTCCTGCCCGGGCGTGCAGGGATCGGCCGCACGCCCGGGACGCTAGGCAGCCGCAGGTCGGAGCCCTAGGATCGCTACTGAACGGTAGTTAACCCCGGATTCGACGTCGATCGGACCGGTTCGATCGGGCCGGATCCGGCTTCGCCGGACTTCGGTCACTGGACGACGAGGCAGGCATCATGGCGGGCAGCGCAGGGGCAGCTGACTTCGATCTCTTCCGTATCTCCGAGGAGCACGAGATGCTTCGTGAGGCGGTGCGTTCGCTGGCCGAGGCGAAGATCGCTCCGTTCGCGGCGGA
>NZ_JBITFB010000014.1:212640-254620 GCF_044455625.1 Kitasatospora sp. NPDC051164 | reverse complement strand
AGCTCAACACCTACAAGACCGCCTAACCCCCCAACACAGGGCCGGGCGACCCAACCCCCCACGGCCCGCCCGGCCCGGCCCCCCAGAGACCCCCAGAGGCCCGACACAGGGCCCCCGGGGGACCCCGAGCTACCGCACCGCCCAACACCAGTAGAGACGAGCCGAAGATGCCGCAGCGCAACAGCCAGCCTGAGATATCCGCCTGCCCCGGATGGGGCGAGGAGTGCGGCAACGAGACGGAGAGGGGAGCGGACCTCTGCCCCGACTGCCACATGGCACGGCTGGACGCGCAATCCCCCCGGATCCCCTTGTAGCCCTTGCCCGCGACGGCGGCTAGCTGAGACCAGGGCCGGGCGGCCCGACCCTCCAAGGGTCGCCCGCGCCCACCACAGGCCCGGCCCCGGCCCCGCACTCACCGGGGCCGGGCCACCCCGCCCCACCGTCGGTCATGTTGCTTATCCTCTTTTCATTGTGTAGTGTTATCACATCAGCCGGCCACCGCCACCCTGGGAGATTCCGTGTTTGCCCTGCTTCGCCGTTCCCCGAAGGTCGCTACGCCCGTCACCGAGAAGTTGGCGATGTGTCCCACGACCGGACTTCCGTACGGTGAGCCCGGCTCCCTGGAGCGACTGACCTGGATTTTCGCCGAGCAGGACCTGGAGGACATCCAGGAGCGCATGGAGTACTTCGCGCAGCGCGCCGCCGCGCGCCCCGAGTCCGGCCTGATCGTGTCCATCATCAAGACCCCCATAGCCCGTCCGCACATCATCCACATCCGGGACTTCGAGTCCGACGGGGACCGGCGCGGCGGCACATGTGTCGAGTGCGGGACGCACGGTGAACTGTCCGCACTTCGGGACCTTGCCCGCAACGACCTTGGCTGTGAGGCGACTTGGTTCTAAGCACCGGGTGCCGCCCCGCCGGGGCGGCACCCTAGTCCGACCCGTTGCGCCACCGAAAGGGACCCCTGATGACCGACAGCAAGATCACGCAGTTGCTTGCCCGCGCAGCGAGCGGCGACCCCGAGGCCGCCGCCGCGTTCATGCGAGCGCGGGCACTGCGACTGCACGCGGCGGAGCGCGTCAGCGCCAGCGGCCGGGCCGCCGCGCGGCGGATGCTCCGGGCAGCCTCGTAATCTCGCGCGCCGCGCCCCTCCCGGCGCGCCCCTCCCCCCGCCCCCCTTGCTCGCGCCCCGCTCAGCGTTTCGCTGGGCGGGGCCGCTTGCGTTCCGCAGCCCTCGGCGACCTGCTCAACTCCCCGACCCTCTCCACACCATCGCGGCTCTCTGCCTCATGCTCACCGTCCCTGCCGTCCCGCTTCCGTTCTCCCTTCCCGTCTCGTGCTTCGTGGTCTGTCCGTGTCTCGTCGGTCGTTGTCTGCTCCCTCTGTTCCTCTACCTCTTCGGCTCTTGTGCTCTGCTGCTTTCCTCTCGCTTGCTGTTGTCGCTCCGCCCGCTCTCGCTCTTCGCTGCTCCTCTTCCCCCCTCCTCCAGTCCTGCTGTCGCTCCTCTTTCCCTCGCTCCCTCCCGTCCTGCTGCTGCTCTCCCATCCATGTCGCTTCTTCCTCTCCCCGCCGGCTTCCTCCTTCCTGTCGTTCGCCTGTGGCTCTTCGCTGATGTCCTCATTGCCCTTGGGGGTCTCGTAGAGAAGTAGTCGGCGCGCCCCAAGCCCCTTGACCGTTCCCCTGAAGTGCAGGTTTCCGTGTCGGAGGCGCAGCGTGGGGGCAAGTTGTGGGGCAAGTTGAAAGGCAAGCTGTAGAGCAAGTTGTAGGGCATGTTGTGGGGCAAGTTGTAAGGCAAGTTAGCCTTAACGGTGGTCTGCGGGGCCGAGTCCTGGCTTTCGCGTGGGGGTGATTTCTCTCCCCTCCCCTGATGTCGGAGGGGGGAGAAATCACCCCCACGGCAGTTGGGCTCTCGGGGAGGAGAAATCTCCCCCTTCCAGCGGGGGGAGATTTCTCAGTGGCCAAGGGGGAGATTTCTCAGTGGCCGTGGTGGGGGAGATTTCTCCCCCTCTCGGGTTGGGGGAGAGAAATCACAGTCCGAGGGAGCGGCCCCGGGAGGGCCGGCGCCTGCGCAGGTTGGGCGGGCAGTTCGGCGCCCTCGGTTCTGGCCAGCTGGGACGTGGTGGGGTCATGCTCCTTGCGGCGACACGGTGGTCGCGACCGGCCCGTTGACGGCGATGCGCCCGTCGAGGCAGAGCTCGCGGTAGCCGGACGTGTAGGTGAAGCCGTGGCCGTCGCAGGTGGTGCAGTCCGGGGCGTGGGCGGTGGGGGCGCCGAAGCACTGGATTGGCTCTTGGTGGACGGCGGTGCCGTGGTGCTCCCAGGTGAGCACGGTGAGGACTTCGCCGGTGCCGTCGCAGCGCCCTGCGCAGTCGTGGGGGTGCGGGTGGTCGTCTTCGTCCTGGTCGTCGAAGTCGCGGAAGGCGTCCAGGAGGTAGGCGCGGGCGCGTAGGTCGCTCAGGGCGGGCCGGCGGTCGAAGGCGCGCAGGGCGTGGCCGGCGGTGGCCGCGGCCGCCGCTGCGGCGTTGTCGGCCGGTGCCGCGGTGGCAGCCCAGTCGAGGAGGAGTCCGCGGGTCATGAGGTGTTGCCGTTGTTCGCTGGCGACGTCGACGGCGGGGAAGAGGGGTGTGAGGCCGAGGTTGGCCCAGGCGTAGGTGTCGAGCATTTGGCGGACCAGCCGAGGGCCGGATCGGCGGAACGGGCGCTTGTGCGGCAGAGAGTCGTCAGTGGCGTGGGGTGCTCGGTATGCGGGGCCATGGGCGTGGTGGTGGAGTCGGGCGTATTGGGCCCGCAGGTGGTTGAGGCCGTCGTGGGGGTGGTGGTCGAGGGCCAGGCCGTCGACCTTGCGGAGGAGGGCGCCGTGGTCGCGGGCGGCTTCGTAGAGGTCGGGGTCTTGGGTGCGCAGGGCGAGGACGTCGACGAGCGCGCCGGCGTGCAGGAGCTGGAAGCGGCGCAGGGCGGGGACGGCGTTGCTGTCGGGGTCGTGTTCCAGAGTGTCGGTGAGGCGGAAGTGCGCCCAGCGCGCTTCGAGGATGAGCCGGGTGATGGACGGGCGTTCGTTGCGGTACGCCGTTACGGCGTGTTCGGGGTGCTGGCCGACAGGCACGGAGGTTCCCTTCAGGGTGACTGGTGTGCGGGGCCTGGTCGGCCCGCGCTTCATCGGGGCGTTGTAGGCGAGGTCGGCTAGGTGGTGAAGGCGGACGTCCTGCGGAGCTGCGGCCTTGAAGACGCGGTGCGCGGCGCCGGCGGGGGCGTGGGGCAGTGCGAAGACGCGGCCGCGGTCGAGGACGGCGAGGAGGCGTGCGGCGTGGTGTTCGCAACCGTCGGCGCCGGCGTTGTCCTGGTCGAGCACGGTGACGACGATGGGGCCGGCGCAGGGGGTGGGATCCGTCGGGAGTGCGGCGGGGCAGCGAGCCATCGGTCCTCATCTGGTGGGCTGGGTGAAGCGGCTGGACGGGGGCGCGTGGCCGCGCGAGGGTGGCGTGACGGAGCGTGCGCCGCAGTTAGCGTCGTTCCTCGTCAAGGAGATATGCGTGGCCCCAGGGGTTCGGTTCCGGGACGGGGCGTCCGTGTGCAATGTCGCGGAGGCGGTCACGGCGGCGTTCTTGGACGTAGCCGCGGCAGTGCAGGGGGTCGTGCTGGGAGGTGGGCCAGGCGGAGGCTGTGGCACACCAGGGGCAGTGCGGTCGCCGGGTCAGTCGCCGGCAGAAGGCGAGAGCGACCAGGGTGACGGCGGCTCCGAGGACGGTTCCGAGAACGAAGGGGTGCATCTGGTGTCTCCCACTGGATGATGCGGGGCCACCGGGTGGTGGCCCCGCAGCGGAGGTAGTCGGGCGGGTGTGCTGGGGTGGGTAACTGGTCGCGTGGCAGCGGATCGCCGGGGAAGAGGGCCAGTCGTGACTCACCGGGGCTGCGTGGCATGGGTCTTCGTTCCGTTTCGATCACCACCAGTGCCGGAACAGGTAGTTACCGCGCGGGAGTTCGCTGCGGCGGATGAGATCGGCGAGGATCAGCTCCAGCGACGGGGAGAAAGCGCGATCGGCGAAAAATCGGGACTCGAACACGGCGTTCTCAAGGTCTTGCGTTGCTGGCGGGTTCGCCTCGACAGTGGCTGGTGTGTTCTCGTCGGCGACGCGGATGCTCAGCCAGTAGTCCAGCTCCGTCATGCCGGTCTTGACGATGCTCTCGCCGGTGCGGGAGTCCCGGCCCAGGTACATCTCGGCGTCGTCGACGGCTCCGAGTGCCTCCAGGTAGTCCTCGTCGGAGGTGAGTTCGTACAGCTTCACGCTGTCATTACCGATGTGCTCGTCGTCCCGCTGGCATCCGCGCAGCGAGCTGTACGGCTTGCCATAGACGCGCTCGGCAATGGCTTCGATCGGGATGTGGCCGTTCTCGGCGGTCGCATAGTCAGCGTGTGGCTCCAGCACGTAGATGCTGTACGGCGTGTACTCGGGTGCATCGGGCATGGTCGGGTCTCCGGGGTGGTGGTTGGTCAGATCTGGTCGTGGAGATCGGTGTCGTCGTAGGTGGTCTGGGAGACCGTGATCCAGCCGGTTCGGTCGTCGTCGCGGAGCTGGAGCTCCCACTTGCCCGCTTGCCAGTGCTGACCGGTCTGCTTCCGGCCGACGTACTGGCGCTGACACTGCTTGCTGGGCTGTGTGCTGCCGCCCGTGGTCGCGCCCGAAGAGCCGGGGTTGGTGGTGCCGGAGGTGCCTCCGCTGGTGAGTGACTTGCCGGGAGGAGTG
Organism: Kitasatospora sp. NPDC051164; assembly: GCF_044455625.1. Taxonomy (NCBI): domain Bacteria; kingdom Bacillati; phylum Actinomycetota; class Actinomycetes; order Kitasatosporales; family Streptomycetaceae; genus Kitasatospora; species Kitasatospora sp. NPDC051164. The sequence goes on along the minus strand of NZ_JBITFB010000014.1, from coordinate 249,875 downwards.
CCGCCCGATGTACCGCCGGAGTTGCCGGTGTTGTTGTTCTTGCCGGTGCCGCCGGACGAGCTGGACTTTCCACCGCTGGACTTGCTGCCGCTGGAGCCGCTGCTGCGGCCCTCGAAGGAGGCGGCGGTGAATGAGCTGGTGCGGATGGTCGGGCAGTTCTCGCGGTAGACGTCCTGGTACTCGGGGATCCAGCGACCGGCGTGGCCGCGCTTGTCGATGACCTCGCCGTGCGTGACGGGCTTGTTGGCGCAGCCGGTGAGGGCGAGGAGCGTGGCGGCCGTTATGGCGGTGCCGAGCATCAGAGTGCGGGGCGTGGTCACGGTGGACTCCCGGAAGGTGTGTGGGTGCGCTCAACTGCTACAGGTGTCGTAGGCGAGCTGCGTGTGACACGGATGCGGAACTTTCTCCGTCGAGATTCACAATACACACTAAATTCAGAATAAGCAACGTCCAGTTGAGCGCACGACCCCCGGGGCGTTCGTCAGGCGTTGGTTGGCCGGGACGGGGCAAGAGGCACCACTACGCGGACCCGGTCAGCGAATGTTCTGGGTGATCCAGGCGACGACGCAGACGGCTGCGATGATCGCCCACATGCGCAGGGCGGCCGGATCCTTGGCGATCGGCAGGGCGTTGGATTCGAAGACCTCGACCGTCGGGATCATGCCAGCGTGAACGACATTCCGGTGCTCATCCCGCTTGGCGGAGGCCTGGTCCTTGGGTAGCCATCCTGTCGTGACCGCACACGGGCCGCACCCGTACCGCCATGCCACCGCGGGCTCCCCCTCCACTGGTCCTCTGAAGTGTGCTTCGACCGTACCGGGCGGCCGCGCGCAGCGGGACGAGAACAAGCCGGTAGGGCGCGGTAGATGGACGCGATAGACGCATCTACCGATGGGATAGATCCGCAGGTCAGGCAGTCGTAGATGCGGCTAGTAGGGGGTGGGTCTGCCCTCTGCCCGGTAGGGGAGTGGAAGCCGGGGGAAGGCCGGTTGTGAGCGCCGAGCCGCCCCCTCCGGGCGGTGGCCGGCAGGGGGCGGTGGCGGGTGGTTCAGTCGGCTCCCGCAGGGGGCTGGATGAGGGTGATCTCGGAGGGTGGGGCGGGGGGCTCGGGTGGGGGTGGGGTGGGGGCGTTCACGGTGATGTCCGGGACCAGTTGCGGGGGTACGCGTACGGCCCTGCCGAGGGACTGCTCGAAGTCCTCGATGTGGACCCCGAAGTAGTTCCGGCCCCGGATGCCCATCTGCTTGCGCACGGGGATGCCGAGGGCCTTGCACTTCTGCCTCAGCATGGGTTCGGTCCAGTCGGTCAGCATCTCCTTCGCATGGAGGATCTTGAGGAGGGTGTCGGTGTGGACGCCCTTTCGGTCGCCCTTGGGATCCGTGCGGACGGCGAAGGCGACGTTGTGCTCGACGAACAAGCCGAAGGCCGCGTCCGCTTCGGCCGGGCTGACGGTGAGCGGCTCCGCTTCGAGGTGCTCCTCCCCCGCCATTTCATGATCGTTTTCGATGTCGGTGCTCGGCTGCTCCTCCTCGGCGGCGGTGGGAGCGTGGGCGGCTTCCAGGTCTTTCACGGTTCGGCCGGCCGACAGGCCGGTGCGGACAGCGACGGTCGTGACGAGGAGAAAGCTGGCGCCGCCGTAGGCGTACCAGAGCCCGGGATGCCTCTCCGCGAAGTAGAGGGCGACGTAACCGGCGATGCCGAGAGCGAGCAGGCGGACGCCGAACCCGCCGCTCTCCTCATCGCCACCTCGCAGCCAGGCGCCCACGTAGCGCAGCACGACCATGGTGGCGCTGACCACGACGGGCACCTCGCGGACGAACGGGATCTCCTCCAGCGTGGGCCTGCGTCGTTCCCGGTTGGCGGTCTTCGTCGTTGGCCGGCTCTCGTCGGGCTTGCCGGTCATGCGCCGACCAGGGACAGCGCGGCGGTGGCAACGGCGATGATCGCCCGCCAGACAGAGCCCTGCGCCGCGGCCATGGCGGCGGCGGTGAGCATCCCCCATAGGGCACCGGTGAACGGCACGATGGGGGCGAAGGAGGACAGCACGAGCAGGATGATCACCACGGCAGTCATGCCGATGGATCCCAGATCGGGGTTCGCGGCGATCTGGCGCGGGATGTCCATGACGGCGGAGCCGAGGTCGTGAGGCCAGGAGTCGGCGCGCAGGAAGGCGAGCTCGGCGAAGAAGCCGATGGCCTGGGCCGGGCCTCGGGCCAGCTTCTTCTTCCCCTTGCCCCGGATGCCGTAGATAAGCGTCACGATCAAGATGACGCTGACGGCGGTGGCAGACATCGGGCCGAGGGCGCTGGTTCCGGCCCCGGCGGCGAGCAGGCTGGTCACGGGTGTCCTTAGAGAGTGGGGGCGGAGAAGAGCAGGAGGGCGATCCCGGCGGAGGCGACCGGGATGTGGGTGAGGAAGCGGACTGCGGCGCAGAACGAGGGCAGCCGGTACAGCCACTTCTCCGTGAAGGCGGTGATGCCGCCGCCGACGACCGCGGCGAGCAGGACCACGCCGCCGCCGACGAAGAACGGGGTGGACGGCTCGGCGCTGCCGGCGGCGGCGTCGTGCATGACGGCGAGCGTCCACTGGGGCAGGCCGGTGTTCCACTGGGCGGTGAACATGCCCCAGCCCCAGGCGCCGGCGGTTGCGGCTGATCCGTTGTGGAGGATGAACCGCTGCAGCGGCGTGAGTGAGGCCCACCAGGCGGTGAGGGAGCCGCGGTTGCGGCTCCGGCCGGCCCCCTCCCCTGCGGCTGCTGAGGAGTCCTGGCCAGTGCCGTAGTAGTGGTTGTGCACCTCGTAGGTGCCCGGGTCCGGTGCCTGCGGATCGTCGGTTTTCTGGACGCGGTACCAGTCGGGCTGGTCGCCCTCCGGCTGCGGGAGGTCGTTGTCGCCGGCCGCGGCGGCAGGGCGGCCGTCGGCCTGGTCGTTGTCCTCGTGTCGGCGCCAGGGGACGCGGGGCGGCCACACGCTCTTCGCCGCCTCACCCGCGCGTCGCGTCTCGGGTGGCTGCGCCGGGGCTGCTGTGTCGTCCTGCTCCTCGGGGAGCGTCGGTTCGTCCGCCCGGGCCTGCTGCCCAGGGGGGTCGGTGAGGTCGATGGTCTGTCCGGGCGCGGGCAGTCGGCAGCCGCCGGGCTCCGTCGGGTTTCGCCGGGTGGCGGCGACGGGCTGCTGGTCCGGGGCGGGGTGGGCGGCGGGCTCGGGCTCTTCGTCGACGGGCTGCTCGGCATGACCGAGCGGCCGGACACCGATGCGGGACAGGACGCGGCGCAGCTGCGTCTCGTCAGCTCCCATGGTGTCCTCCGTCTCCGGGGTGGCGTGCGGTTCGCCCTGGGGGGCGTCGGCGTGCGCCCGGCTGCGCCGGCCGCGGATGGAAGGGGTGGTGCTCACTGCTCGCTCCCCTCGTGGGAGGCGGGGCGCCGCACGAGGGCGAGGCGGGGCCGGCGGTGCTGCGGGGCGCCGGCGGTCCGGGCCGGGCGGCCGGCGTTCACCTGGCGGCGGGCCGGTGCGATGAGGTCGAGGGCTTCGTTGACGTGCTGGTCGAAGGAGGTGGCGGGCATGAGTGGTCCTCACGGTCGTGCTCGCGGGCAGCCTTCGGGCGCCCTGCGGAGCGGGGCGTCAGGTCAGGGCTGGCGGATGCCGGCTGCTGCGGGGAGGAGGAGGCCGCTGTCGTGCTGCTCGAAGTCGCCCACGGTCGGGTCGAGGGCGAAGCGCTCGTCGATGGCCAGTTGCTGGCCGGCCGGTGGCAGGGCGGAATCGAGGGCCCGGGGGACGGCGGCCGGCTGCGGCGGCTCGTTCGCGAGGGCGAGGGCCTGGTCGAAGTGGTCCGGCTCCTCGCTGTCGGCGCCGTGCGCCGCAGGATGGGATGCCAGCGCCTCGGGCAGCCACTCGGCCTGCGTCTTCAGGAACCGCTTGGCCCGCGGGTTGCCGATGCCGAGGGCTTCGGCGCACTTGTTGATGCCCCAGGCGAACGTGCCGTCATCCTTGCGAGGGACGGTCTCGACGAAGGCGGCCATGACCTCCTCGTCGGTCTTCCGCTCCGCGCCCGGCGCCTCATCCTGCTCGGCGTCGACGTCCGGGTGCGGCGAGGCGGTGTCCTCGTCGTCACTGTCGTCCTCGGGCTCACCGCCCTCAGCCATCCTGGTCTTGAACTGCGGTTCTTCATTGTTGGCGGGGTGGGATGAGGGCGCAGGATGGGGGTCGGCCGTCTGGGATGGGATGGTCGGGATGGTGCCGATCAGGGTGTTGAGGATGCCTTCGAACGCGGTGGGATTCCTCAGGTTCATCCCGGCGATGTCGGACTGGCGTACGCGCATCTGCAAGCGGGCGACGACGCGGTTCAGGATGGCGGGCTCGGAGCATCCTGCTCGTTCGCTGGCATCCTGTGCGCGGGCGTCGGCATGCATCTCGACGAGGCGGTATGCCCAGCGCGTCATCCCGCCGGCTCGCTTGACCGCGTCCTGGGCACGGCGCAGCCGGTACCAGCGGTAGGCCGCCCGGGAGATGCGGACCTCGGCGGTGGCTTCTTCCTGGGCCAGGTCCTGGCGGGCGGCGAGCAGCAGCGCGACGCGGAAGGCCTCGACGGGGTGGAGCAGGCGCACCAGGGCGATGCGTCGGTCCGGGCGTCCGCCCTTGTTGCGGGCGGCACGGCGCTCCTCGAGCGAGCCGATCTCCCAGAGCACGGCCGCCAGGACGGGCCACACCGCGCGAACGGCGCCGCCGAGGAGGGAGGCGGCTTCGGACGCGGAGAAGACCGAGCTGATGCCGGCCAGAATCCAGAAGAGCGCTCCGGACAGGCCCGGCCCGTCGCCGTCGCGGGCGCGGCGGCGGGCTCGGCGGCCGCAGACCATCGCCGCGACGTCCAGTGCGACGAAGGGCAGGAGGTCGAACGGAGCGTCCAGGCCCATCTGGTGGTGGCCGACCCGGCGCAGACCGGTGGCCGAGAGGGCGGCCGCGGCCGCGGCGATGACGACGGTGAGGACGTCCTCGATCCGGCGGCCACGGCGGTCGGCGGCCGCGGCGCGCTCGGTGTCGGTGAGCGCGGCCAGGGCAACGCGGCGCCGGCGCAGGGCGATCGCCGGTCCGAGGGTGAGGACGAGCGCCCCGACGACGAACTGCCAGCTGCCGAAGAGTTCGGCCAGGGCCGCGCCATGGGGGGCGAGGTCGGGTGTCACGGGGAGTCCCTCCTGGCGAGGTTGCTGGCCGCATCGGCGGCCCGGGCGCGCAGCGGGTCGTCGCTGGGCGGGGTCGGGTCCTGGGTGATCCAGTCCCTGTAGGCGTCGCGCTCGGCGGTGGCCTGGCCGAGCAGGACCAGGAGCAGCACGGTGAGCGGGTTGACGGGCGGTACGTCGGCGCCGGCCGGCACGAGGACGGGGAGTAAGCGGACGTCGTCGCGGCGGGCGAGGGCGCTGACCAGAGCGCGGTTGAGAGCGCGTTCGTCGCCGGCGGGGGTCATGCGGCGACCGTCCAGCCGGCGGCGCGGCGGTAGGCGGCGACGAGCTCGTCGCGCCGGCGGGCGGCCTCGCGGATGTTCTCGATGTTCTCCAGGCGCTTCTCGGGCTTGCCGGAGGTGCCGAGGTACTGGCCGGAGAGCCTCTGCAGTTCCGCGCCGGCGGCGATGCGGGCGCGCCGGGCCTCCGCGGCGCGCCCGTCCAGGGCGCGGGCGCGCTCCAGCCTGGTGGCCTCGGCGGCCAGGCGGCGGGTCAGCTTCTCCGGAGCGAGGCCGCCGCGGACGCCGACGGTGTCGTCGTCGCGGAGCGCGAGCTCGGCGCACGCGGCCCGTACCGGGCAGACGGTGCAGTGGTCGCGGACCGTGCGGGCGCGGCGCTGCTGCCAGTCGGCCTCCGGTTCGCCGTCCTCCTGGTAGAAGTTGTCGACGTCCGGCTGGACGGTGTGGCACACCGAGTGGGTGATGGCCCGGCGCAGCTGCGGGGCTCGCAGCTGCTGGGCGATGAGCCGGCCGTCGTGGCCGGCCAGGTAGCCGCCGGCGACGAGGTCGTCGATCGGCTCGGTGTCGGCGAGGTACCGGGCGATGCCGTCCTCGGTGAATCCGCGGGCGTCTGCCGGCTGCGGCGGGTGGGCTGCCATCATGGTGTTCACGCGTTCTCATCTCCTGCGCTCTGGTGGGTGAGGGCGCGTTCACGGCCTCCGGGGGGACCAGCCCCGGGGGCCGCTTGCTTTTTCACGCGCCATCTGCCTTAACTGCCTTAAGGCAGTTGCGTCAGATGATGCACGCCATTGGCGATCACGTCAAGGAGAGGTCGAGCGGATGAGCCGAGAGTTCTGGCGGGTGCGGCAAGATGTGCGCATGACGTCCCATCACCCGCACGAGCAGGTCGCGGCCGCGCTGCGCGCCGACATCCTGAGCGGCAGGCTGGCCCCGGGCGATCAGCTCCCCGGCCAGCGCGAGTTGGGTGAAAAGCTCGGCGTCGCCCCGAACACCGTGGCCCAGGCGTTGCGGCTCCTCGAAGAGGAGGGCCTGGTCGAGACGGCCCCGCGCCGCCGCAGCCGGGTACTGCAGCCGGCTCTCGCCATGACGGTCCGCCTGCACGAGGACGGGCTGATCAGGCCGGCGGAGTCCGGCGACGGCGGCCACGACGACACGAGGCGCGGGGTTCCCGGTACCGACGCCGCCGCGGTCGAGGCTCTGGGCCTCAAGCCGGACGCCGCCCTGTCCGTCCGGCAGTCGGTGCTGCTGCAGGCCGGCATCCCGTGGGCGCTGCAGACCCTCTTCACCCCGGACTCGCTCGCGGTGACCGGGGCCGAGGCCGCCACCGTCGCGCCGTTCACGGCGGGCACGCTGCGGCGCGAGGACAGCCACACCAGCACCTGGGGCGCGAGGTCCGCCACCACCGAGGAGTGCTCACTCCTCAAGGCCAAGGCCGGCACCGCGGTGTTCGAGATTCGAAGAGTCGGATATACGGATGAGCGCCCAACCTCATACCTTTTGACGGTAGTACGTGCGGATCGGGTGACTATCCGCACGGGAAGCGCCAGTTAGTAACCCTCTGCGCCAACTGCCCCCTCTTGGCCGCACTTTTCGACGTCGCGTGAACAACGCGCCGAGTGCGTGTGCACGGCGGCCGTCAGGGGATAGGGTGACTTCCGCTTGATCCAAAACGCCTCACCTCGGGCCCCCGGCGCACAGCGCCGAGGACGGGCCCGGCGAACCGAGAAGGCGGTTCTCCCATGACCAGCACCGCGCAGACCCGGGGCGGTTTCGCCGCGCCGGGCGCGGCGCTGCGGTGGGGGCGGCCCGGCACTGCCGGGCCCAGAAACACGAAATCCCCCGTGAAGGGGGAGTTGAGGATGTCGTAGGTCTTCCGGGCGGGCGCCTCTAGCAAAGGCTGCTCCTCGCCCCTCTCCACCGGCTTCGGAGTTAGCAGCTCCTCTGCCGGCCGTCACCGCTCCGACCCGGGTTAGCAGCCCAGTCCGAGCGAGGGCCGGACCGAATGGTCCGGCAATCACTGCCCTCCAGCAGCAATCCCCCCGAAGGGGTTTGTCGTTTCCCGGGGCAACCCGGGAGAACGGGGTCCATCTTGCAGTACACCCATGCCCTTTGTCAGCTCGGACGCCATCGAAGCACGCCGATCGCGGTGGTTATTCGCCCGTCCGTGACGCCAGCACCACGCTGCGTTGCCGCTCTCCGGGTCGGTGCGGCCCGGATCCACCGTGGCCCACAGCGGTCCAGCGGTCTGCCCTTGACCAGCGCCAGCCGACACCCCTTGACCAGCAATGCCGAAGCCTCGCTCCCCACACCTGACCAACGAGCCTTCACGGGCCCGGTCAAGGGGGCCTGCCGCCAACCCAGAGAGCCCCTTGACCCGCAGGTCACAGGTTCGCTGGGGATTTTTTCGGCCGGACTGTCACACCGTCGGCTTTTTCGACACCCGTAGCAGCTGAAGGACCCGTTCCTTCAGCCCTCGCCCGAGTGCCTCTGGCCAGACCCCAGACCGCGCGTCCTTGCCGGACGCCGTCGAGACCCAGCGCACCCGAGTCGCCGCCCCGCGGCACCGGTGCGCCAGGAGAAGCGTGCCCCGCACAGCAGCACCACCGAGTAGCCCGCCGCCGGCGGGCGATCAGGCGCGCCCGCAGCGCCGCCAGCGGGTCAAGGTGCCCCTGCGCCTCGTCACCAGCCCGCAGTACGCCGACGTCGCGCTGACCGCGTACGTGAAGATCGCCGCGCTGGCGTCGCGTCCCGAGGGATGCACGGCGGCGACCGTGACCATCGCGGAGTACGTCGGCCTGTCGAAGGCCTCCGTCGAGCGCGGCATGACGCAGCTGATGCGCCCCGGGCACGACGGCGTCGTCGAGCTGTCCTCGACCCGCCGTTCCCTGCCCGGCGGATGTGGCACCTCGGCGGTGCGCCGTACCCGGCCTCTGTCTGCGACCGAGCGGTTCGTATGGATCCCGGTGGCCGCCTCCGAGGACCTCACCCCGCGCCAGCTGCGCGCGTACGCACTCATCGCGTACGCCCAGGCCCAGCGGATCCCGCTCACCGAGTCGGAGATCGCAGGGGCGCTCCACCACCACAGCGGCCGACGGGCCGGCCAGCCGCTCACCACCGCGGCCGCCGGGGAGATCGTCGACGAACTGGAAGCCACCCGGTGGATCACCGTGGAGCGCAGGGCCGGCGTGCGCGGCCGCCACCACTTCATCGCCCACGACATCCCCGCCGCCCTTCCTCAGGACCCCTGTGGACAACCGTCCACCGCGGACGTCGCACCCTCCTCCACCTCTGGTCCTGGTGAGGGATCGGGTTCCTCGGCTGATGCGGGATCACTCGCGACTAAGGAAGAACCTAGGACTGACCGACCTGATGACGAGCGCGCCCCCTTCTCACCCGCCGTAGGCGAAGTACAGGTGGGTGAAGCTGTGGAAAACCGCGGTGCGCAACCGCCGCTCGGCGACGGCGACGGTGGGCTCGCGCTGCGCGCGGATGACCACCAAACCCCCTTGACCACCCCCTTGACCAAGCCCGCGGGCACCCCCTTGACCGACCACACCGGCGCCTACGACGGACCCGGGCTCACCATCAGCGCCCGGGTGCACGCCGTTCTCGAGCCGGTGCACAGGCTCTACCGGCAGACCAGCGTCTACATGCAACGGCGCATCGCCCGGGAGGTCGGCCAGCAGCTGCGCTCCGGCATCGACGACGCCCGGCTGCGGCAGCGCCTGGAGGCACGGGCCGCCCGGTTCTTCACCGACGAGATCCGCGACCCCGGCCGGTGGATCCTCGGCGTCGGCCTGCCGCACTGGGGCTGCGGAATCTTCGACTGCGAGGCCGGTGTCCTGTGGAGCAGCGGCCGCAGGTGCTCGGTGTGCGAGGAGATCGTCCGCGACCGGCGCCGCGCCACCGCGCAGCCTGGGGCGCCCACTCCCACCCTCGTCGTCCACTCCACCCCCACCGGCACTCCCACCCCGCGCTCCACTCCCGCGGTTCCCCGGGGCCGGTGCCCCGAGTGTGGCTGCGCCGTCCTGGTGCTGAACCGGGCAGAGCCGGGCCGCAGGTGCAGGCCGTGCCGAGAGGAGCACGAGGGGATGCGCGCCGGCCGCCCGTCCTCAGCGGTGGAACCCGAGGTGTGCGCGGGGTGGGACGGCAGCGGATGCACCCGTCCTGCCCTCGGTTCCACTGGCCTCTGTGTCCGGTGTCGAACCCGGCATCTGGAGCGGGCCGCATCGTGAGCCGTCCACTCCACCGCCCCAGGGCTCTCCACACTCCGGTTGGCGATGGGCCGGCCACGCCGGAGCCACGTTCCACACAGCGGGCGCCCGCGGCCTGGACGAGCTCGACGATCCGCGACAGGACATGGTGGTCCTGGCGTCTCAGAGGCGCCCCTTGACCAGCTTTCGCGGCGGGCCGGTTTCCCCTTGACCCGCGCCCTGGTCAAGGGGAAACACGGGCCCGCGACAAGGCGCCGTGGAGTCCCGGTCGAGGGTGGGGCGGCGCGAGCGCACGCTGCTGTCTCCGCCACCGCGAACCGCGTGATGCACCCACCACTCCCCACCCGGCCATTTGCGTAGCCCACTCCCCACCGCCCGGTCCCGCGCACCGGGTGGGCTCCATCCGGTGGCACCGCGTCCGCAGTGGAGCCCACCCGGTGGCGAGTCGCCTTCGTCCATCGGGTGGGCTCCATCGGCTCGGACCACCCGATGGGCGACACCCAGTGGGCGACACCCGGTGGACGGGGTGTGGTTCATCCACTCGGTGGGCTCCATCCGATCCGGTGCACCGGTGGCGCCCACCGACGGCGGACGGTGGACGAGGCGATCGGATGGGCCCCGGTGGCCACCCGAGCCGCAGGCAGGATCGCAGTGAAGCCGCGCGTGCCACCCACCCGAGGTGATCGCCGGCAGCCAACGTCCGGCGATCCCCTCGCCGCCCTCTCCTCTCCCCCTTGACCAGCTTCACCGCATCATCTGGCCCCTCAGCCACCCCCTTGACCGGCGGTGCTTCCACCCCTTGACCACGGGACGGGGCGCCTGCTGTTTCCCCTTGACCTGGGCCCGGGTCAAGGGGAAACGCAGCAGGCGCCAGAGGGCCAGGATCCGATGAGGCCGGCTCACGGCACCGACACGGACAGCCCCTCTGCCCGACGACGGGCGGCCGCCCAGCAGGGGAGCCGCGGGGCCCGGCTGGCGCTTCCTCCCCGGCGACATGCACCGGAGCCCGGCGCCGTGCAGAACGGCGCGTGAAGGCGATGGCGACCCGGGGTGTCTCGGACTTAGTTCGCGATGGCGTCCATCGCGATGGGCCGATGGGCGGGAGGTCCGGGCCCACCGTGGGTGGCCAGTGGGTGGAGGTTCGTGAGCGCCGCGACGGGGCGTGGTCCATCCACTCGGTGTGCTCCATCCGGTCAAGTGGATGGCGCCGGCTCCGCGGTGCCTTAGGTCCGTCCACTGGAAGTGGTCTCCACCGCGTCCTCGGTGGAGTGGGTCGCACCCATCCACCTCGCCGAGTGGATGCCATCCCCCTTGACCACTCCGCCCACCCCCTTGACCGCGGCCCCCCTTGCCCAGTTGGGCGGCGGGTGCCGACGGCCGGTTTCCCCTTGACCTCGTCGCGCCGGAATCGCCGTCAGACCGCGGTCAAGGGGGGCCTCGGGAGTGTGAGCGCCATCGAGACCAGATGGCGCGAAAGGACGGACACGGACGTGGCCACCACCCAGCACACCCCGGCACTTGACTCCTCCGAGTCCACAACCCGCTACGACACGCTCGCCCTGATGAACCGCGACTGGGACGTGCTCTGCCGCGACCTGAGGGCGGCGGACCGCGTCGCCACGTGGGCCGAGGAGCACCCCGACCTCGCTGGGGCAACCAGTCCCCAGGACGTGGTCGACAAGATCTCCGTCTACTACCGCCGCGGTGACTTGGACGGACACGACCGCGTGATGCACCTGCTGGTCGAGCGCGCCGGCGGGACCGGCTTCGACGCCCACCTCGCGTGGCGGGTGGCCGTGCGCGTCCTGCTGCCCAAGACGGTCTTGATGGCGAAGACGCAGCGGCGCTCGTACGGCCTTCCGTGGGACGACGTCTGCGCGACCGTGCTGGGCGCTGCCTTCGAGGTCGTCCGCACCTACCCGCTCGACCGACGGCCGCGACGGATCTTCAACAACCTCGCGCTCGACACCCTGCAGCTGACCCGCCGCACCCTGGCCGCCTGCCTCGACGAGGTGGAGGACGTCCAGGAGTTCGCCGCCGGCGTCGCGCCTCTTGCCTCAGCTGAGTGCCACACCCGCTACGCCCACGTCGTCTCCAGCGAGGACCCCGACACCCCGCACGGCACGGTCGAGCTCGCGGACCTGCTGATGCGCGCTGCCCAGATGGAGCTCGTCGGCGTCGATGAGCCGGCCCTGTCGCGTCACGAGGCGCGGACGGAGGTCCTCGACCTCCTGCTGTGGGCGGTGGAGATCGGAGCCCTGAAGGAGCTCGAGGCGCAGCGCATCGCCCGGTACTACCTGTCCACCTCGCAGCGGCCCGAGCAGCGGCACATGACCACCCGCTCCATGGGCCACGAAGGGGACCTGCTGCGGCAGCACGCCAGCCGTGCCGTTCGCACGCTGCGCACGAAGTCGCCCCTCGCCCAGTACCGCGCCGCGGCCTGAGAGCGGCCGGCCCGCGCCGTGGATTGACCGCCGCAGAAGTCCCTCGAAAAAACTTCGGCCCGACTGTCACACCGCGGACTTCCTCGACACCTGTAGCAGGCGAGAGGCCCGCCAGAGCTCCTCCAGCCCCTAACGCCCCGCCCCGCCCCCACCCTTCAACCTCCGGGAGAACCGACGTGACCACGAAGTCCCCGGCCGGCACCGGCCGACAGCTGCTCGACGCCGACGAGGCCCGTGTGGCCCGTGCTTCGCGCGAGCTGACCAAGATTGCCGCCGCTCTGGTGAGCCGGCCGATGGACCGTGACCTGCACCAGCAGATGCGGGCCTTCCTCGACAGCGAGTCGGAGCCCGCCCTGGCGTCGTGGGATGTGCTGCTGGCCCGAACGCCGGCTCAGCTCAAGGAGCGCATCTCGACCGTCCTGACGGTCCAGGCCCTGCGGACGGCGTCGTGAAGCGCCAGCGCCGGCAGCGGAAGGCCGACAAGAAGAAGCAGTTCGTCGAGGCGGAAGTCTGGGACGAGGAGGTCGAGGAGCACCAGGAGTCGCCGACGGACCAACCGGATGAAACCGGGTGGAAGGCGAGCACCGCCCACATGTCCGGGATCTCCCGGCTGGCCCGCGTCGGTGTCTGGGCTCTCGTGGCGTCAGGCCCGGCTCTGGGAATGCTGGCGTTCCTCAGCGCGTCCGGCCCGGCCCAGGGCGCGACCAAGCCGGTCGTTGCCGCAGCGCCCGCGTCCTCGGTCGGACCGGCCGGCTTCGCCGAACTGTTCGTCGCCGCCTACCTCCAGGCCGGCCAGGGCACCGAGCGGGACCTGACGCCGTACTACTCCGGCTCGTTCGCACTGGCCGTCAAGCCCGGGACCCGCGAGGCCACGCAGTCCACCGTCCTGGCCTCCCGTGAGGTTCAGCCTGGCTACTGGTCGATCACCGTGGCCGCCGACGTCACGGCGCACGACGACAAGGGCAAGGCGAAGCGCCTGGGGGTGCAGTACTTCCGCGTCGGCATTCAGGCCACCGGCCCGGCCAGTGCCGGCGGCACCGACAAGGCGGCATCCGATGCCGGCTACGCCGCGACGTCCCTGCCGGCGCAGGTGGCCGCACCGACCTCCGTCAAGCCCGGAGGCCTGGCGTACGAGACCGACCGCGGGTCGAGCAGCGCCGACCCGTCGGTGGAGACCGCGCGCGGGTTCCTGGCCGCCTACCTCACCGGCTCCACCGAGCTCGACCGCTACACCTCGCCCGGCACGCGCATGCAGGCCATCAGCCCTGCGCCGTACGCCGCGGTGAAGGTGACCGGCGTCCAGGACGACGCGCTCACCGCCGGACAGCAAAAGGTTCCGGCCGACGGCACGGTGCTGCACCAGCTGGTCCAGGTCGATGCCACGGACCAGGCCGGCAGCCCGGTCTCGCTGAGCTACGCGCTCACCCTCAAGTCCCGCGCCGGCCGCTGGGAGGTCGCCTCCGTCGACGACGCCCCGGCCATCCGCGCGAGCAGCCCGCCCTCGGCGGCGCCGCACACCACCACCCCAAGCCCCGACGCAGCCACGGCATCTCCCTCGCCGTCGCCGTCGAACTCCTGAAGAAGAGGAATCGTTCATGCACACCCTGGCAGCAACCAACCCCGACCACGTCGTCCTCGCCGGCGACGTCCTCGACTGGGCCAACACCAAGACGGGCCAGGTCCGCACGCTGGTCCTCACCGTGGCCGCCCTCATGGCGATCATCGCCGTGCTGATGGCCTGGTGGAAGACCCGGTCCTTCGTCGGCACCCTCGTCGCCTTCGTGCTGGCCGCCCTCGTGCTGTGGGGAATCAGCAACCTCTCGGTCCTGCAGACCAAGGTCGGCTCCGAGATCAACGACACGGGCACCAACGCCATGTCCGTCCACCCGAACGCCAAGACCGGCCCCGCGGGAACCGGTAAGGACTGGCAGCTGTCGTGAGTGCCTCGGAGGAAGAGCTGATCGGGCACTCGTACACGCGAGCCCGTAAGCACCCGCTCGTCATCGGCAAGCTCCCGGGAGCCGGTCGGCTCCCGGGAGGGCCCTACACGATCACCCAGGTCATGACCATGGTGATCAGCTTCGGTCTCCTCGTCATGACGAAGGGACTGTGGGCCCACTTCGGCGCCATGAACTTCATCCTCATGGCACTGATCCCCTGGGGTCTGGCCTGGGTGCTGCGGTACGCGCGGCTCGATGGCCGGGACCCGGCACGCGCCGTGCGCAGCCTGCTCATCTACTCCTCCACCCCGGCCCAGGGGCGCCTGGCCGGCAAGCCGCAGCGGGTCGCTCGACCGCGACTGGCGACCGCCACCTGCACGGTGCGCGTCCGGTCCGCCGAGCGGCCCGCCCCGGCGGCGGCCGTAGCAAAGCCCGCACCCGTACTCGCGCGCAGGCCCCGTGCGGCCGCGACCGCGGCGCCGGTGGCCGCAGTGCCGACGGCCGCCGCGGCCGCGCGGCCGGAGCCGAAGACCGGGTTGCAGGCGCTCCTCGCCTCCCTCGACGAGCAGTAACCCGCTGCCTCGACATCACCACCAGCACAGAAAGAAGAACGCCATGCGTCTCCCCGTCCGGCACATCAGCGGCCACCTGATCTGGACCACTGCCGCCACCGTGTGGGCGGTGTGGCGCGTCGACACCGAGAACTACACCCACGCCTCGAAGTCCACGAAGCGCGAGCGACTGGACTCCCTGGAGTCCCTCTTCAAGTCCCTGCGGGGCGAGGCCCTCCTGCTCAGTCTGTGCCCGAGCGTCGACGCCGCGTCGGTCGTCACCCGCATGACCGCCGGCGTCGACCTCGACGCCTCCCCCGAGTACGTCGACCTCGCGCTGAAGGTCCTCGACCAGCTCCAGGACCTCGAACTCACCGGCCGCGTCGACTTCCTCGCGGTCCCCCTGTCCCACGTCGACTTCAAGCAGAGCACCCGGGCCGTCTTCTCCTCCGTCCAGTCGGAAGTCATGGGCGCCCTCGGCCTGCCGGTCGCCCCGATATCCCTCTCCGACGAACGCCAGCGCCTGGAGCAGGCCACCCGCCTGGCGGCGGGCTGGCCCTCCGGCATCAAGATGCGACCTGCCACCGAGGCGGAAATCCTGTGGATCTACGGGCACAGCGCCCGCCGCGGCCTGAACGAGCCGCTCCTGCCCGAGGACGGCGCACCGCGGGGTCTGCGCGGCCGCGGCCACACGGTGACCGCCCACACCCAGGTCATCCTCGACGAGGGCGGCCGCGGCACCCGGGCTTCCAAGGGCCCCACCAACCCCTTCAAGCGCCGCTACCTGCGCGCCACCAGCGAACACGGCGACTCCTACCAGGCGTTCTGCGTGCTCTCCGAGATGCCGGAAGCCTTCCGGTTCCCCGGCAGCGAGTACCTGGCCGCGTTGGACGAGTTCAACTTCCCCGTGGACTGGGCCGTCCGGCTGCACGTCGAGTCCGGCTCGAAGGCCGAGCCGAAGAGCCGGCGGCAGCAGCGCGAGCTCGCGCACCAGCGCGGCGAGTACGACGGCGAGACCTCCGGTGTGCCGGCATCGCTCGACAAGGCGTCCTTCGCCCTGGACGAGTACCGCGACCGGCTCACCGCCTCCAGCACCGAGGTCGAGATCCGCGCCACCGTCGCCACCTGCGTGTGGGGCACGACCCCCGAAGAGGCCGACGAGAAGGCGACGTCGCTGGCCAACCACTTCGGCGGCAACGACTACACGCTCGTGCGGCCCACCGGCGACCAGGTCGCGCTCTTCCACGGCATGCTGCCCGGAACCAAGACCCCGGGCCCGATGCTCGACTACACCCAGTACCTGCTCGCCCGCGACTTCGCCATGTCGATGCCGTTCTGCGGCGCCGGCCTGGGCGACGACTCCGGCAGCCTCTTCGGCCTCCAGCTCAACGGCGGCGGCGTCCGCCCCGTGCTGGTCGACTTCTCCCACGGCCCCCGCGTCAACGCCTCCGCGTCCGCCGCCTTCGTCGGCGAGCTCGGCTCCGGAAAGTCCGTCGCGATGAAGTGCGCGATGTACTCGATCCTCACCACCGGCCACCGCACCGGGCAGAGGAACTCCCGCGGCCGCGCCCTGGTCATCGATCGCACACCCCAGCAGGAATGGTCGCGGTTCGCGCTCGCGTGCCCCGGCACGACCCAGATCATCAACGTCGACGAGAACGCCGGCGTCAGCCTGGACCCCCTGCGCGTCTTCCGCGGCCCGCGCGCCGCCCGCTACACCGAGTCCTTCCTCACCCCGCTCCTGGACATCGGGTCGATGAGCATCGAGGGCATCACCCTCGCCGAGGCGATCGAGGCCACCCGGCTCGGCCCGAAGCCGAGCATGACCGCCCTGATGAACACCCTCGCCGACCGGGCCCGCACACCCGACCCGGACGAGCCGAACGACAACGCGGTCCGCGCCGCCGCCTCCGAACTCGTCCGCAAGCTGCGCTCGCTGGCGAAGAAGGACCTCGGTCGCACCATCTTCGACCCCACGCTGCCAGTCGTACGGATCACGGACTCCGACAGCATCGTCTTCGCCGTCGACCGCCTGGGCCTGCCAACCAAGGAGGAACTCTCCGAGCACCGCCTCCCGAGCCTGGAAGTCGAAAAGCGCTTCGGCTGGCGACTGATGTACCTGATGACGGCGCTCTGCCGCGAGATTGCGTTCGCCGACCCGAACGAGTTCGCTGGCGTCTTCCTCGACGAGTGTTGGTGGCTCACCTCGTCCGCCGAGGGCTCCAACCTGATGCTCGAGCTCATCGCCGACGGCCGCAAGCACAACGCCGGAGCTTTCGCCGGCAGTCACGACCCGTACGACATCGGTCCGAAGTCCGAGATCGGCGACAAGATCAGGGCGCTGCTCAGCCACATTTTCGTCTTCCGTCACCGCGGCAAGGCGTTGGCCGCGCGGTGCCTGGAGTTCCTCGACCTCGACCCGACCGACGACGAGATGCTCAAGGTCATCACCGAGAACCTCAGCCCGCTCAACGTCAGCGAGACCGAGCGCGCCCTGCGGGCCGGCGAAGGCCTGTACCGAGACCTCCGCAAGCGGATCGCGGGGATCAAGGTGCTGATCCCTGCGGATGAGAATGCGGCCGCCGCGATCACCACGACGCCCGGCCAGCTCGACGACGAAGCCGACGAGACCGTGGAGTTCGCCGAGGCGGCGGACGGGGTCCTGGCATGAGTCGCCTCCGGCAGCGTGGCCTCAAGCGGCGCCTGGGTCTGATCGGCGTTCTGCTGGCCCTGTTCACCGTGGTGCTGGCCCCTGCGGCCACGGCAGACCCGTCGCCGTCGCCGTCGCCCAGCACGTCCGCGCCGGCGAAGCCGGCTGCCGGCCCCGGCGGCAAGAACCTGAACCAGAAGCCCAAGGACGGCAGCGACGGCCTCCTCCAGCCTTTCAACGTCACCGACAAGGACGGCGTCCCGATCAGCTCCTACACCGTCAAGACGGATACGGGCGGCTGGAAGGACATCGACCTCAAGATCTGGAACATCGTTGCCCAGCTGCTCTTCGGCGTCTCGAAGTGGGTCATCGGCTTCACGTGCTGGCTGATCAAGTGGGCGCTGAACTTCGGGCTGGCCAAGGTCATGGTCGGTCCCGTCGAGGACATCTCCAGCACCATCAAGAAACAGGTCATCAACCGGCTCGGCCTCCCCGGCCTGTTCCTGACGTTCGCGGGTTTCTACTGCGGCTGGCTGATCCTCTTCAAGGAGCGCTCGCGCGGCTTCGCCGAGATCGGGGTCTCCCTGGTCGTCGCCGCGCTGACCACCACCGTGCTTGTCTCGCCGGCCCAGGTCCTGCTCGGCCAGCACGACCAGGCGCAGCCGCAGGGTTCCACCATGCTGCTCTCGGAAGGAGGCCTGCTGGGCAAGGCGAAGGACTTCACCCTGGAGGTCGCCAGCATCGTCCTGGCCGACGACCCCGCGAGCGCCAAGGGCAGCGCCGACCCGGACAACGTAGCGAAGCCGATCACCAACGCTTTGGTGGAGGCGTTCATCGTCAAGCCCAACGAGCTCATGGTGTACGGGCAGACCTTCGACGGGGCGTGCGACAAGGCCTTCCGCGAGTACAAGCTCGCCGAGTTCAACCTCGATCAGCTCGGGATGAACTACTGGGATGCCGCGATGATGGATTCGATCTACGACACGAACTTCATCGGGCAACTCAACGACAACGCGAAGAAGTTCGAGGCGGCGTGCGGGGACGTGAAGCCCAAGGCGAAGCGGGCATCCGCCGACCTTGCCTTCTCCGCTCTGTTCGTCGCGATCGCCGCGGTCATCGTGGCCATCCTCATGATCCTGGTCACCGGGACGTTCCTCACGGCGCAGGGCTGGCTGGCCTTCGAGGCGATCCGCGGTCACTGGGCCCTCACCGCCGGCATTTTGCCCGGCGGCGGCCGCGCCACCTTGTGGCGCTGGTTCTCCGCGATCACCAAGGCCGTTCTCGGCATCATCATCGCCATCCTCTTCCTGGCGATCTTCATCCTGATCGTTCTGGCCCTGATCAACGCGGACACCGGTGACGTCCTGGCCGTGAAGTTCATCGTCATCGATGTCACGGCCGTCGCCGGTCTGGCCGGCCACAAGAAGATCAAGCAGACCGCGCAGAGCATCGCGGTCAACCTCAACCGCAAGCTGGCCAATGCCCGCGTCGGCGGTGCCGGCCGCCGCTCCGTGTTCAGCAGTCCCGGCCGCTACGCCGAGACCGCCCCCGGCCTGAAGCAGATGTGGGGCGAGGCCCGCAGCGAGGCGCGGCGCGTGAGCAAGCCCGTCGGCCAGGGCCTGAAGTCCGCCAAGAACGCCTGGGTGGGCTCACCCCAGGCCAACCGCAAGGCCGGCAGCCGGCTGCGAACTGCTGCCCGGCTCGCCACCAACGCGGCCGCGGCCGTCGGCACCGGCGGTGCGAGCACGGCCGCGAAGGTCGCGGCGCAGCAGGCGGCCAAGCAGACCCTGAAGAAGCGGCTGGCCACGGCGGCCGCGAACAAGATGTCCCAGACCAGGGGCGGCAGGGCCACCATGGCCACCGGTAAGGCGGCCGCCACCACTGCCAAGTACGGCGCCAAGGCCGGGAAGTTCGCCTTCATGGCCACGGTGGGCGCGCCGGTGGGGATCCCCCGCGGTGTTGCCGCGACCAAGCGTGGTGGCGCTGCGGCCATGGCGCGCGGGAAGAAGGTCGGCGACGACCTCAAGGCTGTGAAGGCGCGCACCGTCGACAAGAAGGTCCAGGAGGCCAAGGACTTCGGAGCCGAGTACAAGCGCAACGTCGCCACGGCTGGCAAGTTCGTGGCGAAGCAAGGGACGAAGGCACAGGTCAACCTCGGTCTGGCTCCGATCCAGTCGAACCCGAGGGCCGCGACTCCTCCCGGGCCCCGGGCCGGTGCCATCGCGCCGAGGACTCCCGGGGGCGCATCGGCTGCGGCCGGTGCCAAGACGCCCGGGCCCAAGGCGGCCGGCACGAAGACGCCGAGCTCGGTGAAGCCGCCGGCAGCCGGGCCGGCCGGGGTGCCGAAGATGCCGACCCCGCCCACCCCTGCACCGCCGACCCCGTCGGCCGCGAAGAAGTCGACGCCGGCCAAGCCGCCAGCTCCGCCCCGGGCCATCCGGCGAGCCACCCGGCCGCCCGGCCCGCCCAGGCCCCGGCCGTAGCCGGGCCGCGGCCGGGGCCCGACAGGCCCCGGCCGCCCAGATCACCGCACCAGAACCACCTCACGGGGGACCCTCATGCCGAAAACCGATGTCGCGCGTGCCCGCGCCCAGCGCGGGACGATCGCGCTGTTCGCCGCTGCGGCAGTCCTGGCAGCTGTCGGCGTCGCCCTCTTCCTCGGGCTCGGTGGGAGCGATCGTCCCGCCGCCCCCGAACCCTCTGCCCGTACGGCCGCACCCTCCGCCACCGCCGCCGGGAGCAGCTCCGGCAGTGCACGCACGACGACGGCCTCGCCCGTAGCCGAGCCGTCCGAGTCTCCCGTCACCTCGGAGCCGAGTTCGCTGCCCGCACCCCTGCAGGAGGCGGCCCGGGCGTTCACGACCGCGTGGGCCAGCCACGACGCCCGGCCGGGCCGGGACACCTCGCTCGACGACGCCTCCCGGCGCGCCGCCACCTACGCAGACGGCGATCTGGGCAAGGACCTGCGCACTCACACCAGCGGCAGCGCCGGCCGGCAGCAGTGGCTGAACTGGAAGGACCGCCAGGTCCAGGTGACGGTCACCGTTCTGCGGGTGTCACTGCCGGACGGAGCTCCCGCGCCGACCGAGGACTCCGCCTTCGCGCGCGTGATCTACAGGCTGACCGAGACGCCGGCCACAGGTGCCGCCACCGCGTCGGAAGAACAGGTGGCACTCAAGCTCCGCCGTGGCGCCGACGGCAGCTGGCGCGTCGTGGGGCTTCCCAATGTCTGAGCAAGGCGAGTCCAAGGCCCTGCGCAGAGTACTGATCGCGATCCTTTTGTCATGCCTGCTCGGCTTCGGCTTGATGCTGGCTGCCGTGCTGGCGCTGACTTCGGCGATCGGCGAGGACAACACCAGCGACGCACTGGAGAACGCGGGATTCGGCGGCGGCCTGTCGGACACCAAAGACATCCCCGACTGGCTGCGCCCGATCATCCTCAACGCGGTGCGGGACTACGGCTGCGCGGAGACCACGCCTTCGCTGATCGCAGCCCAGCTCTACCAGGAGTCCAACTTCCGCAAGAACCCGCCCGACGGCGGAGCGGGCGCGCTCGGGATCGCCCAGTTCATCCCTTCCACCTGGGCCACGCAGGGCATCGACGCCAACAAGAAGGGCGGCGCAGACCCGCTGGATCCCGAGGACGCCGTCCCGTCGATGGTGTCCTACGACTGCAAGCTCGCCGACGAGATCCGCAGCGTGCCCGGCGACGTCGTCGACAACATGCTCGCCGCGTACAACGCCGGCGGCGGCGCGGTGAAGCAGTACGGCGGCATCCCGCCGTACAAGGAGACCCGGGACTACGTCCGCGAGATCCGGGAGCGGGCGGAGAAGTGGGCCGCTCCGATGGACGGCAAGGTCTCCGGTGGTCTGGCCAAGGTCGTCGCCGGGGCCAAGGAGGCGTACAACACCCCCTACGTCCTGGGCGGCAGCTGCAAGCCCCCGTTCGTGGGCTCTACCGGCTGCGACTGTTCCAGCCTGGTCAAGTACGCCTGGAGCAAGGTCGGCGTGAACCTCCCCAGGGTCACGTATGACCAGGTCGGCGTCGGCAGCAAGGTCAACTCGGTGAAGGACCTGCGGCCCGGCGACCTCATCTTCTCGGGTGGCAGCGCCTCCAGCCCGGAGCATGTCGCCATGTTCATCGGCGGCGGAGAGGTGATCGACGCGCCGCACACCGGTGCCCGCGTCCGGATCGAGCCCCTCTCGTTCTGGACGGACCGAATCCTGATCATGAGGCGTCCGGACTACACCGAGCCCGATTCAGGCGGCACGTCGGGCTCCTGGGTCGCGCCGGTCGCCGACGAGCACATCGGCACCGGATATGGGGTCTCGGGGTCAATGTGGTCGAGCGGTTACCACACCGGCGTGGACTTCCCGGTAGCCAAGGGAACCGCGGTTCGCGCGGTGGGCCCGGGCACCGTGGTCACGGCCGGCTGGAACTCCGCGTACGGCTACCAGGTGGTGATCAAGCACGGGGACGGCAAGTACTCGCAGTACGCGCACCAGTCCTCGCTGAACGTCTCCGTCGGCCAGAAGGTGCAGGGCGGCGACCGGATCGGGTGGTCCGGCGACACGGGCAACGTCAGCGGTCCGCACCTCCACTTCGAGATACGTACCGGGCCCGAGTACGGATCGGACATTGACCCGCTGGCCTACCTCCGCGGTCACGGCGTGAAGATCTGACCCCGGCCGGCGTCACGCGTTCCCTGCAGGGAGCGGTGGCGCCGGCCGACGCAACTCGGCGAAGAATTTCGGAGCGGAGTGTCACACCGAGCCGGATCCCGACACCTGTAGCAGACGAAAGGCCCGTTTGCTCTCTGGAGGTGCCGCCGTGCTCCCGACTCCCCCCGTGCCCGCTCCGGCTGACGCCGCGGCGCCGCCCACCTTGCCCGCGGACGGTGGGCGATGACCACGACCGACCTCATCGACGGCGTCATCGGCTTCACCGGGGACCTTCCCGGTCACGCCGAACAGCTGGCGGACACGGTGATGGCCAACGCCTGGTGGGTCGCCCTGGTCGCCGGCGGTGTCGCTGCTGCGGTCCGCTGGGCCCTTTCCCGTGGCCCGATGTCCAAGCGAACGGCCCTGGAAGTGCTGCCGACGACAGGCTTCGACCCGAAGCCGGAAGAGGTCATCCGCTTCGGGCACCAGATGGCCCGCGCGCACAAGAGCGTGTCGCGCTGGCTCGTCTCCTCGACCCGCACCAGCGCACTCCGCGTCCGCTTCACCTGCTCCGACGGAGCGCTGTCCATGAGGGTCGAGGGACCGGACCGAGCGATGTCGGTGCTGCGCCACCAGGGCTACGCCCAGGTCGAGATGCGGCCCGTGGAGGCCGACGGCCGTGCTGCACGCGAACAGCCGCAGATCCGGCTCGGCTCCTGACGCCCCGACGCACACCACAGACAGGTAGATCATGACCATCGCACCAGACCCGACCGTTGCACCGCCGGTCGATCTCGCCAAGCCGCAAGCTGACGTCCGCGACAAGCCGGCCACCAGGGAGATGCACTACGCCCGCGCGGAACTGGCTCTGGCGCTCCCTGACCACCTCGCCCTGCGCGAAGTGCCGCTCACCCCGGACCCGCTCGAGGCCCTGGCCAACGCGGTCGCCGACGTCCGCGAGGAGCTCGGCGAGAGCGCCGACGTCATGCTGGACCTCGTTCCCGTCGCCCCGAACCGGGTCGGCAGCCGCCGCCGGCGTCTGCTCGCCCAGGCCCGCCGCAACCCGTCGGACGGTCCGGCCATACCCGGCATGCCGCAGCAGCGCACCAACCGGTTCGGCTTCGACCTCGGCGCCGTCATGTCCGAGATCGCCACCGAGATGAAGGGCAACCAGGGCGGCGGCGGTGCCCGGCAGCGGCAGCACCACCAGCAGCAGCGCACCCACCGCGTCGCCGACATGAAGGCCGCGATGGGCAAGCTCGCCCCGGGTGCCGAGCCGGTCTTCTCCATGCAGCTGCTCGTCCGCACCTGCGCACGCGATGAGTACCGGGCCCGGATGCTGCTGGACCAGGTCCTCGCCGCCCTGGAGCCGTGGTCCGGCGACAACCACCTCCGGCCCGTCGGCCTCCACCTCGGTGTCACCCGCGTCCGTTCGGACCACTGGTTCTACCGGAGCAAGTTCGACCGGCGCTTCGAGACCGGGCTCTTCGTGCCGCGCCGGCACTCCTGGGTGACCGCCCAGGAGATCGCCGGCCTGCTCAAGCCGCCCACCAAGCACAACAATGCCCCCAACATCACCCGCTCGGGCGGGGTCGTGCCGCCCCCGCCGGCGGCCCTCCCGACGTGGACGGGACAGAAGGGCCTGCTCCCCCTCGGTTGGGTGTCCAAGTCCGGCGGCGGCGAGCGCCTGGCCGGCGTCCCGCTGAAGTACCTGCTGTTCGCGTTGTTCCTGGGCAAGTCCGGCTTCGGCAAGACCGAGATGTCGCTGGTGCAGGCGATCGCCCTCGCCCACAACGGGTTCGGTGTGCTCTTCCTCGACCCCCACGGCGACGGCTGGACCCGCGCGCGGCCGTACCTGGCGCACAAGGAACTGGCCGACCGGATCTGGGAGATCGACCTCACGTCCCCGGAGCTCGACAAGATGGTCGGCTCCTGGAATCCGCTGTCCATGGAGCGCCGGCGCGAGTCGGAGATCCCCGACATCGTCCAGTACATCGTCACCGGCTTCGCCGCGGCCCTGAACTGGAGCGACAGCGCCGGCCGAGCGAAGACCATCCTCACCAGGGCGGTCGAGTCCCTGGTTTACCTGTCGTGGCACGTCTGCCGCGCCGGGCGGCCCGAGCTGGCTCCCACTGTCTTCCAGATCCGTACGATCCTCACCGATGCGGTCTGGCGCACCAACGTGCTGCCTTACCTGCCCAAGGACATCCGGGACTTCTGGGAGAACGTCTTCCCGAGCTACAGCAAGGAAGCCGTGCCGGTCGTCACCAACATCATCGAGCGCCTGTCGTCCAGCAACGCGATCAAGGCGTTCCTCGGGTCGAGCCGGTCGACGTACGACATCCGGCACGCCATGGACACCGGCAAGATCGTCTTCGTCTGCCCCGCCGGCACCGGCGACGTCGACCGCATCATCAGCTCCCTGCTGATCTACGACCTCTTCCGCGCCGGCCTCTCACGACGAGACACCCCGCCCGACCAGCGCCGCGACTTCTACACCTTCATCGACGAGCTGACCAGCGTGGACGGCGCGTCCAAGGGCACCCTCGCCCAGATCACCGAGCAACTGCGCAAGTACAACGTGAAGTTGCTCGCCATGACGCAGATGGCGCAGCGGCTGAGCGCCACCACCAGGCAGGGCCTGCTGCAGAATCTGTCCATCCTGTCGACGACCGCGTCCGACGTCGACGAGGCGACGCTGGTCACCCGCCGGTGGGGAAAGAAGGTCTCCCCCGACACGATCGTCCAGCTCAACAGGTACAACTACGTGATGTCGGTGACGCTCGACGGCGGTACGAGCGACCCGTTCCGTGTCCGCGGTGCCTCGGTGGAGGACCTGTACGGCGACTACTTCCGGCCGCAGAACGAGGAGCGGCTGGCCCGGGCCATCGACGAGAACCTGCAGCGCCGCTCGGTGCGCGACATCCTCACCGACCTGCGCCGGCTGGACCTGAGGCTGCGCCGGTTCATCGTCACCCTCGATGTCCCGCCGGACGACGACGACCCCACCGGCGCCGACGTGCCGCCCGACGAGCCCGACTTCGACGAAGCCGCACCCGTGGACGACGAAGGCCCCGGTGGACCGACCGATGGCACGGTGTCCGCCGGTGGGCCCGCCAAGCCTCGGGTCCACGACAGCGAAGGCACCCTCATCAGCGGCGCGCAGCCGGATCCGGCTGACGAGACCCCGAACAACGTGCACCCGATCAATCCCCACCAGAACCAGTCGAGGCTCGGATGAACATGCCCCTTGCCGAGTCGCCCGCGACGTCGGCGCCGACGCGCAGCTTTCACACGATCGGCCGCGAAATCCTGGAACTGCTGTACCAGCACCGGGTGCTGTCCACCCCGCAACTGCATGTGCTGTTGACCCTGCCCGAGAAGCGGCCGGGCCGTCCCGTGTACCTGCGCTGGCAGCTCGGCGAGCTGCACCAGGCCGGGCTGGTCGACCGGATCCGGGCACAAGGACCCGGCGGCCGCGGGCGCGTCCAGAGCCAGCCGTTCCTGTGGTTCCTCACCGAAACCGGCGCCGCGTCGGTGGAGGAGGCCGGAGAGCTGCCCTCCCGGCCCTACCGGGTGTCGCCCGAGTCGGTCGCCGGGGCCCGGCAGGCACACACGCTCGGCGTGAATGAGGTCGGTGTGGCCTTCGTCGAGTGGGCGCGCCGCCTCGGCCACGAGTGCGGTCCGCTGGACTGGACCCCGGAGGTCGCCAACCGGATCCGTGACGGGCAGCGCCGCTTCGAGGACGACCACGTCATCAGCGACGCCATCCTCAACTACGTGCACATGGAGCGCGGTGGCCGGCGCACGATGCTCAGCTTCTTCGTCGAGTTCGACCGCGCCACGATGACCTCCGCGCGGCTCGCCGCGAAGCTCCAGGCCTACGGGCGGCTGTACGAGTACGTCCCGCAAAGTGCGGACCGCACGCGACGGACCCCGAACGCGACGCGGCCGGCGTGGATGTACAACTACCCGGTCTTCCCCCGGGTCCTGGTGATTCTCGACGCGGCGCCGCCGAAGGCCGGGGAGCCGGATCGGCGCCCGCAGCGGCTGGCCGCGCGCACCGAGGACCTCTACACCCGCGCCGCGGCGGACGTCCGTCTCAGCCGGCTCAAGGGCGACATCCACATCGGTGTCACCACCCTGCAGCAGCTCCAGGAGCACGGGCCGTTCGCCCCGATCTTCACCCCGCTGCTGAGCGGCACGCAGTCTGCCCGCCCCGCCCCTACCGACCTCTACCTCGCCACGAAGTGACCGGCCGCGCCCCGGCCCCGAAGGAAGCAGCACCATGACCAGTACCTCGCTCGAGGCTCCGCCCGACGGCGGGAGCATGATCCGGCTCACCGAGATCCTGCACCGCAGCGTCAAGCTGCGGCAGCGGCGGTTCGAGATGCTGCCGCTGCGCGGCCAGGGCGCACCCTTCACCGAGCCCCACGCCCGCAACCCCTCCGACTCCCTGCCTCCGTCCGAGCTCGCCGACCTCATCTCCTCCATGTCCGTCATCGGCCTCCTGGAGCCGGTCTTGGCCGAGGAGATCGTCGTCGACGGGAAGGCGCCGACGATCCGTCTGGTCACGGGGGAGCGCCGACTGCGTGCGATGCGCTGGGGCGCCGTCAACCGGCCCGACAACCCGCACTTCGCGGCCCTGCCCGCCGTGGTCTGCCCGGGTCCCTTGTCCGAAGAGGAGCGTCACATGTGGCGCTTCGTCGAAAATTTCGCGCGCGAGCCTCTCCGGCCCGGCGAGCAGGCCGCCGCCCTGCTGTACCAGCGGTGCGCCATCCTGGTCGGCAAGCTCCTCAAGGCCGGCAAGCCCGTGCCCCAGGAGGTCTACGCGATTCCTGACCCGGCAGAGCGGTTCCACGCCTTGGAGAAGATCCGCGGCACCGACACTGCATGTGCCGCTCCCTGGAGCGAGGTGCTGGACCGGCTCGGGCTGCAACTCAACGAGCGCAAGGCCGGCGAGCTCGTGCGTGCGTTCCGCGCGCTGCCGCGTGACCTCACCGAGGAGATGGACGAGGCGGCGGTCCGCCTGAACACGCGGATCAAGTTCGCCGAGCTCCGCAATGGCCGGGCGCAGGCTGCTGAGGGCATTTGGGCCGCGTTGAAGTCCTCCAAGCGGCTCCACCTGCTGCCGACCGCCGTGAACGTCGGCTTGGAGGAGCCCGAGCTTGACCCGGAAGAGATCATCACCGAAGCCGAGGAGCGTCAGGACGCGGCGAACGCCGGCCGCCGGGCGAAGCTCACCCGGGTCCTGAGCAGCTCAGAAGCTCAGGAGGAATCCGAGGACGGTGAGGACGACGCCGCCCCGTCGGCATCCGGCCAGGAAGGGCCGCCCGAGGTCTCGGTGGCGGAGGATGCGTCGCAGCTGGCCCCGGCGTCGGCGGCCGCGGCCGGCACCGCGGTGCTGACGGCCGACGCCGCCCCCGGTCGCCCGGCCGTGGAGACCGACACGATCCGCACCGCTCTGGACGGAATCCGCAGCCTGCTGGTCGAGGTCCGAGCCGGCAAGGAGATCGCGCGTTACGACCGCGGTTCCCTGCGTCTCGCCCTGCGCGAGCTCAGTACCCACCTCGACGACGCCCCCGCCGGCGAGACAGACCACGATGCGATGAACGAAGGAAGCGAAGCCGCATGACCAGTGTTTCTCTGCCCATCCCGACCGTCGGCGTTCCCCTGCCCGGCCGGGGCTGCGACTGCAACAGCTGCGCCTTCTACGCCGGCCCCGACGGTCGGGGAGGCCCGGCCACCGTCGAGCCGCTGTGCACCGGCCAGAACTCGGACTGCCGGTTCTGTGGGTGCGCGGCAGCCGAAGCGGATGCTCCGGCGAACGCGTGCGTGACCCGGAAGTGCCCGATCCGGTGCGGGAGCAGGACCGACATAGCCGGGTGGATGGCCGACGTCGGCGGCACCTTGACCTTCGACGACATCACCGTCGACAGCACCCTGCCCGGCGGTCTGCCGTCGTTCATCCCCATGACCGACGGCAGCGCCGTCACCAAGCTCGACGCCAGCTTGAACTGGCCGGCCTACGGGGTCGGGCTGCGGCGCGTCTTCTCCCCGGACACCCACACGCTCTACAAGCGCTTCACCGAGCAGACCGCGCGCCAGGCCCTCGCCCTCGGGGAACACCAGAAGGCCGTCCTCGTCGGCTACGGCGAGGACCCCCTCGTCGAGGCCTTCTGGACCCGCCGCGAACGCGACAGGCTCGTCGAGCGAATCGCTGAGCAGGAGTGGGACCTGGTGCTGTCGTGCAACTACAGCATCTACGGCGACTGGCCCCGCACCGAGCACCTGCTGAACATGCGCCGCAGCTTGATGCTCGCCCAGGAGTTCGCAGAGGCCGGCGTGAACGTCGTTCCGAACGTGTACTGGTTCCGGCTGGAGGACCTCCAGCGCTACCTCGCCTGGATCGAGGACACCCAGCCGGCGGGTATCGCCATCAACGTGCAGACCGTCCGCGACAACGCCGACTGGGACAGCTGGGAGCGGCCCGGCCTCCACTGGTTTGCCGAGCATCTGCCCGAGGACATGCCGGTCTTCCTCACCGGCCTGTCCCGAGCCAACCGCATCGCCGAGATGGCCGAGATCTTCGGTCCCCGGTTGACCTTGATCTCCCAGAACCCCCATCAGTACGCCCTGCACGGCGCGATCATGACCCCCAACGGCCGCGAGGATGTCCACGCCCGAAGCGAGGACGCGTTCGCCGCGACGGTCCAGTACATGGCCTCGCTCCTGCCGAATCGCTGAAACTTCTTAGCCCGCACTGTCACACCGGCGGCTCCTCCCACACCTGTAGCAGGTGAAAGCACCTACGGGAGGAGCCTCCATGACGACCGACACCAACCACCCTGATGCCGAGACGACGCAGACGCCGAAGGCCGCTCCCGCCTGGCGGCTGTGGATCCTGCTCGTCTGGCACCCCGCGCTCGGCCTTCCGGTCGACCCCGTGGCCGTTCTCGGCCTCGACGAGGGCCAGCAGCAGTCCGCACCGGTCGTGCGCTGGGTCCCACTTGTCTACGAGGCGGCCGACCCCTGGCGAGAGCGCCTGAGCGCACCCACCACCAGCCAGGACATCGAACGCTGGCTCGCGCAGTCCGGCGGCGTGTGCGCGATCGAGCCCGCCGACGTTCCCGACGGCGCGCTCGACCTCACCCACGCCGCCGACCTCGTCCTGGACGAGCTGCTCGCCGAGGTCATCCCTGCGCTGCCGTCGCGGGGTGACGGCTGATGGGCACGGGCAGCAAGTCCTCGCACGCCTCCTACGCCGTAGGGCCCACCACCGCGTCCGAGGCGGACGACGTGGTGGCCGAAGCGCCGGCGCAGCCCATGTCCGACGAGGAAGTCCAGGCCAAGGCCGACCTCCTGATGGCGATGAACCTCATGGAGGAGATCACCGACCCGCCGTTCGCCCTCGACCCCGAGGACGAAGTCCCGACGGACCCCGTCGATCGGTACAACGCCTTCGTCGGCCAGGTCGAGCAGGCTCAGGAGGCCATCGAGAAGCTGAAGGAGGCGGGCGCTTCCGACGAGGAGATCGAGGCCCACACCAAGGCGCTGAAGGCGCAGACCCTCGCCTACCTGAACTCGCTCGACGAGGACGACCTGCGCGAGATTGCCGAGGCCAAGGGCTTCGAGCACCCGGCGCTGGTGGGTCTGTCCGGCAAGGGCCAGCACCCCCTGGTCCACTGGCTCGACCCCGCGTACCCGGGCGACATCCCGTCCAAGGCGAAGATCCAGGCCGCCGCTCTCAACCGGTACAACGAGCTGCTCGCCGGCAAGACGGTCGGCGGAATGACGCTGGCTGACCTGCACGAGCTCGAGGGAACCGAGCCGCCCCTCAGCGGCGGCGCCTGGAAGGCCACGCCGGACGAGGTCGCGGCCTCCGCCCAGGCGGTGACCGCGTCGATCGAAGCCTGGAACGAGGCGAAGAAGACCTACGGGCCACAGTCTCAGGAGCAGAGGGCCGAGGCCCTGCAGGCCATGCTGGCAGCCGAGCAGAAGATGGAGTCGGCCGACTGTCCTGAGCTCGGCGAGGACCTGGCCAAGGCCAAGGCCGAGGCCAAGTCGGTGGTCGATGATGCTCTCCATCACACGTACGTGGCGCCGAAGGACGTCCAGCCGCTGATCCAGGAGGCTCTCGCCTCGGGGAAGCTGAGCGAGACCGAGGCGCAGCACCTCGGTGGTCACCAGCTCGTGGCACTCATGCGGCCCTCCACGCCGGACAGCGAAGTGGAGTCGCTGAAGGCCCTGGCGGCCAAGAGGCAGGAGCAGCTGGCGAACCTCGACGCCGGCTACGCCGCTCACGTTGCGATGGCTCCCGGTGGGGACCAGCCGCTCAACCTGCCGCCTGCGGGCGATCCGGGCGCGCCGCAGGCGATCGCCGCGTGGGCGAAGAACGCCGGTGACGTCCGGGACATGCAGACGGGCGTGAACAGCTGGTACGCCTACACGCAGCAAGGCGGTGCCAGCGACACCCCGTACGCCGAGCACCCGGCCCTCGGACCGGGGAAGTACCTCCAGCCCAACGAGATCACCAGTGACTTCAAGACGTGGGCCGCGAAGCAGAAGCTCGCCGACCTGCGCACCGTCGCGGCCGAGCTGGGGATGGACAACAACGGCAAGGCCACGCGGGCCCAGGTCCAGAACTACATCGCTGCGAGCTTCAACAAGAAGTACGACCAGCAGGCCATCAAGGACAAGGTCAACGCGGACGTCGCGAAGAAGGAAGCGGCCAAGGCCGCCAAGTCGGCAGCCGCCTCGGCACCTTTGGCGA
Organism: Kitasatospora sp. NPDC051164; assembly: GCF_044455625.1. NCBI lineage: Bacteria > Bacillati > Actinomycetota > Actinomycetes > Kitasatosporales > Streptomycetaceae > Kitasatospora > Kitasatospora sp. NPDC051164. Next base: position 219,193 of record NZ_JBITFB010000014.1, on the reverse strand, counting down.
AGCCCGATGGGGGTCTGGCCTCCGACGAGGCGGTCCAGGCCCTGGCGAGCAAGCTGCCGAAGAAGGTCGCGACCGCCACGCCCAAGCCGGCCGCGGCCGCGGCGAAGGCGCCGAAGCCGGGGTCGTTCAACGCGAACATCCAGGCGCTGATGGCCGAGGTCCAGCAGGCGAAAGCGACCAGCCAGGACGTCCCGGCCTACGTCGATCCCAAGGAGGTCGCCGGCTGGTCCTTCGGCGCGGGTACCAAGGTGTCGAACCTCGGAGGGACGTACGCCAAGACCGTCCATGCCGGCCCGGACGGCTCGCAGTGGATGTTCAAGGCCGACCACAACCACGGTGGGGCCCTGGGCCACACGGAGGCCGCCGCGTCCCAAGTCCTGTCGTTGGGCGGCGTGCCGGCAGTGCCGGTGTACCACCACAAGAAGGCCGACGGCACGGCCGGTTCCATCCAGCCGCTGCTCAAGGACGCCAAGCCGTTCACGTCCAGCCCGAGCCAGTGGACGCAGTCCCAGGTCGACGCGATCGTCCGGTCGCACGTGGGCTCTTGGTTCGTCGGCGAGCACGACGGTCACCAGGACAACTGGCTGGCCACGCCCTCGGGCGGCCTCGTGCAGATCGATCGCGGGCAGGCCTTCAAGCACTACGGCCTGGACAAGCTGTCGGTCGACTACGCCCCCAGCGGCGGCGGCGGTTTCACCCCGATCCACCAGAAGCTCTACCAAGCAGCCCTGGGAGGCGGCTTGGCCAAGGGCGTCAAGATCAGTCCTGCCGCCGCGCACCCGGTGATCAAGAAGTTCGAGTCCATGCCGGATGCACAGCTGCGCTCGATCCTGCACTCCACCGCGCACGAGGGCGTCAAGGCCGGCGTGGCGTGGGTGCCGCAGATGCGCAGCAAGGCGGCCAAGGCGCTGAAAGTCCCGCAGTCCCAGGTCACGCACGCCCAGATCGCCACGGCGTTCCTGGACCACGCAGTCGAGAGGAAGAACACCTTGCGTCAGAACTTCGCCGACTTCTTCGTCAAGCAGATGGGTCTGCCCTCCGGCGCCTCCCTCAAGCACGGCGGTGGTAGCTGATGGGAACCGGATCCAAGTCGAGCCACCAGAGCTACGCGGTCAGCCCCACCGCGCTCGCCGAGGCACCCACCGCGCCGCCGGACATCACCGGAGCGCCGAATGCGGCCGAGGGGACGGACCTCACGGGCGCGGCCGCGGGAGGCACAGGCATCCCCGAGCTCGAGGAGCTGGAGCTCTCTCAGCTGCTTGCCGAACCTGCTCCCCCTGCGGAAACTCCCGCTGCCGAGGAAGCTCCGGCGGAGCTCGACGCGCTGCTGGGCGCCGAACCCGCACCTGAGCCTGACGTGTCCGTTACCGGACCCGAGGAGGAACTCCAGGAGGCTTCGGCCGAGCCCGAGGGCCTCGCGGCCGAGGGGGAGCTGCAGGGCAGCGCTGAGGAGGCGCCGGCAGAGGAGGCCGGACTGCTCCACGCCGACGACATCGAGGAGGTCCAGGAGGAAGAGGAGGAGACGGACCCGCCGCTGACGCCGGTGCCGGCCGCGCCCCCCGTCGGCGAGCCGACCGGCACGCCGCTCCTCGTGGGCGGGGACGACTTCATCAACTCCGAGGCCACCCTGGTCGCCTACGACTCGCCGGACGGCCCGCGGGAGGTTCTCCTCACGCACATCTCCGAGGAGGCCGAGGAGAAGCTCCTCGACGCGCTGAGCATCCCGGGCACCCACATGGAGGAGATCCAGGTCGAGGAGGAGGTCAAGGAGCGCCTCGACCTCGACAAGGAGAAGAAGCTGGCCGAGCTGACCAAGACCGCGATCAGCTCGGTGCAGCACAAGCTGAAGGACGGCTTGCCGATGTCGGATGCGTCGATCGCCAAGCACCAGGCGGCCTACGACGCAGTCGCCGACGTCCTCCACAACCCGTCGATCAGCGACGAGGAGGAGGCCATGGCCCTGCACTACCTGCACCAGCTGCAGGTCGTGAAGGACAAGATCGACAACGGCGGGTCGGTCATGCCGTGGATGGACGCCTACGAGGTGACCGAGACCAAGATGGTCACCAAGCAGATACCGGTGCCAAACGGGGATCCGGAGCCCGGCACGCTCGCCGCGACGGTCCGCAAGGCCAGCCGGATCAAGGCGTCCCTCGACCCGGAGACGGGCCAGTCGTCCTGGGACGGCGTCACCCGCAGCTCCGCCAACGGCACCGAGTACGAGATCGACATGGGTGACGGCTGGACCGCCGTCTACCGCCCGTACAAGGACAACGACCCGAAGCACACGGAGTTCTCGCTGCGCGGGCAGCTCGAAGTCCACGCCCCGGCTGGCGCCGGCCACGGCAAGGACCTCGTGGAGCGCCTGGAGCAGCTCCACCTGATGAACAAGCCGATGACCGCGGCCGAGGGCGAGTGGACGTACCTGTCGAACAACATCCAGGCGCAGGGGCTCGGTGGAGCCGCCGGCATGCAGGCGGCCATGGACACGGCCCAGGGACTTCAGGACCTTCAGGTCCAGGAGATCGTGCACCAGCGGATGGAAACCCTCATGGGCCTCGACAGCGGGGACCTGCAGACGGCGATGAAGCGGATCCAGTTGGAAGCCGCCCACAAGGTGCTGCCGATGAAGGTCGAGGTCGTCCGGGACGCCGTGGCCAAGGCCTCCGGATTCTCGGACGGGGCCGCACTGGCGGCCAGCCCGGGCTACGAGCCGACACCGTCGACCTCCGGCAAGTGGCTGACGTGGTCTCGCTTCGACGTGACCGGGAAGCAGGCCGAGATCCAGGGGGCGTTCAAGGGGAGGTCCCTGACCCACGGTCTCCACGGCGGTGCGCTCGCCAGTCTCCTGGGAACCGGCGTACTGGCCTCCACGGAGAAGCGGGCCGTCATGGGCATCGGCGGCGGACTCGGCATGAGCGAGCAGGCCGACAAGATGACCGGCGGCGCCAACAGCGTGTTCCTGCGGGTCAAGAAGACTCCCAGCCAGCCGAGCGGCGGCATGCTGATCTGGGACGACCCGAGCGTGCTGATGCGACGAAGTGACTACTACGCCTACAACGGCGACCACTACGGCGCCATCAACCCCGCGCACCACAACTACAACGAGAGCGCGATCACCCGGGACCCAATGAAGATCGCGAAATTCTCCGCCGCCGGCAACGAGGTCATGTTCAGGAACGGGCTCGACCTGTTCGGAGCGGAGGCGCCCAGCCGGATCGTGTGCCACACCGCCGCGGAGCGCACCACCATCCTCGCTTCCCTCGCCTCACGTGGCATCACCCACATGGGCGGGAAGGCCGTCGAGGATGTCCTGTGCACGACCGACGACTACAGCTGACAAGGAGCGATCGAATGACACAGCAGTGGCGACAGCGATTCTCGGACCTGGTCGCGGGCAACCACAGCCCCACGGGCGACCCGGTGGACGCCGGCGCGCGACTGATCGTGTGGGACCCGGACGGGACGGAGGTCTTCCGCGCCGCCCTCGCCCGGCACCACCGGGTCGAGGACGAGGATGAGCCAGAGCAGGTTCTGTGGATCCGGCCGCTGGTCGGCGGCGAGGACAACGGCGCTGGCTACCTGTTCAATCTCAACGCCACCCGTCGGCGCTCCCTGACCTGCGCTCGCGGCACCCTTGTCGACGACGGGGTGGAGATAGACCTGACCAGCGGGCAGCGAGCACGCATCGAGCCGGCCGACGGCCCCGAGCTGGAGCAGCTGATCCACTGGGACGACTTCACCAACCGGCTCACCCCCGACGAGGACGCCGCGCTCAAGCGCCTGGACGCCGACTCATGGCACGGACGGTACGCATGAGCGGCCCGGCGCCGGCACCGAAGAGGCGAGCATGGGGCGTGTTGGCATGATGGCCTCGAGGCCACGGCGGCCGCGCAGAGGAACCGGGAGGTCTCGCTGCGCCGGCCGCATGCCGACCAGCATCGACGCAAGATCCAGACCGCGCCCGAGAGGAGGAAGAACATGGCAGATCGAGCCCACCCGGTAACGGAGCAGCGGCACGCCGAACTGCGGAGCCCGCTGCCGGAGGACGAGCGGAACCTGCCTGTCGACGTGCATTGGCTGCGCCGGCGAGCGAAGCAGTTCGCCTCCGTCTCGCAGCGAGACTTCCACCTCGTCTTGGACCTCGCGGCGTACGCGTCGATCAGCGGCATGCCGTTCCTCTCGCACTACGCAGCCCAGGTGTATCTGGGCCCGAAGAGCGCGCGGCTGAAGGTGCCGTTGATGGCCGTCAACCTCCAGCTGGTGACGACGCGCGAGGAGGCCGACCGCGCGCTGGCTCACGAGACCATGCACCTGGTCGTTCCGTCGTACGGTCACAAGGCAGCCGCGTTCGCCCGGGCCCAGCTCCTGCTCGACCAGGTCGGACAGCTCACCGCCGCGCCGGCGTAGTCCGGCGTCCACCGGCCGGCCGCGCTGCTGCTCCCCCAGGGGCATCAGCTGGCCGGCCGCCACTTCAACCGATGCGTTGCGTATTCACGTTTCAATATGTATTGTGGTGCGTGTCGGACGGGGAAGACCCCACCGGCCGGAGCCGCTGTTCGCGGCCTTCGACTCCAGCCCTGTTGACCCTGACGCGCGACAGCGTGCCGATCACGGGCCTGACTCTTCTCGGAGACCCCATGCCGAGCACCATGAAGAAGCCCTTCAACTACGTCGAGACCGCGGCCGTCACGGCCGCGGTGAAGCGCGCCCGGACCGGTCAGCCCGCTCAGATCGGCCCGGACCCGGCCCTCCACAGTCAGGACGCCGAACTGCACTGGGTGGAGGCGGTGTTGCGCCACCGTCTCTCACTGCGCTCCCTCAGCCGCCCGGTCAGCATCCGCGCCAAGGATGACGACACCCATCCGCTCGTCGCGGACGGCAAGCACTTCCCCGCGGTGGCGCTGTCCATCCCTTTCGCGGACAAGACGCTGGCCTTCCTCGCGAGCTACGACGACCGACGCCGCCTCGTCTTCGACCTCCTCGCCCCGTGCGAGCGGTGCGGCGCGCCGGTTCCCACCGAGGAAATCAACTCCCTTGAGGACCTGGGCGACTACCTCCTCCAGGCCCGCGACATGCTCGGGGGATCCCCCCGCCTCCGTACCTCCCCCGCGCACGCCGCGGGCTGCCTCGCACGCGGCGACTGATCGCTCTTCCCCCTTGCCCACTGGCGCCCCCGGCTGATGCAGCCGGGGGCGCCCTGCATGAAGCGACACCTCACCATGACGACAGCAATTCCGGGCTCCCCCGTCGGCAAAGAACCTGTGCAGCACGAGCCGGGCCCCCAGCCCACCCCTGACGTGTACGGCCCCTTCGGCCGGGTCGTCGACGTCCGCAAGGACGCCCCGACGTCGGCGTCATCGGCGTGGGTGACGTGGCTGCTGTTCATGGTCCCGCTGTGCATCGCCGAGTTCCGGGACCTCCCGCAGTTCGAGATTGCGCGCGTCTCGGCGCGGGCCGCCGACCTGATCGCCAGCCACGGGGACGACGCGCAGTACGGCGGCCACCACCAGCGCAGTGCGCGCACCGCCATCGCCAAGGGGCTCGCCGTGCTCGCGAGAGCCGACGGCGGCGTGACCGCGCTGGGAATCCACGCGTGCGTCCGCCCTCACGCCGGCTGCCCCGGCATTTCACCCACCCACTCCTCCCCTTCGAAGCACGAGGAACGAGATGTCTGAGAACAACACGGCCGGCAGCATCAAGCCCAAGCGGCTCCTCACCCAGAACTCGGACCTGAGGAGGATCGGCGTATTCAACTGGACGCTTCCGGCTTTTGTGATCGAAATGCCTGACGGCAGCCATTTCAACGTCTGCCCCCAGGCGGGCGTGTGCGCCCAGTTGTGCTACGCCCGGGTCGGCACGTACCGGTTCAAGAACGTCCGCGCAGCCCACATTCGAAATCTTCTCCTCTGCCGGGACACCCCTGAAGAGTTCGAGAGGCGAATGACGGAAGAACTCAGCCACAAGCGATACGCCGGAAAGTGGATTCGCTTGCATGATTCAGGCGAGTTCTTTTCCGATGAATACGTCCTCACCTGGATGCGCATCATGAGGAATTCGCCGGGAGTCCGTTTTTACTGCTACACCAAGGAAATCAGCCGGTTTCGTCGGCTGGTCGTGGACGATGCGCCCGAAAATTTCCTCTGGTGCTGGAGCCTGGGCGGGAAGGAGGACCACCTCATCGATCTGAAGACCGAACGGCACGCGGATGTTTTCCCGACCGTGGAGGCGCTGATCGCCGCCGACTACACCGACCAGACCGAATCCGACCTCCTTTCCGTTCTCAGCGAGTCCCCGCTTGTGGGAATCCCGGCCAATCGGATTCCGCACCTTCTCAAGAAGCAAGGGCAGGAGACATTCGGCAGCCTTCAGCGGGCGCGCGACAAGAAGCTCCGCGCGAAGAACTCGGGCGCGGACCAGGACTTTGCCCTCGCGCACTGACCGCTCACGTGGGGGTGGGGGGGGGGGGGGGGGGGGGGCGCCCCCCCCCCCCACAGCCCCCCCCCCGCGCAAGATTGTGGGGGATTGGTGCGCAGCTAGTTGATTTTGGTCT
>NZ_JBITFB010000014.1:186974-212630 GCF_044455625.1 Kitasatospora sp. NPDC051164 | reverse complement strand
CAAAAAATTGGGGCCCCCACCAGTACTGTCCCCCCCCCCCCCCCCCCCCGCCGCGGGTGGGGGGGGGGGGGGGGCCCCAACCCCCCCCCCCCCCCCACCCCACCCCCACGGTCACTTACGTTGCCTATTGGCCAAACGTGATGTACTTTAGCGCCTGCCCCTGCACGATCGAGGGCGCCGGCGCGGAGAGGAGCCGGCGATGCCGGTCACAGCTCGAGCTCGTTCCACCCAGGCCCCCACCTTCGGGGCCACAACTACGGCCTGCGGGTTCACTGCCGGTCCGACAAGGAGTATCAGTGATTCCCGCCGACGCCGATGAACTTGTGACCTCGCAGGACATCGCGACCAAGTACAAGGTCAACGAAGCCAACGTGGCCTACTGGGTCACGCTCGAGGGCTTCCCCGAGGGATGGCCGTCCGGTCCCGGGCGGACCCTGGTCCGCGACGCTGCGCTGGTGGACGACTGGCTGCGCGAGAACCTCCCGGTCTACTGGGCGCAGGGGCAGGACTCGGACAACCCGTACGGCCTGCCTGAGGGCGGTCCGAGGGACCTGGTGAAGCTGTCGGACATTGCCGCCTGGGAGGGCAAGGCCCTCGGGCGGAAGGAGCCGGTGCCCGAGGTCACCCTGCGGACGTACATCTCCCGGAAGAAGATGCCGGGGCCCGACCGCAAGCCGGGGGACGGGGAGCGGCCGGAGGTGACGGAACGCATGTGGTTCCGCGAGACGGCATACGAGTTCGTGAACCGGCCTCGTCGCATGCGCCGCCAGAAGGCGTCTGAGGAGCCGGCGGTCGCTGAACAGGCCCCTGCAGCCGGCGAGAGCTCGGAACGTGCTTCCATCGCGCGGACGGGGTACGTCGATGCCCAAGCCATCGCGAGCACGTACAGCGTGAGCGGTCAGACGGCCAGGGGGTGGACCCGCGTTGAGGGGTTCCCGGAGGCCGGCGAGAACGGCTACAGCGCGGCCGAGGTGGACGAGTGGGTCCGGCACAACCGCCGGCGGTCCTGGACCGCGGCCCAGCGTCGTACGGAACTGACGGGTCAGGCGTGGCCCGAGACGCCGGCAGCCGACTCCTCTGCCGACGTCCAGGTCGAGCCGGCGCCGGCGGATGAGTCGGTGGCCGAAGCCCGCGGTGAGCAGACGGAATTGACCGCGGAGATGATCGGCCCGCGGTATGGCGTCTCCGAGCGCACCGGGCTGCAGTGGATCAGCGTCAAGGAGAAGCGAGACGGCAAGAAGGTCATCCGCCGGGCCTTCCCGACGCCCCTGCGCACCCGTCCGCGCACGTATGCCGCGCACGCGGTCGACGCGTGGGTGAAGGAGCACCGCCCCCACGTATGGGCGGCCGCCAAGGGCACCGGGCCGGCGTTGGTCAACCCGCTGCCTGAGGGCGACCCCCTGGACCTGCTGGACATCTACGACTTCGCCGAGGTGCTGGGCATGGCCACCCGCGGCGAACCCCTCGCGCGCGAGACCATCCACGCCTACCACGCCCGCGGGCAGGTCCCGTTCGCCGACCGGACGGCCGGGGACGGCGGAAAGCCCCGGGTCCTTCAAGACCACTGGTACCGCCGGACTGTCTACGACCACGTCCTCAGCCGCAGGGGGTCCGGCAACTTCGACGCCCGGGCGTAGCGGGACGGCGCGAGGCACGGCCGGGGGCTGGCGGGAAGCCGCCGGCCCCCATGGCGCGCGCTCGACCGGGCTCCGGGCCGCGCCGCAAGCGCGTCGCCCTGCCAGGCGATCGGCCTGTCAGAAGTCCGGTCCCGGCGGGGCCACGGGCTGCGCAGATGGCCCGGAAACGCGGAGCCCGTCGGCCATATGGCCGACGGGCTCCGGGTGCATCTGCATCTGGTCGTTGTGTCTGTCCTAGCGGGGCGCTGACGAGTTGACGGCGCACCGAGAGGGGCGCGGTCTCCGCCGGAGACCGCGCCCCTGGTTGCGGCGGTGCCACGCACCGTGCCGGAATCAACCGCGCTTGCGGAAGAAGAGGCTACGGCGGGGGCGGGGCTGCGGCTGGTACGGCGGCTGCCCGGCCAATTCGTAGACGGCGTCGTGGAGCTGCGGGTGCGCCAGGAGGGTCCAGTGCTTGCCCAGGACCGTCCAGACTTCCGTCAGGGCGGTGTGTGGGTCCGTTCCCAAGAGTGTGCTGTAGGCCGCCGCCACGGCGGGTGTGCGCGAGCGGCCCGCGACGCAGTGGAGGAAGACGCGCTTCCCTTCCTTGCGGAGCCGGAGGACCTGGCGGGCCGCCTGGTCAAGGGCGTAGTGGAGGTTGGGGTTCGCGCCTTCCTTGTCGACAAGCCAGACGCGGACGTGCTCAGCGTCGATCCGGGAGAAGACCGGGTCCTGCCCGATGCGGCACAGGGAGACGACGGCGTCGACCGGCGGGGTGCCGGTGAACTCGGTCATCGGGAGGTTGCCGAGGATGACCCCGGGGTCCTCCGGGTGAGCCACCGTGAAGGCCGCACCCGCATAGCCGGGAATCTTGACGCGCGGGGCCGACGGCCAGCCGTCGCTGTCGTCGTCACCCTTGCGGGCGGTCAGGACGGCCAGACGGACGAGGTCGGGGCCGGACATCTTCGGCCAGCCGTTCACCGCCCGCTGCCAGTCGAGCGGGATGGCAGAGACGCCCCAGCGCGCCCCGAGAAGGGTGCCTGCGATCGCGGCCACGGTGTCGGTGTCGTTGCCCGCGCGGACAGCCGCCTCGGTGGCGAGCTGGAAGTGCTGGGCGGGGAATGAGTCGCGCTCCGGTGCCAGGTCGGGGACGGGCGTGCGGGTGATGGCGGACCACGCGGCCTGGAGGGCGGTGACCACGTACCCGTTCCGCTCCCAGTGGTGCGGCGGGTTCGCCTCGGCCTCGTCCAGCCTCGCGTGCCAGATCTCCTGCCGGTCTGCGGGAAGGAGCGCGACACCCTGGCGGACGCCGTCGAAGGTGCCTTCGAGTACCGCGACGCGGACGCCGGAGCACCACAGGATGCACGCCTCAGCGCACTCGGGGTCGGAGTGCGTGAGGGAGCTGATCATGGTGGCTGCCCTGACCATTCCCTCGACGTCGTCCAGGTAGGCGAGGGCGACGATGCCGGTTCGCATGAGGGAGCCGTTGCCCGCGCTGAACCGGGTGCGGGCGGTGTAGGCGTCGGCTGCCGCCAGCATGGCCTGTGCGGGTGTCCCCGTCTTGTGGGCCTTCGCGGCGCCGAGCACGCTGCGGGTCTGGTTCCCGATGTCGCTCGCGCCGCCGTCACGCCAGCGGTGGAAGTTGCGGGCGATCTGGTCGAGCGCCCCGTCGCTGGTCAGGTCGGCGCCGGTAGCGGCGACTGCGGCGATGCACACGTGCATCTGCGTGTCGTCGGAGTACTCGCCCGGCTTGTACGGGCCCAGGCCGCCGCCGATCATGGCGGGCTGCTCGTCGGCGGTCAGTCGGCGGCCGAACTCGTAGGGCACGCCCAACGCGTCTCCGCACGCGGCTCCGAGAAGGACGCCGGATGCGCGGTCGGTGGCGTGGATGCTGAGCGGGTGGGACGCCGGGATCGGGGTGGCGGCGGTGGAGGCAACGAGCTTCGTGTTCACGGGTGTTCTCCCGAGGTCATGTACCGCGTGGATGGTCTGAGGAAGGCGGTGGCGGGGAGCGCGGCATCAACTCGCCTGGCGCTCCAACCCGCTGTCGCTACGTCAGAGTGACACGACCCCACCTCTCTCGTCAACATGACGATTAGCGTTGCGTGTTATTTTTTTCGTGTGTACTGTGGTGGTTGTCGGAGGCGCTCATGCCGCTCCGTACGACGCGCCCCGTTTCCCTTCGCGGGCCCCATGCCAGCGCCACCGCCTGGCACCCAAATCCCTATACATGCACAGGAGTTCAGCCATGAACAAGGCCCAGCTCGTCGAAGCGGTCGCAGAGAAGATGGGCAGCCGCCAGCAGGCCGCCGACGCCGTCGACCACGTGCTCGACGCCATCCTCCGCGCCGTTGTCGCCGGAGAGCGCGTCTCCGTCACCGGATTCGGGGCGTTCGAGAAGGTCGACCGCCCGGCCCGGTACGCCCGCAACCCGCAGACGGGTGAGCGGGTGCGGGTCAAGAAGACCTCCGTTCCCCGATTCCGCCCGGGGCAGGGCTTCAAGGACCTCGTCAGCGGCGCGAAGAAGCTGCCCAAGGGCAGCGAGGTGGCCGTGAAGAAGGCCCCGAAGGGCAGCCTCACCGGCGGCGCTGCCCCCGCCACCACGGCGAAGAAGGCGGCTGCCAAGAAGGCCGCGCCGAAGAAGCCCGCCAAGGCCATGAAGTCGCTCGCCTAATCCCCATCGCCGGACCCTCATCCCTCTGGCGTTTCCATCTCGACGGCCGGGCGCTGCTGCGCCCGGCCGAATCGGAGAGACCCCCCGATGACCTATCTCGTGATCGACGGCGCCCGCGTCGTCTCTGCTCACCGAACTCTGGCCTCCGCCCGCTCAGGGGAGGCGCAGGGGCTCGGGCACAGCACCGAACCCGGCCCATCGGTCGGCGGCGTACCGGCCTGGTGGGCAAGGCCGCAACCGAGCGGCGCGATGGCGGAGCTCGGCATCCTTCACACTGCCGCGACCGAGCTCGGTTTCCGCTTCGAGCTGCGCGCCTGCCAGGCGCCGGCCGGTTCCTGCACCCACCGGCCGTGCGCCACATATGCCACCTGGGCTGTCAGCCGCCGGTACGGGCTCCTGAGCGAGCTGGCCGCGTTCGTGCCCCTGTCCTGGATCTGGGTCGGCCAGCGTAGCGACGACCCCCGCGGCGACGCGCCGCAGTTCCTCACCGAGGGGCGGGCCCTCGTCGACCGGCTGGCGGCAGACATGCGGCAGCCTCTGCGCGCCGTCGAACAGCTGCCGGATGACACCCGGACTCTGGCGGAGCGAGCCCAGGCCGCCCACGCCCGTGCCGTCACGTTTCTGGCGCGGCACTTCGGCCCCGACTCCGAAACCGGGGGTGTCGTGGTCCGCCCGGTCCTTCACGGCCAGGACCTGCATCTGAGGCTGGACCCGTCAATTCCGGCGGACCTGGCCGTCTGCGGCACAGCGTTGCCAGGCCGCCGACGGGATGCCACCGGCGCCGAACTGGGCGCACGTCCCTGTGACCGGTGCTTCGGGCGCGCCCCCATCGTGCCGCCCCCCGTGCTCGGCGCCGCCGAGTACGAGGCGTGGATCGCGTACATCCACCAGCCCGGCTCGTGACCGGCGAATCAGGGAGGAGTCACCTCGTGTCCGAGGCTCCAGCCACCGTCCTTGCCAGCTCGTCCAAACGTCTGGCGCTTCGCCTGCTCCGCCGCAGGCCCTTCTGCGCCGGCTACTTGACGCAGGTGATCGACCTCGCCATTCGGGAGGTGGTCCCCAGCCAGTTCGACGAACCCGACGAGCGGGAAGCGGCCCTAGTCCACCAGCGGCTGACCCGCTACGCCGCGAACGGGCAGCCCGGCTCCACCGAGCTGGCCCGCGCCATGCTGGCCGTCAGGCACGCCCTGGACCTCGTGCGGCACGGGCACTACCGGGCCTCCGCCGTTCCCGAGAGCGGACCCGACACGACCGTCTCCGCGGAACAGCTGCTCGAACTGGTCACCGAAGCCGGCCGGGACCGAGTGCTCGCGGCGCAGGGGGGAGCCCTGGTCGTCTTCGCGGAGAACGAGGAGGCCAGCACCGTCTACCGACCGGTGTCCGCCGCCCAGGCCCATGCCCTGCGAAGGGCCGCGCGCAGTGCCAAGGAGGAGGCTATCCGCCTCCACGAGGGTGCCGTTGAGGTGCTGCGCCCGCATGTGCGCATGGCTGACTGGAGCAAGGACGACGGGTATGGAGTCGCCGTCGACGTGGTGCGCGACGGGGTATCGGTGCAGTGGTGGCCTGCTGCGGTGCCGGAGTCCCAGGCGCTGTGGGAGCAGGGAGGAATCCGCGCGCTGTGCGTGGCGCTGCTGACGGCCCGGTTCGCCGTGTCATGCGGCGATGAGGGAACACCCCGCACCATTATGTTGTGTATCTAGATTTCAATGTGTAGTGTGTGGGTGTCTGGTCGATCGGCCGCCCTCTCCTTCACAGCCCGTACGCCGGCTTTCGCCGGCGCTGTGAGGGCGGCTGTCCGGCCGCTGCACCGCTGCGCGGCGAATCCCGCAGCCCTTCAACTCACCGCCCGGGCCACGAAGCGCCCGTCTCGAACTGGGAGACCGCCATGCCCCTGAGCAGCCCCCAACCGCGCCGGACGCCGCCCCTCGACTCGCTCAGGGACCTGGTGCCGGGCGCCGAGCTCGTCAAGGTCCGCGCCAACCCGAACAACTGGAGCCAGGCCGAGCTCCTCGCCGCCTACACGTGGCCGCAGCACCAGGGCGAGCGCTTGGTCTCCTTCGGCAACGGCAACTGCTCGGACAACGCGCACCACACGCACCACACCGCGCTGACGATCGGAGAGTTCCTCGACCAGTACCGGCACCTCCCGGTCGTCCGATTGCTCCAGGCCAGCGACTCCGCCTACACCTTCCTGGTCGAACTCGCCCGCCCCTCCTGGGAGCTCGCCGGTGGTGATCCGCAGTGAGCGCCCCGGCGATTCCCGCGGCGTGCGCACACCGTCCCACCCATGGCGGCCTGGTCGTCCCGTACGTCTCGTTCGAGCACAACGGCCTGCCGGTCTTCGGCGGGCTTCACTCGGGCAAGCGCGCCCGGGCCTTCGAGAACAGCCTGTGCCAGATCTGCGAACGGCCGCTGGAGCGGTGGTTCTACGTGCTGGTCCGCCCGCAGGACGTGAGCGTCGGGTACGCGCCGGAACCGGCACTCCACCCGCCGTGCCTGATGTATGCGGAGAAGGCGTGCCCGACGCTCAACGGCACCAGCGCCACCTACCGTCCGGGCGGCGTCATCGCCCGGCATCCGGCGGGCCGTCCTTGCGACGACCCGGCCTGTTCCTGCCCCGTCACGGCCCCCACCGCGGAATCCCAGGTGCGTGCCGGGCGCAAGGCCGACGACTGGGACGCCTGGATGCTCTCGGCGGACCAGTACGCGCTGCGCCGGGATGACCGCGGCGGTGCCGTGGGCATCCAGCTTCCTTCCGACCCGAAGCGCATCCGCCGCGTGCGGGTGTCCCCCGAGCGCAAGCGCGCCCTCGCCCTGGTGGCGGCGCTCCAGGCACTCGACATCTAGCGCTTCCACTTCTACGCCCGCCGGGCCCACCCGTGACCGCCGGGCTCTGCCACCTACGAGGATGACCATGCTCGCTGAACGCTTCCGCCCCTCCGACATCGAGAGCCTGGTGCGCATCGCCGGCACCCTGGCCCACTCACCGGCCGCGGCCGAACTGCCGTCGCCCTACCGTGAACTCGCCCAGCGCGTTCACGCCCAGATCGTCTCCGAGGCCGGCGGCCGTCGGTCCCCGGCCGTCTCCGCCATCCTGGGACCTCGCCCGGGCGAGCAGGTCTGGATGCTGCGCATCTGGACCCGCCACGAGGACTCCACGGCGCCGTACGCCACCGAGGGCGCTGCCCTCGCGGAGCTCGCCACGCACGTGCGCAGCAACTGGGCCAACGTGGGCGGCCAGGGCGACGTGCCCGATGAGCCTCCGGCCGACGACGCCGAGGCGATCGACCTCTACTACGGAACCGACGGCAACGCGGTGCCCGATCAGGGCTTCGAGCTGTATTCCGAGGAGATCGGACGGCCCCAGCGCTCTCGGATCGTTCCCCTGAACTTCGCCTTCCCCGACGCCGTGACGGCCGAGGGCCTCAACCGCGGTGCCGTCTTCTACGCCGCCGATGACGACGGACCCTCGTGCATCGAGGTGGCCGGTGTGCTCGTCTTCGGCTACGTGGACGCCGAGGACGGTGTCGTGCGGGTCTCGGTCCACCTCGACAGCGCCGACCCCGAGCACGTCGTCCGGCCGGACGGGACCGTACCGCTGCGCGTCGTCGTCGAGGACACAGTCGTCCTCGACGACCACAGTCACCACCACGCCCCGCACCCCACCGTGTTGGAACAGCTCCTGGACGCTGCCGACACGGAGCAGAGGGCCGCCATCTCCTCAGCGGCGGTCTCGGCGGGGCTGATGTGGAGCTGTCCGGACTGCCGGTGGCCCAACCCGCGGGCGACGGAGGAGTGCGAGCGCCCAGGCTGCGGACTCAAGGTCACGGCGGCGGCGATCGGTGCGCAGGCGTCAGCACTCTCCGCGGTGCCGACTCTCGCGCTGGAGGGCCCGCGATGAGCGCCAAGGCCAAGTCCTACCCGCCGGCGCCCCAGCACCTCCGTGCCGCATGTGCCCATCCGTCGGGGCACCTCACGTCACACGGCAGCCGCACCACGCTCCAGGTCTACCTGGACGACGGCCTGGTCTACCGCAACGACGGCGACGATTTCCGGCTGCCGGCGGAGTTGGCGCAGGCGCAGGGCGTTGGACCGTACTTCATCACCGGCGCCGGGCGGCGGGCGATCCTGAACGACTCCCAGCTGTCGGCCGTCGACTCCGCCGACGAGGACGGCGCGCTGCGGGACGTCAGCTGGCCAACCGCCGCAGCCCTCGCCCGTCTCACGCTCGTCGAGTACCGGGACGCCGACGGCGACGACGGCCGTACCGGCCCGAAGCACCGGCCCTTCCTCACCCCCGCAGGCCTCGACGCCGCACGCGCCGCGAAGTCCCAGCCCTGATCCCCCTCTCCCTCGGCGGGTGCGGCCCTCCCCGGCCGCACCCGCCCCTCCCCCACAGGTACGCCCATGACTTCCCTCGCCCTGTTCGAACCCGACCTCGACAAGGCCGGCCCCGCAACGCAGTACTCCGGCGTGCCGGCTCCTGCCGAGGTCGCCTCCACGGACGCTCTGGAATCCTTCCGCGCGACGACGCACAAGTCGCTCAACTTCGGTCTCGGCGTCGACTCGACGGCGCTTGCCCTGGCGATCATCAACGATCCGACCGCCTTCGGGATCGCCAAGGACTTCTCCGACTTTTCGATCGTGACGGCGATGACCGGGTTCGAGTTTCCCGACACGATCGCCGACGTCGAGAACCACGTCCTGCCGCTGCTGCGGACGAAAGGCATCCGGTACACGCAGGTCGCGCGCGCCGGCCACCTGGAGTCCGCCGGCATCCAGGTCCTCTCCGACACCACGAATCCCGGCAAGGTCTTCGACCGCGGCCAGTGGACCCTCATGGACGAACTGGAGGCCAACGGCACCGTTCCGCAGTACGCGGGCGGGCACAAGTGCGCGCAGAAGTTCAAGGCCTTCGCCATTGACGATCTTCAACTGCGGGAGGCCGGCGGCCAGACCGTCGGCAAGCTGTTCGGCTACAACGCCGACGAGCGCAAGCGCGCGGTCAAGGCCAACAAAGCCCAGGCCGAGCGCAACGAAAAGGCCGGCCGCCAGACCTTCGCTCTGGACTACCCGCTGCTCCGGCTCGGCTGGGGCCGCAAGGACGTGCAGGGCTACGTCAAGGACCACCTCGGGATCAACATGTCCAAGTCGTACTGCCCGGTTTGTCCGTTCTCTGGGGTGTGCTCGCCGACGCCGGACCACCTGAAGCGGCTGCGGAAGTACCCCGACCTCGCGGCGCGCGTGCTGCGCCTGGAGTACTTGTCGATGGCCCTGAACGACAACAGCTCCCTCTACAAGGACGACACCCTGTTCCGGCGGGTCACCGACGACCAGAACACCGAGGCGCTCGGCCAGTTCGACGCCCGGCTCAACGAGGAGCCCTGGGCGGTCTACCGGGTGCAGCGCGTCTACACCGCCGGCCGACGGCCCGAGTGCAAGACCGCTCACGGCGACCGATGCGCCAAGCCCGAATGCCGCGACAACGGCATCAAGGGCACCGTCTACCGGTCGGTGAAAACCGTCCGCACCGGCAGCCGCACCGAAGCCGGCGCCTTCCTGACCACCGCGGCCACGGCGCTGAACCGCCCGGTCGAGCACTCCACGGACGCCCACGGCGCCGGCATCGCCCGCGTGCGCACCCGCGTCCGCCCGGACTCCAAGACGTACGGGACGGCCGAGGACTTCTACGTGACCGCCCCCGCCGGCGTGCAGGACAAGGCCCGTCCTGCCTTCGCCGAGGTCTGGGCCGCGATGACCGACAGCCAGTAGCACCCGAACCTGCGAGGAAAGATGACCACCCGCACCCTGCCACCGAGCGCCTACGACAAGCTCACCGCCACGGTCACGCGCGACACCGGCGACCGGCGCACGGCGGCCCTGTGGATCCACGCCGCGGCCCTCGCCCGGCACGCCCACGACCACGCCCTGGCCCCGGCCGACGACCGCCCGCCGGGCCCGGGCGGCCTGCTGAAGTCCCTGGAGAGCCTCGCCAACTGCCACGCCGCGCTCACCCCACTCTCCGATCCGGCCGTACTGCCGCTGTGGGAGCAGCCGCTCGGCGCGGCCGCCTGGGCCGCCATCGAGGAGTTCTGGGACCGGCACCCCGCCCTGGAAGGTGCGCACCGCGTGGACGGCTACGCGCTCGGCGACACCTACCAGCTGCTGTCCGAGGAGGCCCGCAAGGGGCGCGCCCTGTGCCAGACCCCGCCCTGGGTCGCCCGTCTCCTGCTGCGGCTGTCGCTGGAGCCGGCGATGGAGGAGTGGGGGCCGGCCGATGTCCGGATGATCGACCCTGCCTGCGGGACCGGGCACATCGCCGTCGCCGCGTTCCACATGGTCCGCGTCCCGCCGATCCGCGGCCGCCGGCCCGCTCCGGTCGGGCACGGGCCGCAGGCCGTCGAGCGGGCGCTCGCCGCAGTGTCGGGTGTGGACCTCGACGCGTACGCCGCCGCGCTGACCGCCTACCGGCTCCTGGCGAGCTCGGCGCACGTCCTCGGCCTGAGCCTGGACCGCGTCCCGGCGTCGTGGCCCGTCAACGTGGCCGCCGCCGACTCCCTGCTGGACCGCACCGAGCCCCTGCTGGCCGCCGGCGCCTACCACGCGTGCGTGGCCAACCCGCCGTACATCACCCCGAAGGACCCCTCCGTCCGCGACCAGGTCCGCGCCGCGTACCCGCAGGTGGCGGTCGGCAAGTACTCGCTGGCCCTGCCCTTCACCGCGCTGATGCTCGAGCACCTGGCCGCCCCGGGCGGCTTCGTGGCGCAGCTGACCGCGAACTCGTTCATGAAGCGGGAGTTCGGCAAGCGGTACATCACCGACTTCCTGCCCCGCTTCGATGCGCGCTGGATCATTGATACCTCCGGGGCCTATATCCCGGGCCACGGAACGCCCACCTGCATCCTCGTCCACCGGGCCCGGCCGCCGGTCGGCGAGACGGTCACGGTGATCCGGGGCAACCGTGGTGAGCCCCACGTTCCGGAGGACCCCGCACGAGGGTTGGTCTGGAGCGCGATTGAGGACGCGGTCGACAGCCGGCTGGCCTGGGACCGGTTCCAAGCGGGTGCGGAGCTTGCACGGCGTGGTGGGGACACCTCCTAGGGCGTTGCGTATTAGCTTTTCAATGTGTACTGTTTCTCTCAGGTCGGGCCAACGCCCCACCACACCAACCCACTTGACGAGCGCAGCTCTAGGCGTCGCGCCGTCCCAGCGCATCCGGGGACTGATACAGATGAAGCGGAACAAGCCGCTCATAAAGCGCCGCAAGGCGGGGACACAGAACGAGCGGCGGAGGCCGTACCAGTGGCAGGAGAGCGCCACCACCTATTGGGCGTTGGCCGTGCCCCAGGCGTTCGCCGGGACCGGCCAGACCGTTCTCGACATGACCGGAGCGGCGCCCGCGGGCGCAGACGAGTCGTCCCCCGACAGCCCGCGCTACGGCTCCTCACTGCGCTGGCGGCTCGACCGCGACGGCCAGACCCAGTTTGTCTATGGCAAGGAGGTCTGGCGCCGCTACCGGGGCGAGAGTCAGGCGGCCTACGGCAAGCGCATCGCCGAATCGTTCCGTCGATCCCTCCCCACCTCTCCGGACGTGTACCACGTGTTCGTCGCGGAGCGGCCGGGATGCGCACGCGGAACGCGATGCCCGCTCACGCAGCACTGGTACACGGCCATCGAGGCCGACCTGTCGACGCATCGGCCGGATCGGTGCCCGATGGGCGTTCTCAATGACGGCCCGCCCTGGCGCCTGATCGGACAGACCGTTCCTGACGGCCGCCACATCTACTGACGCCCCACCGCACAGCGCACCCGGGCCGCCCGGCAGCTTCCTCGGCTCCGGTCGACCCGGCCCCCTACCGCCCGGATCCCGCCCCCGGCCCCACCACGGCCTTGGTCACCCTGTTGGACCCTCCGACGGTCCTCCCGCCAGACACACGACGCACAGCCTCTCGCGCCCTACGGAGCCCCGCATGTCCCAGACCACTACAGCCGCCACGATCTTCGGACCCGTTCGTGTCCAGCGCCTGGAGCCCACCAGTCCGGAGCTGGCCATGGTGCGGCACCAGGTAGCCGCGCACATGTATGCCGTCGAGGGCAATCAGGTTGCTGGCATGGTGGCCGTATCCCCGGCCTACGACGACGAGACGCAGGGAGACATCTTCCTCGGTACGGAGAAGCTGCGCGCCCTCGTCCCGACCCGGTTCAGCCTGACCTTCGGACGAAGCGGAAGCACGCGCCCGCTCCCTTACGGAGCACCGGTCAAACACAGCCCGATCCTCACCATCGACGGAACGGAGGTCCTGGCCCCGGGCCTGACCCTGGCACGCGGGGGTGACACCACCGACTTCCCCGTCACCATCCGCACAGGCGACTGGACTTCGAGGCCAGCATCCGCCCTGGTCGCGGCCAGCACACACCAAGTCATCCGGGCGGTCCTGACCGTCCACGAGACCGACACTGACCGCGTCTCCGAGGCCGACCGGACATACGCCCAGTACCGGACCCCCGACCGGCGCACCTCCACCCAGCGCGACCTACAGGCTGCCCTCCGCCTCCGCGATCAGCTTCAGGCACGCATCACCCGCCTGGAGACCTACCTCGCCGCCACCGAGTCCGGACATCCTCACCCCCGGTCGTAGGCACCCGGCCTTCACCGGAGAAGTCCTGCCAAGACCGTGCACATCAGGTCCGCCGCGCCCCGCTCGTCACGTCGACAGAACCCCCGCCCCCCGGGAGGCCTAGCCTCCGGGGCCGGGGAGTGCACCACGGATGCAGGTATCAGCTGGCATCCCCGCCGCCCAGCAGCCTCTTCGGCTCCGGTCGGTCCGGCCCGGTGGCCCGGATCCCGCCCCGGTCCAGCATGACCGTGGCCGCCGTTGAGGGAGCCTCCGGCGGCCCTTCCCTCCAGAAGCGACGCACTACGCCTCGCAGCACTCCAGGAGTCACCATGGCTACCAACCGCACCCGTCTGCCCGGCATCACCCTTCGCGACGCGGCGCCCTCCGATGCGGACGCCGTCATGCGGCTCCTCGCCGACGTGAACCCCGACGATCCCAACGCGTTTGAGGATGTCCGGCCGAACCTGTCCCTGCCGCAGGAAGGACCCCTCTCCCCCTTCCGGGCCCTGATGGTCGTGGCCGAAAGCGATGAAGGCGAGACGTTCGGCGTCCTCCTCGGAGGTGCCCCGCTGTGGCTCTTCGACCATCCCGGCCTCGACGTGCCGCTGGCGCACCTTCTGGCGGAACGAATCGCGATCATCACCGCGGTTGCCGTGGACCCCGATCAGCGCGGGCGAGGCATCGGGGCCGAACTCATCCGGCATTCCGTACGCCGCTTCACACGCGCCGGCTACGGGCTGCTGACCCTTAACTGCTTCCCGGAGCTGGAAAGCTACTACCAGGGTCTCGGCTTCTCGATCATGAACGACCTGAACGTGGCCCTCGGCCCCCTGAACGCGGTCGGGCACCGTTGGGGCGACACCCGGGTGGCCGCCCGGCCCCTGGACCGATACACGAGCTTCGTCGACGTCCCGGGCCTGTCCTCCCCGGTTGTCTCGGGCGTCCTTCCCAACACCCGCATGGCCCGTGGGGCGTACTTCGACGGTGAGCAGTTTTGCGCCTGACCCAGTCACGGCCCGGGAGGCCCCCTTCCCGGGCCGCAGAATTCACGAACAGATGCAGGTATCGGCCGGCATCCAGAGCCGAGGAGGAACTGATGCCGGTTGTCGGTAGGAAGAGCCCAAGCCCATGGGGCCGATGGGCGCTTCGATGGGGCGTGCCAAGTGCCGCCGTCGCCCTGGTCAGCGTGTGGATGCTGGAGCCCGGCAGCGTTGTGGGCGCGATCATTACCGCCGGGGTGGCGCTGGGGGCGCTGTTGGTCTTCGTCGGCACGATGCCCCGTCGGCAGCCGCCTGGAGAGCTGCGGGCGCGCAGGGATGCGGGCGGGAGCGAGTAGAGCGGCTTCGCGCCGCCACGGGTTGCGCTGAGCGCTCGAACTCGGTGGAGAGCGGGGACGGCTGACTGACCGGCCCCGCCTTCACTAACCTCGCGGCGTTGCGTATTCGTATTTCATTATGTAGATTGTTCATATCGCTGGCGGGTCTTCAAGTCCACGCCGAGTCCACCCCGTTGCCGTTCAGGAGCCCTGCCATGCCTGTTGCCGTCGCCCATGAGGTCGCCGCTGCCCTTCTCGCCTACCGCCAGAGCAGCAACGACATCTGGCTGACCCTTGTGGACGTCACCACCGACCTGATGCACCTGGCCAGCCACATGCGGGCCGACTTCGAGCGCTGCCTCGACGGCGACGCAAGGGCGCGCCTCGACGAACGGCCGCTGGCCGCCATGCCGAACCTTGCACCGTACGTCGAGCCGATCACCAACACCGACGACTCGGCCGCCGAAGACCACCTCTTCGACAACTACGTGCACGCGAGCGACGCCGCTGCCGCCCTCCGCGTGCACATGGCAGACGACGCCTACTCCACCTTCTCGAAGGCGCTGTACGTGCTGCTCAACGATCTGCGCGCCTACACCCATGGCCTCGGCTTCGACTTCGACGAGGTCATGCGCGCGGCATCACAGGCCCACCGAGTCGACCAGCGCAAGGCCAAGTAGCACCACAAGCCCCCGGCGGCACCGATGCCCTCGGTGCCGCCGCCCCGACAGATATCCCGCCCGGAAGGACCTCCATCATGACCACGCCCCTGATCCCCGCCCCGGCTCGGTCCGGCCGCGGCTCGATACGCATCCACCTCGACCGCGGCGAGCACCCCGCGACCCGGGTGCCGCTTCTGGGCGCCGATCTCGACAACCCCTCCGCCATCTGCGGAGGGTGCGCCAACAAGGTGCTCAAGCAACTCCAAGACGGCCGAGAGCGCCTCAAGTGCGGTCTTCTCCCCCGCGGAAGCCGCGGGCTGCGCGGCCCCGATCTGCGGGACTCCATGCCCGCGTGCGTGAAGTACGCCGCCGCGCCGAGCGCACCGCGGAACGCCTGAAAGCCAAGCAGTCCGACCCGACCGGCAACGCCTCTCCGCCTTGCCGCCACCCACGGCGGCGCGGTGGGGCACAGCCAACATCACCTCAGCCCGCTCTCACCGACTCGGGGAACTAGCGCCGATGACTGTGTACTTCACGTTCATACCGTCGCGCCGGCAGAAGCCGGCCGGTCTGACGGCGATGGAGTTCGCCCCGAACCAGGAAGTTCCCGAGCGGGCACTTAAGCGCCGCGTGTCCCACCACCACGGCCCGACCTATTACGACGGCGTCAAATACGGCACGCCTCTCGCCGACAGTCCGGTCGCAGACTTCCCCGACGCAGACCCCAGTGCGTATCTGCTCGTGTGGAGGCGCTCCGCCACCCAGGTCGCGCCGAAACGGGGCGAAGCACCCGACGAGGTGTGGATCCTCACCCCGCGCGGCCGAGTGGTCAAGAACTCCGCCGACGCGACTCGGTGACGGTAGTGAGCCTCTGAAGTCCGGCATCCGGTTCCCCGCAAGCCGCAAGCCCGAGCCCCTGAGCTGCGCAAGTCCACCTCTCCATGCGTGCACTACGCCGCCCGGCACACGAGCAAGCACCTAATCGCCCTGGTCGCCCAGGAATGAGCCTCGCACCCCAAGTCGGAGCGCGTGCAGGCCACCGAAGGGGCTGGGCTCACTCAAACTCCGCACCCCCAACACCACCCGCACTCACCCTTCGGAGGCGTGATCATGCTGCCCGGCCTCGCCCAGCGCATCGACTTCCAGCCCGCCCACAACGACTACACCCGCGGGTTCCTCGTGGTGAACAAGACAAGCCCCACCGTGCACGGGTACGTGTGGGAACACACCCTCTCGGACGGCTCGACCACGTGGGTCGCCCAGCCCGATGCGGCCAACGACGCCTCGCGCATCCCCGGATTCCAGTCCCGGGAGTGGGCCGGTGAGTTCCTGTACGAACGCGAGTGGCCCAAGTTCATCCGTCGCGAGGACGGCGCGGCCCATGCCCTCCCGGAACCGGGATGCACCGCGCACGCGCCGTGCGGGTCGTGCTCCCTATGCGAGCCGGATCTGTCCCGCCGCGGAGTCCTCTGAATGTGCCGGGTGTGGCCGCTCGTACGGCACCCGTCACCACAACGTGCAGGTCCGGGGGACCGCGGACGGTGCGTTCCCGCCCGCGGCCCTGGCCCCTGCCTTCCTGTTCCTGACCAGCAGTCCCACCTACGCCCTGGAACCCTCATGTCCACTGACACCACCTCCGCCCTCGTGATCGAGGTCGTTGACCAGGTACTCACCCACAAGGCCCAGAACTGCACCGATCCAGGCTGTGCCCGGCACGCCGGCACGACCGACTGCCCTCCGATCACCGTCAGCCGCAGCCCCGGTTCCGTCCTCGGCGAAGCGGTCGCCGACGCCTGGTACGCCGCCGGCGGCAGCCGGTTGGACATCCCCGCAGGGGTCGTCGCCGCCCTCGCCCTGTGGCCCCAGAAGTCCCCGGGCGCCGAGGCCGCCGACACGATCGCCGCATACATCGCCGCACAACCCCCGCGCGTCCTGGTCCGCGGCCTGGCTGAGAGCGCCAACTACTACTGGCGCCTTCGCCCCGACCTGTGGACCACCGCCCGCCCGCTGTTCGACTGGACAAGAGAGGATCTCCACGACACGCACCTCGCGGGCGTGCGGGCCGTGACCCGGGCAGCGCTGCGCCACGGGGTCCTCCAGCACACCGGAGACACCGACCCCGCCGAACGGTCCCGGATCGACCTGCTCTCGTGGGTCATCACGAGCCTGCGCCACCACCACTCCCGGCGCAGCCTCGGCGAGTACCACACCCCGCCCGATGTCAGCCGCCTGATCGTCGCGATGCTGGCCAACGAAGGCAGTTCAGAAAAGCGGCCCCACCAGCGCGGCGAGTGGGCGCTCGAGCCGACCGCGGGGACCGGAGGGCTCTTTCGTTCCGCCGCGCAGGAGCTGCGCCGCGATGGCGAGGACCCGGCCGAGCGCGGCTGGGTCATGCTCGAACTCGACCCCCTCGCCGCCGCCGGAGCCGCCGTCAATGCCCTCGTCTGGGAACTGGGCCCCCGGGCGGTCGTCGGCTGCGGAGACGTCCTCGCACAGCCTCGCCTTGCCGAGGAAACCCTCGCCCAGGCGCGCGACATGGCCCGCCACCGCGACGACGTCATGAAGATGATCCGCTTCGCGATCGCCACACGCACCACCGACCAGCTGCTGGACGCCCTCACGTCCAGCAGGTAGCCGACCGGCCCGGCCCACTTCCGTGGGCCGGGCCGAAAGGAGGAAACGTGGCGCACGTTCACGACCACACGGAGGGCCAGGCCGTCACTCAGGCGCTGCGCGCCGTCCTGCCCATCCCCAGCCGGACCCGCGTGTACATGCCGGCCTGTGGATGCCCTGACGCCGAGGGCTGTCTGAGCTGGTACATCGACACCGAGAACCGGTCCTACGAGCTCGTAATCGACCCCGCCGGAGCCCGCCTGCGCCACGTCCAGGTGACCAGCCGACCGCTTGTCGGCGACGGCACCACCTGGAGCGAGGACTTCCTCGTCCCCGGCACCCCGGCCGACTGGGCGCAGCCCCTCGCGCGTCTTGTCGCCCGGCTCACCCTCTCCGACCGCAGCCCCCTCTCACTCGACTGAGCCTCACCAAGGGATCACCGTGCCGAACCACACCCCCATGACCGGCTGCCTGCCCGCCTTCGGCCGGCACCGCGGTTACCCACCTCGCGGCGGGTGGCTCCGCAAGGTCTACCTCGCCCTGCTCCAGGACCACGCCGCCCTGCGCCGCCCCGACGCGACCGTCGTGCTGGGCGTCGGCAAGAGCATGGTCCCGGCTATGGCCTTCTGGTCCCAGGCTTTCGGACTGGCCGCCCGGCACGGCCGGGACTTGGTGCCCACCGACCGTGCCCACTGGCTCTTGGACGAGGAAGTCGGAGCAGACCCCTTCCTTGAGCTCGACACCAGCCTGTGGCTGCTTCATTGGTGGCTTGTGAGCGCCGAAGGGTGCCATGTGCCCAGCTGGCGCTACCTCTTCGGGTACTCACCGATCAGCCGGTACAGCCGCGCAGAATTGCAGGGGCGCCTTGTGGCGGCCGCTGAAGCCGCCGGCCACAAGAGCCCGGCCCGATCGGTAGTCGCCTCGGACATTGCCTGCCTGGTCAGCATGTACGCGCTCCGGGACCGCGCCGTAACGGGCGTCGAGGACGAACTCTCCAACCCTTTCCGCACGCTGCACCTGCTCGACCCCGAACCTCCCGCTGGTGGAGTTGCCGGCCGAAGCCACGGCGTGGCCGTCCGCCGCACCGCCGGCCGCCGCTGCCCCGACGTCGTCCAGATGTACGCGAGCCTGGACTTCGCCGCCCGCACCGCAGGTCCCGCACCCGGCTCCATCAGCCTCGCCCGTCTCGCCTCCGATCCCCTCGGGCCGGGCAGGCTTTTGCTCACCGGCAACGAAGACCTCCGCCGGGCCGTGCACAGGGTCGCCGGCTGCCATGCGGATCTGGCCGTTGTGCAGTCCGGCGACGGGCAGGAGGCCCTCGCGTACTCGCGCGGGCCCGCTCTCATCGGAGAGGAGGTCCTGGCCACCGCTTACCCCGCCCTGCAGCCGGAGGCCGGCCGCGCGTGGGGGTAACTCGCTGCTCGGTCCTGGTCCTGACGGCTTCCGCCTTCGCCGCCGGGATCCGAGCCGACGCCCCGATGGCACCCTGACGCCCGGGGGCACACGACCCAACTCCGTTGCGTGTTTACATTTCACTGTGTACTGTGATCTCAGTTGGTGGTGCTCGCCCCTCGGCTTGAGCGGCCCACCCCTTCCCTACCGACGAGATCAGGAGACACTCATGCGCATCAAGACCGGTGAGCAGCACCAGGGTTGGACCGTGGTCGACCAGGCGCGGCGCGAGTGGCGCGGCTCCTTCGAGGGTGTGTGGCTCGGCGTAGACGAGTCCACGGGGCACTGGATGGTCGGCCGCCAGCACGACGGGCAGTCGATGGATGACGGCTTCGACACAACCGGCAACTGGTCCGCGTCCCGGCTCTTCCGTGAGGACAACGAGTACCTGAACATGCGCCGGGCCCTGGCGGCGTACGACGAGGAGGCCAGGAACGCGAGCGATGTCTGGAACGGAATGTGGGACCAGCGCGCCCACGAAGCCGTCGCCCGGCACCTCGCGCACCGCGTCCCGTTCCCGGCCCCGCTCCAGCTCTCGGCCGGATGGATCGGGCGGGGCCTGAGCGACTCCCACTCGCCGATGGGGGCGACGATTCCGCTCGACGGGCCGATGGCCAAGTACGAGTTGATCCGCTACCTCCAAGGTCAGACCCGGTTCGACGAGACCGTGGCGGAGGCGGGATCGGTCTCCGAGCAGGAGGCGTACCAGCTGATCATCAACGCGACGGGGCCGATCCTGGTCGTGTGCCGGGGGGTGAAGTTCTACCTCAGCAAGTAGGCCGGACGGCACGTGGGGCGCGGGGCCGCGAGCACCGCGCCCGTGCCACCAGCCACCCACCCGACGCACCGAAGGCGAGGACGCTGCCCCTTGGGCAGCGGAGAAGACATGGACCACAAGAACCTCATCGGCCACGACGGCGCCGTTCACGAGGGTCTGCTCAACAGCCACACCGGCTTTCTGATTGACGTGGCCTGCGACGCGGGCCGGTACTCGGTTGTCCACCACTACGAGCACCTGGACCCGGTGCGCGTCACCGACGCACCGCTGTCCTGCCCGGCGTGCGTCGCCGCGAGTCCGCCCGCCGCCGGGTCCCTCCACCGCGGGCGTCTGGCTCACCGGTACGCCGAGGACGTCCTCACCCGCGCCGACAGCCGCGGATATCCGCCTGGCCTGGACGACGAGGCACTGCGCCTGGCGTTCGTGGCACTCGCGGTGGAGGCGCCGCCTTCCCGGCGCCTCTACGCGCTGATCAGAGAGCACCTGGCCGACATGCTGACCGATCGTGCGCTGGCCGTGCCGGAAGGGATCCCGCAGGTCCTGGTGCCCTACACGCGGTACACCGGCGGCAAGGTCCAGGCTCAGGTCGGGCCTGGGGACCGCCTCATGCGCGACGGCGTCGCCAGCGGCCACTTCCCGATCGTGCGGGTCGAAGCGGTCGAGGAATCACCGACCGGCGTCACCGTCACCGTCCGGGAGAAGGACTGGCGCCCGTTCACGTGGTCCGCGCAGGAGCTCGGCCGGTGCTTCTTCAAACTCGACCGAGCGCCGCTGCCCGCCTCCGAGCGCTGACCGGCCCTCGCGCCTCCACCCGGCTCCGCCGTCACCGGCCGCAGGCGGGCCGGGCACCCACTGCTTTCGCTGCGGCCCCCTGCCCCGCGGGGGTGCGCTGAGACAGCCGCCCGCCCCTGGCGCAGCTCCACCACCGCGCGCCCGGCACCTTCACGCCCCGGCCCTCCACTCGCCGCCTTCACTCCGCGCCCCGGCCGCGCTCCCCCGCCGCCGGCCACCCGACGCACCCGACAACCCGACGCACCCGCCAGTCGTACGTCGCCTCTCCCCGCCTCGTCTCATGGAGCGCTCCGTCATGCCCTCAGCCGATTTCGACCCGCTTGTCGCCGAGGAACAGCTGCTCGCTGCGGCACGCGCTGGGATTCGCTCGATCACGCACGCCACCGGAACCTGTACAGCCCAGGACCTCTCGGAACTTCTCGCCCAGCAGCTCCGCGCCGGCCTGCTCCACCAGGCCCTCCCCCTCCCGGGATCCTCGGGCCCCGGTGAGCTCGACGTCGAAGCCGTGGTTCAGGCGAACTACGAGCTGGAGACCACCATCCACGGCCGGGCCGCCCAGGTGCGCTTCACGCCGGGCCTTGCCCAGAGCGGTGTGGCTCACGGGGAGCACATGGACGTGCGGGCCGCCGTGTCGCTCACGTACCGGGTCAGCCTCCAGTTCGAGTGCGCGGTGGTCAGCACCGACCGCGGCCAGAGCTGGTCCCCGGCCCTCACCAGCGCCCGCCGTCCTTGGCTGACGTCTGCCAAGAACCTGTGCCCTGAAGTCGGCGAACAGGTGACCGCCCTCATGCACACCCCCGCCCACGGCCCGGGCCTCGCACCGGTCATCGACGCGGCACGGCTCGTCGCAGCCACACGGGCCCTGACCCGGCTCCGTGTCGCGCAGGGCGACCTCGCCTTCGCGGGCTCCCGCACCGTCGCGGCCCGGGCCGTGTTCGAGCGGTACGGCTGCGGGCCCGGCGACGCAACCCGGCTCCACGCGCGTCTGTGGGAGCTCGCGGCCGCGCAGCACAAGGGTCTCGTCGGCTGGTGAGCCCCGCCCGCCGCGCCGCGCGGAGGTCCCGCGCGGCCGCACCGCCCCCACTCAATGCCTTGACGTTTGGAGAGGTCATGCCCGTTCTCGTTCCAGCACAGCCCGCACAGGCGGCACCGCCGCTGCCGACGTTCTGGCTCGGCGTCCACCGCCCGCACTGGCTCAAGGAGAGCCGCGTGCCGATGTTCGTGTCGAACCGCCAGCTCGCCCGCGTCAAAAGCCTTCCCCGCGCCGGCCACCCATGGGCGCTCGACAGCGGCGGCTTCACGGAGATCACCAAGTTCGGCGAATGGCGCACGACCCCGCAGCAGTACGTGCAGCAGATCCGCAGGTACAGGGATGAGGTGGGCCGGCTGTCCTGGGCCAGCCAGCAGGACCTCATGTGCGAGGACGACGCGCTGCGCATGACCGGCCTGACGATCGACCAGCACCAGAACCTCACCGTCGCGAACTTCCTGACCTTGCGCGAGCTCGCCCCCGAGCTTCCGATCATCCCCGTCGTCCAGGGATGGCTTCGTCCCCACTACGCCCGGTGCGTCGAGAAGTTCGCGGCGGCCGGCGTCGATCTGACCAAGGAACCCCTCGTCGGTGTGGGCAGCATCTGCCGGCGGCCCAGCACCTTCACGGCGAGCTGGATCCTGGAGGACTTGCACGCCATGGGCTTGAGGCTGCACGCCTTCGGCTACAAGAAGACCGGACTCGACATCTCGTGGCGGCACGTGGCTTCCGCCGACAGCATGGCGTGGTCGAAGGGCGGCCGGTTCGAGCGGACCTGCGGCACGCACAAGAGCGAGGCCAACTGCCTGCCCTACGCGCTGCGCTGGCGCGAGGACCTCCTGGGCCACCTGGCCGCGGTCCGGGAGGCGGCGTGAACGGGATGCCGGTCACGCCCAGCGCCGGTGAGCTGCGGGCGATGGTGGCCGGCGACCCGCGAGGCTATGCCCAGCGGTGGTCGTTCGGCGTACCCAGCTGGCGGCACGCCTCGGAAGGAGGCTTCCGCAGGGCTCGCTACGAGGTCGTCCGGATCGACGAGCAGACGGCACGCCGCTACGTCACCTCACAGCACTATCTCTCCGGATGGCCCGCGGCCATCCACCGCTTCGGGATGCTGGACACCGAGGCCGTGCCCGGCCCAGCCGATCAGACCGTGCACGGCCACGTCCTGGTCGGAGTCGTGGTGCTCGCCTCCCCGATGAACGAGCGGGTGCTGACCGTCCCCTACCCCGGACTTGCTCCGTACGTGGAGAGCGCCGAACTGGCCCGCCTGATCGTCAGCGCCTCCGTTCCGGCCAACGGTGAGACGTTCCTGGTGTCCCGAGCCCTGCGGCTCGCGGCGGAGAGCGGGGTGCGCGGGGTCGTCTCCTTCGCCGATCCCATGCCGCGCCGGCGGGTCACCGGCGAGGGTGTGGTGATCGGCTCCCCTGGCCATCTCGGCATCGTCTACCAGGCGCTCGGCGCCCGGTTCACGGGCCGCGGCACCGCCCGGTCCCTGTGCTTCCTGCCCGACGGGTCCGTACTCAGCGCACGGTCAAAAGCCAAGGTCACCGGCCGGGAGGCTGGCAGCGGCGGGGTCGTCCGCCGCCTCGAACTTCTTGGGGCGCGGCCGCTGCGCCCCGAGGAGGAGCCGGCTCGCTGGCTGGCCGAGATCCTGCCGGCGATCGGCGCCCGCGCCGCTCGTCACCCCGGCAACCTGCGGTACCTGCTGCCTGCTGCGCGGACCCGGGCCGAGAGGTCGAGGACGGTCTTCGGGATGCCTTCGCTTCCCTACCCGAAGTGGGCGGATGACCGTCGCCCGGCCTGATGTGTTGCGTGTTGTTATTCCAATGTGTAATGTGATGACTGTGATCGAGCGACGGCCTCGCTCTCACCGACCGCACTCTCGAACCTCACCCAGAGGACAACCGTGGACATCCCCATCACTGCACGCAAGGCCGCCCGCATCGCCGTGGCACGGAACGCCGGGATCAACATGAATCCCGTCCGCGAGTGCACCAACGCGGACCGCGCGGCGTGGGCCAGCGAGGCGCTGGAGGCGTACAACCAGCACGCCCCGACGACGCTGTTGCCCGTGCCCGAGCGGACCGAGCGCGTTCGGCTCGGCGTCCTTGCGGCCGAAGCCATGGCCCAGGTCGCCTTCAACCACCCCGGCGACCAAGTCGTCGACGACCAGGAAAGCGCCGACCGCGTGATCGGGGATCTGGTCGCGCAACTCTTCTGCCTGACAGACGGGCGGGTCAGCTCCCGGGACCTCTACCAGGCCGCCGAGGAGCTGCGCAGCGAGGCGTACCCCGTCCACCTCACCGCTGTGTGCGCCGTCGTCGCCGCCGGAGCGGAGCGAGAGGCGGGGATGCTCGCGGCGCTCTTGGACGCGGCCCAGTCCTTCGGGTGCGACGTCCCCGGCTTGGTCGCCAGCGCCCGCGACTACTTCGAAGACCTCAAGGCCGAGGAAGCCGATTCGGCGAGCAGCTGAGCCGACGCCGCACCCCGAACTGACCCGCTGGGCGGACTGTCCCGCCAGCGCCCCCCGCCCCAGGAAGGGACCCCATGGACACGATGATCCCCACCACCCGCGCTCAGCAGTACTGGTACCTCGTGACCCTCGGGCGCGACGCGCTGTTGCGCGAACTCGATCCCCTCAAGCTCTCGGAGGCCCTTACCCGCGACCCGCTCGCCCTCGCCGGGCGATGCCTCGCCGCCGACCCGATCGGGTTCCCCGAAGCCCATCAGGCGGCCGAACGAGCGCTGGCCCCGCTGCGCGCCGCCCGGACGTTCACCGCCACCATCACCGACGAGGACACCACCGTGGAGCACACCGGCGTCGTGCCGGTCCTGGGCGAACGCCAGGCCGGAAACGTCACGGGCCTGTACGCCGAACTCCTCCTCTTCGAGCACAGCACGCTGCTCAACAAGGCCGCCTACCGCCTGTCCCGTATGCCCGGAGACCGGACCTGGGTTGTCGACAGCGACTTCCAGCCCAGCGGTCACCCCGGAAGGTTGCAGTCCTTCGGCTCCAGCCGCCTGGGACGCAAGCGGACCCTCCTGCCGCCGCTCGTCGCCGAACTCGACCGCCTCATCGCGCAGGGGCCGGGAGACGCGACGTGACGATGTACGGCATCCCGCCCGCCGGAATGCGCCGCGCCATGGCGCCCGAAAGCGGGCGGGACCACGCCCACGCCATAGCCGACGCCGCGCATGCCTGGTGGACGTCCAACCGCGGCGGCTCCAGCGACCGGGCCATCGCGGTGGGCACCCTGGCTGGGCTCGCTCTGTCCGCCCCCTCGCGGCCGGACGGCCCCGACTACGGCCCGCTCCTGCTCCCTCTGAACGACGAGCAGCTCATCGACGCACTTCGGGCCGGCTGGAACTCCTTCTGGACGTACGACCCGGACCTGACCGAAGCCGCCCGCCCACTCCACGACTGGCTCTCCCACCCCACCGAAACCGACATCCGCGGCCTGTCCGACTACGCCCGGGTCCTCGTCCGCGCAGGGCTGCTGGAGTACTGCTCCGACACCGCCCGCGCCGAGTCCGACGACATCCTCGGCCTGCTCATCACTCGAATGCGCAGCTACAGCGAGCGGCAGTCGACCGGCGAGTTCTTCACCCCGGCCGTCGCCGCCGACCACATGGGCGACATCCTCTTCTCCACCGACCGCAGGCCCGGCGATCTGTTCCTCGAAGCCGCCGCCGGGACCGGCACCATGGCCCGGGCCGCCGCCGCCACGATGCGGTTCTTCGACACCGACCCCGCCGAGTACCGCTGGTGGCTGAACGACCTCGACCCCCTCAACGCCGCATGCTGCGCCGTCAACGCCCAGCTCTGGAGGCTCGGTCAGCACGTGACCGTCTCCTGCGGAGACGCGCTGAACGACCCCCGGCTCCTGGAGGAAGCGGTACGGGAACGCGCCGAGCGGGCGACCGCCGAGCAGCAAGCCCGGCCCGTGCTGTACCCCACCAGGACCCGCCCGCCGTTCTGGCCGTGGCAGTTCGTTCCCCCCCCCGGGCCCCCCGGGGGGGGGGGGGGGGCGCGCGGCGGCCCGCCCCGCCCCCCCCCCCCCCCCCCCCCCCCCCCCCCCCCCCCCCCACCCCCCCCCCCCCCCCAC
>NZ_JBITFB010000014.1:183615-186967 GCF_044455625.1 Kitasatospora sp. NPDC051164 | reverse complement strand
GCCCCCCGCTTTTTTTGTTTTTGTGTGTGTTTGGTGTTGTGGGGGGGGGGGGGGGGGGCGGGGGGGGGGGCGGCCCCCCCGCCGCCCCCCCCCCCCCCCCCTCCGCCCCCGCCCGAAACGGAGCACCCCCATGGCCATCAACACGACGCCGCCGCCCGCCATCGCCACCCTGGTCCCCGATTCCGAAGGGCACGGAAAGGTGCTGCGGATCGTCTACGCCCACCACCTGGACGGCGAGTCCTTGGCCTTCCAGCTCTTCCACCGATTCGTCCACCGCATGCAGGCGGGGACACCGCTCCCCGACGAGATCACCCGCTCCGAGGTGATGGCCCTCCTCGGTGAACAGGGCGCCGACTGCGCCGAGGGCTGGCACTCCTCGGCGAACGAGGCCACCGAGGAAGCCTCGAACGAGGCATGGCAGTGGGTCCGGGATCAGGTCAACCGCCTGTTCCCCTCTGTCCTGGAAGGTCGAGCCCGACCGGCGCATGAACCTGCCCGGGATCGACGCCGACCAGGTCGCGGACATCGTCATCCGGGCGCGCCCCCTGGCGTCGGACGTGACCCGCCCGGCCACCATGTTCGACCCGGCGCTCACCTACTACGCAGACGGAACGCACCTGGCCATGCGCGCCAGGGGAACCGAACGGCTTGGGCACGCCTTCGGCATGGCGGACGGCACCCCCTACGCCTTCCAGGCTGTGCGTTGGGAGGACGGTGGCGCCGACCTCATCGCCCCCCACGTGCTGCACCGCGTCGAAACCCGGGCCGAGGGCGACACGGTCTAGGAAATTGCAGGTGCCGGGCCTCGGAATACCCCGCCTTCTGAGGCTCTTTGGGCTCCGCCGGCTACCGGGTCATCCCGACGAGCCGACCAGCTGACCGAAGCAGGAAGGCCCGGTCCGGGGCTGGGGCGAACCCATCCCCATCTCAAGATTGTTGTCTCTTCAGTTTTCTATGTGTATAGTGGTTGTTGTGAGGGCGGGGCATCGCCCCCAACACAAAGCCACTCCCGAAGGAGCCGCTTCGCGCGGCTCGCCCTGGCCGTGCACTCCCCTCGACGGCCGGGGCCGGCGAGGCCCGGACCCCCTGTCCGGGCCTCGCCCCCTTTCGTCCGACCACTGTCAGACCCTTACGAGAGGATCACCCTCATGACGACTCTTCCCGCCGCTCAGGCGCTGTCCGCCGCATCCAGCCGCACCGAGTACGAGGCCGCGCTCCAGCTTCTGCGCGACGCCTCGCGGACGTACTACGGCGACGGCGACAGCGTCCTGGACGACGTCTCGTACGACCAGCTTCGGCGGTCCGTACAGGCATGGGAGCAGGAGCACCCCGCCGAGGTCTCCCCGGATTCGCCTACCGGTCTCGTCGCCGACGGGGCCGCGCCCGTCGGCGACGTCGCGCACACCACCCGCCTCCTGAGCCTGGACAACGTCTTTGACGCCGAGGGCCTGGTGGCATGGGGCGTGTCGGTCGAGCGCCGGCTGGGACGCTCGCCGAAGGGCGGGTTCACCGTCGAGCCGAAGATCGACGGCGCTGCCGTGGCCGCCCGGTACCGCAGCGGCCGTCTGGTGCAGATCATCACGCGCGGGGACGGCAGTCACGGCGAGGACATCAGCCACGTAATCGGCCAGATCGACGGTCTCCCTGAGCAGCTGACCGAGCCGGTCACCATCGAGGTCCGCGGCGAGGTCGCGTTTACGCAGGCCCAGTTCGAGACGGCGAACGAGGTCCGGGCCGCGCACAACGCCCAGGTCTTCGCCAACCCCCGCAACGGCACGGCCGGCACGCTCAGGGCGAAGGACCGGCCGTACCGTCTCCGGATGACGTTCTGGGCCTACGGCGCGGTCGAGCTGGACGCGGTCGCGTACCTGCCCGCCGGGGCCACCCATGCGGAAACCCTCGCGGCCGTGGCCGCCGTCGGCATCCAGACCACCGCGGACTCCCCGGCAGGGCTCCATGTCGTCGCGGATCTCGCCGCAGCACAGGAGCGGGTGGATGCGATCGCCGCCATGCGTGCGGAGCTGCCCGTCGGGATCGACGGCGTGGTGATCAAGATGAACGACGCGGCGGAGCAGGCGGCGGCCGGATTCGGCTCCCGCTTCCCTCACTGGGCCATCGCGGTAAAGCTCGCGGCGGTCGAGCGGCAGACCGTGCTGGAAGACGTCGTGTGGCAGGTCGGCCGCACCGGGGTCCTCGCACCGACCGCGATCCTCACCCCGGTCGAGATCGACGGCTCCACCGTCACCCGGGCCACGCTGCACAACCCCGCTGACATCCGCCGTCGGGACCTCCACATCGGCGACACCGTGACGGTCTACAAGGCCGGCGACATCATCCCCCGCGTGCAGGGGGCCGTGGTCCAGCTGCGGCCGGCGGGGGCGCTGGAGGTCCCGCTGCCCGAGGTCTGCCCCAACTGCGGCGGAAAGATCAACAAAGCGCAGGAGAGGTGGCGTTGCGCGCAGGGCAGCGCGTGCGCGCTTCCGGCGCTGATCCAGTACGCCGCCGGACGCGACATGCTCGACATCGACGGCCTCGGCCCGGCGTACGTGGCGGCCCTGGTCGCGTCCGGTGACGTCGCCGATGTCGCCGATCTGTTCACCCTGACCGCCGAGCAGCTCACGGCAGCGTCCGGAAGCGCCAAGCTGGCCGCCAAGCTCGCCGAACAGATCGAGGCCGCCAAGGCACTCCCCCTCAGCCGGGTCTTCTGCGCCCTGGGCATCCTCGGCACCGGGCGCAGCATGTCCCGCCGCATCGCCCGGCACTTCGGCAAGATGGAAGACATCCGTCAGGCCGACGCAGCCGCATTGCAGGACGTCGAGGGCATCGGTCCCGAGAAGGCCCCGGTCATCGTCGAGCAGGTCGCCGCGCTGGCACCGGTCATCGACAAGCTGATCGCCGCGGGCGTCAACATGGAAGAGCAGGAGACGTCGGCGAGCGAGGGTGCAGGGCCGCTGACGGGCAAGGTCGTGGTGGTCACCGGCAAAATGACCGGGGTGCTGGCGGCCTACGCGAGGTCCGAGATGAACTCGCTGATCGAGAGGGCCGGCGGGCGCGCGGGCAGCAGCGTCAACGCCAAGACGTCCATCCTTGTCGCGGCGCCGTCCGCCGGTGGCAAGCCGAGTTCGAAGGCGGTCAAGGCGGCCGAACTCGGCGTCGAGGTTCGCACGCCGGAAGACTTCGCCGAAATGGTCGCCGACTACCTGGCCTGACCGGAGGGTGCGAAGTGGCGGGGGGGGCGGGGGGGGGGCGCCCCCCCCCCCCCGGGGGCCAACCCCGGCCCCCCCCAAAAAAATTTTGGGTTGTTTTTTTTTAAATTTTTTTTTTTAAAAAAAACAAATAGAAAAAAACACCC